>NZ_JADWYS010000001.1:568117-905617 GCF_015831345.1 Caenimonas aquaedulcis | reverse complement strand
TGGGTGACGGCTTCCGGCGAGGCCGCCGCGGTCGCGATGAAGCGCGCGGTGTCCCGTGCGCAATCGCGCATTCTCGGCTCGCTCGACGCGCAGGAGCGGGTGCAGCTGGTCGGGCTGCTCGGCAAGCTCGTGGCGGGCCACGAGGCCGGTTGAGAGTCCTCAGTCGGACTTCGTCACCAGGGTGAAGTGCTCGACCACCGGCGGGCTCGCGAAGAACGGGCCGATGATGGCGCGCCACTGCGGGAACAGCGGTCCTTCGCGGAAATCCACCGTGTGGTTCTCCAGCGTGTCCCAGAAGATCTGCAGCACGTAGCGCTCGGGCGATTCGATCCCCTTGTTCACCTTGTAGCCGCGCATGCCCTTGGCCTTTACCGCGACGGTGGTGAGCGCGCGGTGGATTGCCTCGTCGAAGGCGGCCTGCTGGCCCGGGGCGATGCGGATTTCTGCGATTTCGAGAATCATGGGATGGGTCCTGCTGGGGGTCTAATACTGGGTGCGCGGCAAGTCTACCGTGAGGCCGTCCAGCGAATCGTCCAGCGCGATCTGGCAGGCGAGGCGGCTGTTCGCACGGCGGGGCTCCGCGGTGTAGCCGAGCATGGCGTTCTCGTCCTCCCCGGGGGCCGGCAGCCGGCTCGCGAAGGGCTCGCGCACGAAAACGTGACACGTGCCGCAGGTCATCATGCCGCCGCAGTCGGCCGCGATGCCGTCGATGCCGCCGGCGAGCGCGGCCTTCATCAGGCTGCGCTCCGTCGCGCACTGCACCGGCTGCGGCTTCGCGGGTTGGTCGGCAGTGGCGAAGTACACGGTGATCATCGAAGGCATTGTCCTACAGCGGCATGCGGCCGCGCATCGCCATCATGGTGACCCAACAGGAGAACACCATGCACAAGATCAGCGACGTGATGAGCCGTGACGTGAAAGTCATCGCCCCGGACGCGACCATCGGCGACGCCGCCAAAGCCATGCGCGACGGCGACTTCGGGATGATGCCCGTCAGCGAGAACGACAAGATGGTCGGCGCGATTTCCGATCGCGACATCGCGATCCGCGCCATCGCCGAAGGCCGCGGGCCCGACACGAAGGTGCGCGACATCATGTCCGACGGCATCCACTGGGTGTACGACGACGAGTCGGTCGATCGCGCCTCCAAACTCATGAGCGAGCACCAGATCCGCCGCCTGCCGGTCGTCGACCGCGACAAGCGCCTCGTCGGCATCGTGGCGCTCGCGGACCTGGCCGTGAAGGAAAGCGAATCGCGGCCCGCCTCGCAGGCCCTCACCGAAATCTCGGAACCGGCCTGAATTTCAGAAACGGCTGAAGTACTCGCGCCGTTCGAAGTCTTCCTTGTCCTGCGCGCTGTCCCAGCGCTGCAGGTCGCTGCGCTTGATGCGCGTGAAGTAGCCGATGAAGGACTGGCCGAAGCCTTCGGCCAGCGCGGCGTCGCCCGCGAGCGCGTCGAGCGCCTCGCCGAGCGAGGTGGGCAGCCTGTCCGACGCGTCGCCATACGGCGCATCGGTGGCGGGCGGGGCTTCCAGCGCGTGTGCGATGCCGTCCAGGCCCGCGTGGATCTGCGATGCGAGATACAGGTACGGATTCGCCGCGGGTTCGCCGATGCGGTTCTCGATACGCGTCGCGCCGTCCCCGCATTCGCCGATCACGCGCAGCATCGCCCCGCGGTTGTCCCGGCCCCAGAGAACCGATTGCGGCGCGAGTGCATTCGGGCGGAAGCGTCCGAAGCCGTTCACGCTCGGCGTGCAGAACACGGTCATCCCCCGCGCGTGGGCCAGCAGCCCCGCGAGGTACTGCTCGCCGAGCCTGGAGAGCGTGTAACCCGCGTCGGCAGGCGTCGAGCCGTCCGCCGGCGCGTCGCGGCTGAACAGGTTGCGGCCGCTGCGCGCATCGACCAGCGACTGGTGCAGGTGCCAGCCGCTGGACATGATGTTCGGGAACGGCGGGCGGCACATGAAGCTGGCGTGGTAGCCGGCGCAGCGCAGCGCCTGCTTCACGGCGCTGCGGAACAGGACCATGTTGTCCGCCGCGGCGAGGGCATCCGTCGCTTCGAACACCGCTTCCACCTGGCTCGGCCCCAGTTCGATCTCCAGGGACAGCAGCGGCATGCCCAGCGCCTGCGCCGTCCGTTGCACGATGCGCAGCGGCTCCTCGGCCATGTCGAACCACGCATCGTTCAGCAGGTTGTAGCCCGGGTGGATCATGCGCACCGCGGGCGGCAGGCCCGGCCAGCCGGCCAGCTGCGGATCGAGCTGTTCGCGCGTGTCCTCGATTCGGTAGATGTGGAATTCCACTTCGAGTCCGCAACGCATCGCCAGGCCCGCATCGGCAAGCCGCCGCAGCGCGCGTTGCAGCACGCGGCGCGTGTCCAGTTCCACGGGCGTGCCGTCCTGGAACCAGGGCTGGCCCTGCACCCATCCGGTCTGGCCGGCCCAGGGCAATTGCCGGAAGCTTGCCGGGTCGGCCATCAGCAGGAGGTTGTTCGCAAACCCGAAGCCGGGCAGCGACGCGGTGCCATCGGGCTCGAACACCTTGTACGCGGTGCGGTCGGATGCGTCCTTGAGCATCAAGGTGCTCACCAGGCCCACGCCTTCCTCCATCGCGCGCCGCGCCGCCGACGCCACCAGTGTCTTGCCGCGCGTCACGCCGTGGAGGTCGCACCACGCGAAGCGAACCAGCTCCAGCGACGCGCCCGCGATCAGCCGCTCCGCGCGCACCAGCGCTGCTTCACGCGCCGCGTCGTGGAGGCCGCAGCGCTGCGCGAAGGTGCTCATGCAGCGACGGTGGTGCGATGCGTCCAGGGTGCGCCCGCGCGCTTGGCACGCGTGCGTTCGCGCCACCACGTCGCCCATTCGCCGGCCGGCGCGATGCCGTCGACCGTGTCGGGCCCGGTCATTGCAGCGGCCTGGGACGCGTCCGCGCAGCCGGGCGGAACCCCGCCGGCCTGCACGGTCTCGATCGCCTTCAGCAGCATGCGCCGGTTGGCCATGATCACCTTGTCGCTCGTGCCCAGGTGCTCGCGCGTCCTGTCCTGGATCGCACCCATGCTCTCCACCGCCCACTGGTCGTGCACGTTGATGTCGTCCTCGCCCATGCCCAGGTAGGTTTGCGTGCGCTGCTCCCGCGCGTCGAATCCCCAGTGGTTGTGGCGGCCGGACTTCGGCAGGTAGTCGGGCAGCTCGATGTATTGCAGGCGCTGGTTGCGCATCGCTTCCTTGTCCACCGGCTCGGCGAAGCTGGTGAAGAACGAATACCAGTACGTGTGCGTGTCGTCCACCGGCACGTGCATCTGCGTGATCGTGAGCGTTTCCGACAAGGGGATCACGAAGGTCTGCGGGAAGATCGATTGCGTCACGCGCACGTGCGTGAGCGCATCCGTCATCGGGCGCAAGGCCGTGAGCTGCATCCCCCAGGGCTGCGGCTCGAAGCTGATCTCGGGTTGGTGGAACTCGCGCATGATGCGCGTCATCGGCCAGCGCTCGCCGTCCGCTTCTCCGGCCGCGGCGCTGCGGAACTGCTTGCCCGCCGCATTGCGGCCGATCTCCTCCAGCGGCTCGTCGTTGAGGAAGCGATGCAGGAAGGAAGGATGCGCGGGGTCGATGCCGACCTCGACCGCCTGCAGCCAGTTGCAGTTCCACAAGCCCTTGAAGGCGAAGGTGTGGGACGCGGGCGCCGTGAAGCAGTCGAACGCGGGGAAGGGCGGCGGCTGCGTCCCTTCCTCGCCGAACCAGCCGAAGAGCACGCCGCTTTTCTCCAGCACCGGATAGCTGCGCTGGCGCACGCGCTCGCACAGCTTGCTGCCGGCGGGCTCGGCCGGTGTGTCGAGGCACTTGCCCGCGGCATCGAATTTCCAGCCGTGGAAGGGGCAGCGCAGGCCGTCGCCCTCGTGCCTCCCGAAAGACAGGTCCGCGCCGCGATGCGGGCAGGCACGGTCGAGCAGGCCCCACGCGCCCTGCGCGTCGCGAAACAGCACGAGGTCCTGCCCGAGGATGCGCACGGCCTTCACCGCGCGTTCCGCCATGCGCGGATCGAGCGCCGGGTCGAACTCGTCCACCAGGGCGACAGGCTGCCAGTAGCTGCGCAGCACCGCGCCGCAGGGCGTGCCCGGACCGATGCGTGTGATCAATTCGTTCTGCTCGGCTCGCATGCCAACTCCTTGCATTCGACAGGCAAAAGGGCATTATCCTTTTGCCATGAAGCTCTACAACTACTTCCGCTCCTCCGCCTCGTTTCGCGTGCGCATCGCGCTGCAACTGAAGGGTTTGCCCTATGACTACGTGCCTGTGCACCTGGTGAAGGGCGAGCACAAGAAGGAGGGCTTCGCCTCCATCGCGCCGTCGACGCTCGTGCCGATGCTGGAGCTCGATGGGGGCGAGCGGCTCTCGCAGTCCATGGCGATCATCGAATACCTCGACGAAGTGCATCCCGAAACGCCGCTGCTGCCGCGCGATGCGCTGGGCCGCGCGAAGGTGCGTGCGCTGGCGCAGGACATCGCGTGCGAAATCCATCCGCTCAACAACCTGCGCGTGCTGAAGTACCTCGTGCGCGAGCTGAAGGTGGACGAGGAAACGAAGAACACGTGGTATCGCCACTGGGTGCGCGAGGGACTGGAAGCTTTCGAGCGGCAACTCGCGGCGCTGCCGCGTTCGAAGTACTGCTATGGCGACACGCCCACGCTCGCCGACTGCTGCCTCGTGCCGCAAATTTTCAATGGGCGCCGTGTGAACACGAGCTACGAGGGATTGCCGCGCACGATGGCCGCCTTCGACGCGTGCATGGCCCATCCGGCGTTCCAGGCGGCGCAGCCGTCGAACTGCCCGGACAACGAGCCTTGATGCAATCGCCCCCTGGGTGGATCGTCCCCGCATGGCCCGCGCCGCGGGGTGTGGAGGCGGCGTGCTCGACGCGCCTGGGCGGGGCCTCGCGACCCCCCTACGACAGCCTCAACCTGGGCGATCACGTCGGCGATTCGCCCGCCGACGTCGCGCGCAACCGCGCGACTTATGCGGAGGCGCTCGGCGCGCATCCCGTGTTCATGAAGCAAGTGCACGGCTGGGGGGCGGCGCACATCGACGCGGACAGTGCCGACGGCATCGAAGCGGATATCTGCGTCACCGCCGAAAGGCGCGTGGCGTGCACGATCATGGTGGCCGATTGCATGCCTGTGCTCTTCGCGCTGCGCGACGCCGGCGCGGTCGCGGCGGCGCATGCGGGATGGCGTGGCCTGGCGGGCGAGGGCGGGCGCGGGGTGATCGAATGTGCGTGGGAGCAGCTGCGCGACGCGAACGGCGGGCGGCCCGCTCCGTCGGACGTCCTCGCCTGGCTGGGCCCCTGCATCGGCCCGGAGGCCTTCGAGGTGGGAGAGGAAGTCAAGCAGGCCTTCGAAGCATCGGATGCAGGCGCAGCGGCGTGCTTCCGCGTTCACGCGCCCGGCAAATACCTCGCCGACCTGCCGGCGCTCGCGCGGCGCCGTCTTGCGGCGCTCGGCATCACCTCCGTCCACGGCAACGATGGCAGCGCGCCGTGGTGCACCGTGGGCAATCCCTCAATCTTCTTTTCGCACCGGCGCGACCGCGTCAGCGGGCGGTTCGCCGCGAGTGTCTGGCTCGCCTGACGCGGCGGCCCGCGCCTGCTCCAGCTCAGCCGCTTCGCGTGCCTTGATCGCACGCTTGCGCTGCGGCGTTCGCATCAGGTAAACCACCAACGACACAGGCGCCACGCCATAGAGTACAAAGGTGAAGATGGCGCCGAGCACCGTGCCGATCGGGTTGGTGGCTTCGGCCACCGCCATCATGAGCGCGACGTAAATCCAGGCGATGGCGACGATGTACATGGGGAGCCGGTTGAAAACTTGTTGCACTGCAACATGAATTGACAGATACTTCGGGTTAACCCGAATAACAGGGTAATCAGGAGACAAGATGAATTCTGAAGCAGTCTGGGCGCAGGCCGCCCAGCAGTTCCAGCAGAGCCTCGGCGACAGCTGGACGCAGGCCATGCAGACCTTTTCCGGGGTCCATGGCGCCGGCATGCCCGCGATGCCGCAACTGCAGTTCTCCCCCGACAAGCTCGAGGCCCTGCAGCAGGCGTACGTCAAGGAAGCCACCGAGCTCTGGAACAGCGGCCTCTCCGCGAACCCCGGTGCGGGCGACAAGCGCTTCGCCTCCGACGCCTGGTCCGCGAACCCGGTGGCGGCGTTTTCCGCGGCGGTCTACCTCCTCAATGCGCGCACGCTGCTGGCCATGGCCGAAGCCGCCGATACGGACGCGAAGACCAAGGCTCGGCTGCGTTTCGCGATCGAGCAATGGATGGCTGCTTCGTCGCCGAGCAACTTCATGTGCCTGAACGCCGAGGCGCAGAAAAAGGCCATCGAGACGCAGGGCGAAAGCATCGCCAAGGGCGTGCAGAACCTGCTGAAGGACATCAAGCAGGGCCACGTGTCCATGACGGACGAGAGCGTGTTCGAGGTCGGCACCAACGTCGCCACGACCGAAGGCGCGGTGGTGTTCGAGAACGAGCTTTTCCAGCTCATCGAATACAAGCCGCTCACCAAGCAGGTGCACGAGCGCCCCTTCCTGGTCGTGCCGCCCTGCATCAACAAGTTCTATATCCTGGACCTGCAGCCCGAGAATTCGCTCATCCGCTACCTCGTGTCGCAGGGCCATCGCACTTTCGTCATCAGCTGGCGCAACGCGGACGACGCGGTGCAGGGCAAGACCTGGGACAACTACGTGGGCGAAGGCCCGATGGAGGCGATCCGCGTCGTGCGCGAGATCACCGGCGCGAAGCAGCTCAACGCGCTGGGCTTCTGTGTCGGCGGCACGATCCTGGGCACCGCGCTGGCCGTCCACGCGGCGCGGGGCGAAAAGCCGGTGGCCTCGGCGACCTTCCTCACCACGCTGCTGGACTTCTCCGACACCGGCGTGCTGGACCTCTTCATCGACGAGCCCTTCGTCAAGTTCCGGGAAATGCAGCTGGGCCGGGGCGGCCTGCTGAAGGGCCAGGAACTCGCGTCTACATTCAGTTTCCTTCGCCCCAACGACCTGGTGTGGAATTACGTGGTGGGCAATTACCTCAAGGGCGAAACGCCGCCGCCGTTCGACCTGCTGTACTGGAACAGCGATTCCACGAACCTGCCCGGGCCCATGTTCACCTGGTACCTGCGCAACACCTACTTCGAGAACAACCTCGTCAAGCCCGGCAAGCTCACCGTGTGCGGCGAGAAGGTGGACCTGGGCAATCTCGACATTCCCGTGTACATCTACGGCTCGCGCGAAGACCACATCGTGCCCATCGGCGGCGCCTACGCGTCGACGAAGCACCTGCCCGGGAAGAAGCGCTTCGTCATGGGCGCGTCGGGCCATATCGCGGGGGTGATCAACCCGCCCGCGAAGAACAAGCGGTCCTACTGGACCAACGACAAGCTTCCCGAATCGCTCGAGACCTGGATCAAGGGCGCCAAGGAACATCCGGGCAGCTGGTGGACCGACTGGTCGAACTGGCTGAAACCCCACGCGGGCAAGCTGGTCGCAGCCCCCAAGACTTACGGCAAGGGCAAGTTCAAGGCGATCGAGCCTGCGCCGGGCCGCTATGTGAAAGCCAAGGCTTAAAGGAGCATCCAAATGGAAGACATCGTCATCGTTTCCGCCGTACGTACCGCCGTCGGCAAGTTCGGCGGCTCGCTCGCCAAGATCCCCGCTCCCGAGCTCGGCGCCGCCGTGATCAAGGAAGCCCTGGCCCGCGCCAAGGTGGACCCGGCGCAGGTCAGCGAAGTCATCATGGGCCAGGTGCTCGCGGCCGGCTCGGGCCAGAACCCGGCGCGCCAGGCGCTGCTGAAGGCCGGCCTGCCCAAGGAAGTCCCGGGCCTCACCATCAACGCCGTGTGCGGCTCGGGCCTGAAGGCCGTGATGCTCGCGGCGCAGGCCATCGCCTGGGGCGACGCGGAGATCGTTGTCGCCGGCGGCCAGGAGAACATGAGCGCCGCGCCGCACGTGCTCCCCAATTCCCGCGACGGCCAGCGCATGGGCGACTGGAAGCTGGTCGACACGATGATCGTCGACGGCCTCTGGGACGTCTACAACCAGTACCACATGGGCATCACCGCCGAGAACGTCGCGAAGGCGCACGACATCAGCCGCGACGCGCAGGACAAGCTCGCGCTCGGCAGCCAGCAGAAGGCCGCGGCCGCGCAGGAAGCCGGCAAGTTCAAGGATGAGATCGTCGCGATCACCATCCCGCAGAAGAAGGGCGACCCGGTCGTCTTCAACTCCGACGAGTTCATCAACAAGAAGACCAGCGCCGAAGCGCTGGCCGGCCTGCGCCCCGCCTTCGACAAGGCTGGCAGCGTCACCGCCGGCAACGCGTCCGGCCTCAACGACGGCGCCGCGGCGGTGGTCGTGATGAGCGCGAAGAAGGCCAAGGAACTCGGCCTGAAGCCGCTCGCGCGCATCGTGTCCTTCGGCACCAGCGGCCTCGACCCCGCCACCATGGGCATGGGCCCCGTCCCGGCGACGAAGAAGGCGCTGGAGCGCGCAGGCTGGAAGGCGAGCGACGTCAACCTGTTCGAGCTGAACGAAGCTTTCGCAGCCCAGGCGTGCGCCGTGAACAAGGAACTCGGCATCGACCCCGCGAAGGTCAACGTCAACGGCGGCGCGATCGCGATCGGGCACCCGATCGGTGCATCGGGCGCGCGCATCCTCGTGACGCTTTTGCACGAGATGGGCCGCCGCGAAGCGAAGAAGGGCGTGGCCGCGCTGTGCATCGGCGGCGGCATGGGGGTTTCCCTCGCAGTCGAACTCGTGTGAACGGCGTACAAGAACAATCATCAACCAGGAGACAACACATGAGCCAGAAAATCGCGTACGTCACGGGCGGCATGGGCGGCATCGGCACCGCCATCTGCCAGCGCATGCACAAGGAAGGATTCAAGGTCATCGCGGGTTGCGGCCCGACGCGTGATTTCAACAAGTGGCTGGGCGAGCAGAAGGCGCTCGGCTACACCTTCCATGCGTCCGTCGGCAATGTCGGCGCGTGGGAATCCACCGTGGAGGCTTTCGGCAAGGCGAAGGCCGAGCACGGCCCGATCGACGTGCTGGTGAACAACGCCGGCATCACGCGCGACCGCATGTTCCTCAAGATGACCCGCGAGGACTGGGACGCGGTGATCGAGACCAACCTCAACTCCATGTTCAATGTGACCAAGCAGGTGGTCGGCGACATGGTGGAAAAGGGCTGGGGCCGCATCATCAACATCTCGTCGGTCAACGGCGAGAAGGGCCAGGCGGGCCAGACGAACTACTCGGCCGCGAAGGCCGGCATGCACGGCTTCACGATGGCGCTGGCGCAGGAGCTCGCCAACAAGGGCGTGACGGTCAACACGGTGAGCCCGGGCTACATCGGCACGGACATGGTCAAGGCGATCCGCCCGGACGTCCTCGACAAGATCGTGAGCACGATCCCCGTCAAGCGCCTGGGGCAGCCGGAAGAGATCGCCTCCATCATCGCGTGGCTCGCCTCCGACGAAGGCGGTTACTCGACGGGCGCGGACTTCTCCGTGAACGGCGGCCTGCACATGGGCTGAGCCTTGCCTCGCGCCACGTAAAAAAGGCCCGCGACGCGGGCCTTTTTTTTACGGCGATACCGATGCGATCAGGTCAGGTCTTCGATGACGAGCTGGCGGTACTTCTGCCCATAGGAAATGTTGGCGTCCTTCAGCACGTCCATGACGCGCTCGCTCTCGCTGGCCTTCGGCGCGTGGATCATGAGCGCGTGGTGGCCCTGGCTCGCATATTCGGAGAACTGCCGCACGGTATCCGCTTCGGTGCCGGCCGAGGGCATCGGGATGTCGGCGCTGCCGACCGTGCGCGCGATGTGCTCCTGGATCATCTCGGGTGTCAGCAGCGAGATGGCCTCGTCGGTGTAGCCGTTTTCCTCGAGCAGGCGTTCCGCATCGCGGGCATCCTGCTCGGTGGGGAACATGAGGAACATGTACCCGGTGGGATAGAACACACCCCGCATGGTGAGCATGCCGGGTTCGAGTTGGAATGGTTTCATGGCGCCTCCTAGCTGACACGGCCATTGCAACCCATGCGCGGCGGATGCCCTGTAGTCGCGGCGCAGCGCGCCGTGTAGGACTCGCCCCCATGCCCGGCGGCGGCTCGGTCAGCCGTTCGCGGCGGCGGGCTGGAGCCACCGGTCCACGGCCTGCGTGAGCGTGGCGCCGTCGATGGGCTTGCTGAGGAAATCGTTCATCCCGATCGACAGGCAGCGCTCGCGCTCGGCCTGCGAGGCGTTCGCGGTGAGCGCGATGATGGGCTTGGCGAAACCGCGCTCGCGCAGCAGCGCCGTCGCCTGGTAGCCGTCCATCTCGGGCATGTGGCAATCCATGATGACGAGGTCGAACGGTTCGTGCGAGGCGGCCGCGACGGCTTGCGCGCCGTCGCTCGCGATCACCACGTCCAGGTATCCCGCGTGCGCCAGCAGGCCCTGCACCACCAGCTGGTTGACGGGGTTGTCTTCGGCCAGCAGCAGGCGCGCCGCGCGGAATTCCCGCTGCTGCGGCACCGGCACCCCGGGCTTGCTGGCTGCACCGGCCTGCGCCGCCGCCAGGGGCAGTTCGCAGCGGAAGGAGGATCCCTTGCCCGGCACGCTGCGCAGGCTCACGCTGCCGCCCATCGCGTCGCAGAGCTGGCGCACGATCGCCAGGCCCAGGCCCGTCCCGCCGTACTTGCGTGTGGTGGAACTGTCGGCCTGCGAGAAGCGCGAGAAAAGCCGTTCGCGCACGTCCTCCGCGATGCCGATGCCCGTGTCGTGCACGGTGAACGAGATCTGCGGCGTCGAACGCGCGCCCGGCATGCGCGCGATCACGAGCCCGATGCCGCCTTCGGAGGTGAACTTCAGCGCGTTGGACAGCAGGTTGTTGAGCACCTGCCGCAGCCGCCCGGGGTCGCCGCGCAGCACCGCCGGCACGCCCGGGCCGATCTCCAGCTGGAAGTCGAGGTCCTTCTCGCGCGCGCGCAGCCGGTAGAGCTCCTCCAGGTGGCGCGTCACGTCCTCCAGGCGGAAGTCGATGTCCTCCAGTTCCACCTTGCCCGCCTCGATCTTGCCGAGGTCCAGCAGGTCGTCGATCAACTCGAGCAGGTCCCTCGCGCTGGTGTCGGCCAGCTGCACGTACTTGTGCTGGTGCAGCGCGAGCGGTTCGGCGGCCAGCAGCTGCGTCATGCCCAGGACACCGTTCAGCGGCGTGCGGATCTCGTGGCTGATGGTGTCGAGGAACTCCGTCTTGGCCCGGTTGGCCGCCACCGCTTCGTCCTTCGCGCGCCGCACGTTCGCCTCGGCGCGGCGCGCCTCGGTCACATCGCGGAAGCTCCAGACACGGCCCACGGCATGGCCCTCGACCGTCATCGGCCGCGCATAACGCTCGAACACGCGGCCGTCCTTGAGGATCAGCTCGTCGTTGGCTTCGGAGAGCGGCGACGCGTACAGCTCCCCCACGCGCCGCGTGAACGCCTGCGGATCGGCGAGCTGGGGCTCGATGTTCGGCCGCAGTGCGTCGACACCGTGCGCGAGGTCCTCCGCGGAGAGGTTCCACATCTCCAGGAACTTGCGGTTGTGGTAGAGCACTTCACGGTCGGGGTTCACCACCAGCAGGCCGTCGGTGGTGGATTCGAGCGTCGCGCGCGTGATTTCCGCGGCGCGGGCCAGCGCCTCGTCGGCGGCGCGTGCCTGGGTCACGTCCATGTAGGTGGTGACGAACCCGCCGCCGGGCATGGGCGAGCGGCGCACTTCCAGCGCAGGCGCGCCCACGTGGCTGCGCAGGAGCAGGTGGCGCGAAGGCGTGGCGGCCTGGCGCGCGACGCGCTCGAGCACTTCGCCGGCATCGGCATCGCCGTACTCGCCGCGTGCGAGGTCGAAGCGCACGAATTCCGACAAGGTGGGCTGGCGCCCTTCGAACAGGCGGTCGGGGAAGTCCAGCAAGGTGCGGAACTGGTGGTTGTGCGCGATGAGCCGGAATTGCGCGTCGAACACGCTGACGGCGCACGGCAGGTGCTCCACCACGGCGGACAGCAAACGCAGCGACGCTGCCTCGGCGTCGCGCGCCGACTTGAGCGCGCTGATGTCCTGCAGCACGCCGACCATGCGCACGGGCACGCCGTTCTCGAACTCCGCGTGGCCGACCGATCGCATCCACACCTGGCGCCCGTTCGCGGTGGTCATCGGCAGCTCGATGTCCCAGGGCTCGCCGGTCGCCAGGGCGCGCGCGGCGGTATCGTCCATGAGGCGCAGCGCCTCGGGATTGAAGAATCGGCGATGGTCATCCAGGCCCACCGGCGTGCCGGGCTTGAGTTCGAAGTTGCGGTAGTTCTGCTCCGTCCAGTGCACGGTGCGCGTGCGCAGGTCGGCTTCCCAGCCGCCGACGCGGCTGAGCGTTTCGGCGCGCGCGAGGAAGCGGTTGGCGCCGTGCAGCCGGCTCGCATGCTCCACGTGCCCGGCGATGTCGCTCTCGACACGGTCCATCAGTTGCGCGCGCTGCGTGAGCATGACCTGAACCACCTCCGCCAGCTCGGCCAGGCTTTGCGCCTGCTGGGGCGTGAGGTGCGCGGGCACGCGGTCGATCACGCACACGGTGCCGATGCGCTCGCCGGAGGGCAGGGTGATCGGGGCGCCGGCATAGAAGCGGACGTTGGGCTCGCCGGTGACGTACGGGTTGGACCGGAAGCGGGGGTCGAGCAGGGCGTCGGGCACTTCCATCACGCCCGACTGCCGGATGGCGTGGTCGCAGAAGGCGAGGGTGCGCGGCGTCTCGGTGTCGCCGTCGAGGCCGACCCGGGACTTGAACCACTGCCGGTCTTCGTCGATGAGGCTGATGAGGGCGATCGGCGTGCCGCAGATGGCGGCGGCAACCCGTGTGAGGCTGTCGAAGGCGGGCTCGGGCGCGGAGTCGAGGATCTTCAGCATGCGCAGCCGGGCGAGCCGCCGGGCTTCGCCGGGTACTTCGTCCGGCGGGTGGAGGGGGTCGGAAACGGCCATTGCCGCGCATGTTATCCGCTCGCGTGCAAAATTGCGTTTTCCCATGAACCCCAAACACGATACCCGGTGGCGCATGTCCGTCGCCCCGATGATGGACTGGACGGACCGCCACTGCCGGTACTTCCACCGCCTGCTGACGCGCCGCACGCTGCTCTACACCGAGATGGTGACCACCGGCGCGCTGCTGCACGGCAACGTGCCGCGCCACCTCGATTTCGATCCTGCGGAGCACCCGGTCGCGCTGCAGCTGGGCGGCAGCGAACCGGCGGACCTCGCGGCCAGCGCGAAGCTGGGGCGGGAGTGGGACTACGACGAGATCAACCTCAACTGCGGCTGCCCGAGCGAACGCGTGCAGCGCGGCTCCTTCGGCGCATGCCTGATGGCGGAGCCGCAGCTGGTGGCCGATTGCGTGAAGGCGATGCGCGACGCCGTGTCCCTTCCCGTGACGGTGAAGCACCGGATCGGCATCGACCAGGGCGAGAGCTACGGGTTCGTGCGTGATTTCGTGGGCACCGTCGCAAATGCCGGGTGCGACGTGTTCCTCGTTCACGCGCGCAACGCCTGGCTCAAGGGCCTGTCGCCCAAGGAGAACCGGGAAGTCCCGCCGCTGCGCTACGAATTCGTGCATCGCCTCAAGCGCGAGTTTCCGCATCTCACCTTCGCCGTCAACGGCGGCATCAAGGACGACGCGCAGGTGCGCGAGCAGTTGCAGGCCGTGGACGGCGTGATGGTCGGGCGCGAGGCTTATCACCACCCCTGGTGGCTCGCCTCGTGGGACAGCGCGTACTACGGCGAGGCGGATTCGGGCCTCACCCGCGAGGCGGTGGAAGAGCAGATGGTGGCGTACATGGAACGCGAAGCGGCGCTGCGCGGCACCGCCTACTCCTCCATCGCCCGCCACATGATGGGGCTGTACAACGGCGTTGCGGGCGCGCGCCGCTGGCGGCAGGTCTGGAGCGACCACAGCCTGAAGGACCGCCCGGCGCGCGAGGTCTCGCGACTTGCGCGCGTTTCACTGGCGCAACCGGCGGAGATAGTTTAAGCTTCAACTATCCAGGCTTGGAGCAACCATGAACATCGTCTGCATCGGCGGGGGTCCGGCGGGGCTGTATTTCGCCCTGCTGATGAAACAGCAGGACCCTGCCCATCGCGTGCGGGTCGTGGAGCGCAACCGGCCGTACGACACCTTCGGCTGGGGCGTCGTCTTCTCCGACCAGACCCTTGGAAACCTGCAGGCGGCCGACGCGCCGACCGCCGCCGAAATCCTCGGCGCGTTCAACCACTGGGACGACATCGAGGTCAACATCCGCGGCCACCGCATCGTGTCCGGCGGCCACGGCTTCTGCGGCATCGGCCGCAAGCGCCTCCTCAACATCCTGCAGCGGCGCTGCGAGCAGCTCGGCGTCGAACTCGTGTTCGAGACCGACGTGCAGGACGACGCCCAATACCCCGACGCCGACCTCATCATCGCGAGCGACGGCCTCAACAGCCGCATCCGCACGAAGCACGCCGCCACCTACCAGCCGGACATCGACTTGCGCCAGTGCCGCTTCGTCTGGCTCGGCACGCACAAGCGCTTCGACGCCTTCACCTTCGCGTTCGAGGAAACGCCCTGGGGCTGGTTCCAGGCGCACGCCTACCAGTTCGACGGCGACACCTCCACCTTCATCGTGGAAGCGCCGGAGGCGGTGTGGCTGAAGGCCGGCCTGGACAAGATGGAGAAGGAAGAATCCATCGCGTTCTGCGAGAAGTTGTTCGCGAAGTACCTGGACGGCAACGCACTGATGTCCAACGCGTCGCACCTGCGCGGCTCGGCGCAGTGGATCCGCTTTCCGCGTGTCGTGTGCAAGACGTGGGTGCACGACAACGGCCATGCGCCGGTGGTGCTCATGGGCGACGCCGCGCACACCGCGCACTTTTCCATCGGCTCGGGCACCAAGCTCGCGCTGGAAGATTCCATCGAACTCGCGCGCTGCATCGGCCGATCCAAAGGCGACCTGAAACAGGCGCTGGGGGATTACGAAGCCGTGCGCAGCATCGAAGTGCTGAAGATCCAGAACGCCGCGCGCAATTCGACCGAGTGGTTCGAGAACGTGTCGCGCTACGTCAACCTGCCGCCCGAGCAGTTCGCGTATTCGCTGCTCACGCGCAGCCAGCGCATCAGCCACGAGAACCTGCGCCTGCGCGACAAGGGCTACGTGGAAGGCTACGAAGACTGGATCGCGCAGCGCGCGGGCTTGCAACGCGCGGCGGCGCAGCATCCCGTGCCGCCGATGTTCACGCCGTTCACGGTGCGCGGCGTCACCCTGAACAACCGTGTCGTCGTCTCGCCGATGGCGCAGTACTCCTGCGTGGACGGCCTCCCTGCGGACTACCACCTCGTGCACCTCGGCGCGCGTGCCATGGGCGGCGCCGGACTGGTCGTGGCGGAGATGACCTGCCCCACGCCCGATGCGCGCATCACACCCGGCTGCCCGGGGCTGTGGAACGAGGCGCAGCGGGACGGCTGGAAGCGGATCGTCGATTTCGTGCATGGCAACAGCGACGCGAAGATCGCGCTGCAGCTGGGCCACGCGGGCGCCAAGGGTTCGACGCGCGTGCCCTGGGAAGGCGAGGACCAGCCGCTGCCCTCGGGCAACTGGCCGCTGATCTCGGCGTCCCCGCAGCAATACATCGACGGCGTGAGCGACTGGTCGCGCTCCATGACGCGCGAGGACATGGACCGCGTCAAGGCGGACTTCGTGCACAGCACGCGGCTGGCCGCGCAGGCCGGCTTCGACTGGCTCGAGCTGCACTGCGCGCACGGCTACCTGCTCTCGAGCTTCATCTCGCCGCTGACGAACCAGCGCACGGACGACTACGGCGGCTCGCTGGAGAACCGCCTGCGCTATCCGCTGGAAGTGTTCGCCGCGATGCGCGCGGTGTGGCCCGCGAACCTGCCGATGTCGGTGCGCATCTCCGCGCACGACTGGGTGCCCGGCGGCATCACGCCCGACGACGCGGTGGCGATCGGCAGGGCGTTCAAGGCCGCGGGCGCCGACATGATCGACTGCTCGTCCGGGCAGGTGAGCAAGGAGCAGAAGCCCGTGTACGGCCGCATGTACCAGACGCCTTTTTCGGATCGCGTGCGAAACGAGGCAGGCATCGCCACGATCGCCGTCGGCGCGATCTCTGAAGCGGACCACGTCAACAGCATCATCGCGGCCGGCCGTGCCGACCTGTGCGCCGTGGCCCGGCCGCACCTGGCCAATGCATCGTGGACGCTCCTGGAAGCCGCGAAGATCGGCTACACCGACGTTCCCTGGCCCCGGCAGTACCGCTCGGGCAAGACCCAGCTCGAACGCAATCTCGAGCGCGAAAAGGCCATGGCCGCGGCACCGAACATTCCCGAAGAGGAAAGAACATGACAGAGACAAGCACCCTCGACCCCGCGCTGGCCGCGGGCAACCGCAAGCAGCTGGCGGGGTACCGCGCCGAGCACTTTCTGTGGGAGGTGAAGGAAGGCGTGGCCACCATCACGCTCGACCGCCCGGACCGCAAGAACCCGCTCACCTTCGATTCGTATGCCGAGCTGCGCGACCTCTTCGGCCAGCTGAAATACGCGACGGATGTGCATGCGGTGGTGGTCACGGGCGCGGGCGGCAACTTCTGCTCCGGCGGCGACGTGCACGAAATCATCGGGCCGCTCGTGCAACTGAAGGCGCCGGACCTGCTCATGTTCACCCGCATGACGGGCGATCTGGTGAAGACCATGCGTGCCTGCCCGCAACCCATCGTGGCGGCGGTGGACGGCATCTGCGCGGGCGCCGGCGCGATCGTCGCGATGGCGTCGGACATCCGCTTCGGCACCGCCCGCAGCAAGACGGCCTTTCTCTTCAACCGCGTCGGCCTCGCCGGTTGCGACATGGGCGCCTGCGCCTTCCTGCCGCGGCTGATCGGCCAGGGCCGCGCGAGCGAGCTGCTCTATACCGGCCGGTCCCTGGGCGGCGAGGAGGGCGAGCGCTGGGGCTTCTTCAACCGGCTGTGCGCGCCGGAAGACCTGCTGGCGCAAGCGCAAGCCCTGGCGCTGGAGCTCGCGCAGGGTCCGACCTTCGCGAACGGCATCACCAAGACCATGCTCCACCAGGAGTGGGCGATGACCATCGAGCAGGCGATCGAAGCGGAAGCGCAGGCGCAGGCGATCTGCATGCTGACCGAGGATTTCTCGCGGGCCTACCACGCGTTCGTTGCGAAGCAGAAGCCCCGCTTCGAAGGCAATTGAGGCGAGCCATGAGCGACACCACTTACCTCGACTGGCCTTTCTTCGAAGAGCGGCACCGCGCCCTGGCACGCGAACTGGACGCCTGGGCCGCCCAGCACGTGGCGGGGCACCATGGCAGCGACGTGGACGCGGAGTGCCGTTCGCTCGTGCGGTCCCTCGGCGCGGCCGGGTGGCTCAGGCACGCCGTCGGTGGCGGCCACGGCGCGCAGCCGGTGATCGACACGCGCGCCATCTGCCTGATCCGGGAAACGCTGGCACGCCACAACGGCCTGGCGGACTTCGCGTTCGCGATGCAGGGCCTGGGCTCCGGGGCGATCAGCCTGCAGGGCACGCAGGCCCAGAAGGACAGTTACCTGCCGCGCGTGGCGCGCGGCGAGGCGATCGCCGCATTCGCGCTGTCGGAACCGGAGGCCGGCTCCGACGTGGCCGCGATGCAGTGCAACGCGCACGTCGAGGGCGACCACGCCATCCTGGACGGCGAGAAGACCTGGATCTCCAACGGCGGCATCGCGGACTTCTACGTCGTGTTCTGCCGCACCGGCGAGGCGCCCGGCGCGCGCGGCATTTCCGCCTTCATCGTCGATGCGGGCACGCCGGGCTTCGAAATCGCGGAGCGCATCGACGTGATCGCGCCGCATCCCCTCGCGAAACTCCGCTTCACGCATTGCCGCGTGCCGCTCACGCAGCGCATCGGGGAGGCGGGGGAGGGGTTCAAGGTGGCGATGCGAACGCTCGATGTGTTCCGCACCTCGGTCGCGGCCGCCGCGCTCGGCTTCGCCCGCCGCGCGATGGACGAAGCCCTGCATCGCGCGACGACGCGCAGGATGTTCAACCAGGCACTGGCCGACTTCCAGCTCACGCAGGCGAAGCTCGCGCAGATGGCGACGACCATCGACAGCGCGGCGCTGCTCGTGTACCGCGCCGCGTGGCAGCGCGATGGCGGCCGCAACGTGACCAAGGAGGCCGCGATGGCCAAGCTGACCGCCACGGAAGGCGCGCAGCAGGTCATCGACGCGGCCGTGCAGATGTTCGGCGGGCAGGGCGTGGTCAGCGGGGAGATGGTGGAGCGCCTCTACCGCGAGATCCGCTCGCTGCGCATCTACGAAGGCGCGAGCGAAGTGCAGCAGTTGATCATCGCCCGCGAACTGCTCAAGGAGGCACGATGACTTGCGAGGTGATTCTCCCGGCCGGGTGGCCGCGGCCCAAGGGCTATGCGAACGGCGTCGTGGCGCAGGGAAAGATGCTGTTCATCGCCGGCATGATCGGCTGGGACGCGCAGGGCGTCTTCCACTCCGACGATTTCGCGGCGCAGGCGCGCCAGGCCTTGCAGAACCTGGCCGACGTGCTGGAGGAAGCCGGCGGCAAGCCGGAGCACATCGTGCGCATGACCTGGTATGTGACGGACAAGCGCGAATACCTCGCCGCGTCGCGCGAGATCGGCGTGGCCTTCCGCGAGATCATCGGCGCCTACAACGCCGCGATGACGGCCGTGCAGGTCACGGCGCTGATGGAGGACCGCGCCAAGGTGGAAATCGAGGCGACCGCGGTATTGCCCGCCTAGCCCGGAGGCGAGGGCAGGCCATTTCCCTACACGCAGGCGCTCCATTGCCCTGCTGTGCCAGGAAATTGCAGAGCTACATTGGCTCACAGTCAGGTGCATTCGGTGCTCGGCTTAGTTCTTAACTAGCGGAGACAACCTCATGGCCCGGATTCATCAAGACCACAGCGTGCAAACCGTTGCACAACAGACCATCAACCTCACCAGCGCCAACGACACCTACACCATCGGTGCCGGCAACTTCCAGATCAACGGACTGGGCGGGGACGACACGATCACCACCGGAAGCGGCAGCAACCTCGTCGTCACGCGCGCCGGCAACGACACCATCACCACCGGCGGCGGCGCGGACGTCATCCAGGGCGGCGACGGCAACAACACCGTGAATGCGGGCGACGGCACCAACGCCGTCACGACCGGCACCGGCAACGACACGCTCACCACGGGCTCCGGCAACGACGTCATCGTCAGCGGCGCGGGCAACGACATCATCCGCAGCGGCGCCGGCGCGGACCTGATCACCAGCGGCGCGGGCAACGACTCGATCGACCTGGGCGTCGACAGCGTGCTGGACCGCGTCATCTTCGCCAAGTCGGCAGCCCTGAACGGCAACGACGTGATCACCGGGTTTACCACCGGCATCGACAAGCTCGACCTGAACGCCATGACCTCGCAGCACGCGGCGACGCTGGTGCAGGGCAACCTGACGGTGCATGCAGGCAACGTCTACTTCCTGGCCTCCGGCCTCTCGAGCGCGGCCGACAGCGCCGTCGCATCCGCCGCACTGATCGAGGCCGGCGCGCACTGGACCAACGGCCAGGCCGGCACCGTCGCCTTCTTCGTCGTCGCGGACGACAACAGCTCGGCGGTCTACCAATACATCGAGGCTGGCGGCGCGGGCATCACGCTCGGTGAGTTGACGTTGATGGGCACGGTGGACCACGCGGTGTCGACCGGCGACCTCGCTTTCTAAGCCACCACCCGATCCGAGCGGGGTATTGCCTTACGCGCAATCCCCGCTTTTGCTTTCGTGGCGCCGAAAGTGCCGAGCTACATTGGCTCACAGTCTGGTGCATCGGGTACTCGGCTTAGTTTCCAACTAGCAAAAGAGACCGCCCCATGACCATCTCCACCGCAGAACGCACCCTCATCATCGAACTCGCCGTGGCGATGTTCGACGTCGCCCCCGGCGCCACCTACCTGGCCTCGCTCGAAGCGGCGCTGGAGGCCAACGGGCACGTCATGTGCACGCTGGCCACCGAGATGGCGAACAGCAGCGTCTACCGCTCCCTGAACCCCGACTCGCAGACCATGGAGGAATTCGCGACGGCGTTCCTCACGCCGCTGGGCCTGCAGTCCAACGAACTCGCGCACGACTTCGTGTACGGCAAGTGGAACGCCGGTGTCGACAAGGGGCAGATCGCGTACGAGGCCATCATCGCGCTGGACGGCACGAACTCGCCCCAGTTCGCCGAGGTCAAGGCGCTGCTGAACAACGAAACCTTCGTCGCGGAGCACTATTCCGTGACACTGGCGCAACCCGCCACGGACTTCGTGCTGCTGCACCACGTGATCGAAAGCGTGACGGCCGATACGGCGAGCGTCGACACGGCGATCGCCGCCATGACGCCGCCTCCTGCACCGGCGCCTGCTCCCGCTCCGGCTCCCGGTCCTGCGCCGGCTCCCGCTCCCGCTCCCGGACCATCCCCCGCGCCTGCGCCCTCGCCCCAGCAGGTGGTCGACCTGACGATCGCCAACGACACCTACACCATCGGTGCCGGGGACTTCCGCATCAATGGCCTGGGCGGCGACGACACGATCACGACCGGCAACGGCAACAACGCGGTGATCACCCTGGCGGGCAACGACACCATCACCACCGGCAGCGGGGCGGACACCATCCTCGCGGGCGACGGCAACAACACCGTGAGCGCGGGCGACGGCATCAATGCCGTCACGACCGGCACGGGCAACGACACCATCACCACCGGCGCAGGCAAGGACACCATCGTGAGCGGCGCCGGCAACGACGTCATCACCAGCGGCGCCGGCATGGACGTCGTCTCCAGCGGCGCGGGCAGCGACACGATCGACCTCGGGGTGGACAACGTGATGGACCGCAACATCATGGCGGCTACGCCTGCGGCGAACGGCAACGACGTGGTCACGAATTTCATGTCGGGCGTCGACAAGCTCGACGTCGGCCTGCTCACCACGCAGCATGCGGCGGTCGCCGTCGCCGGCAGCATCAACGTGCACGCCGGCGCCGTCTATTTCGTCGATGCCGCGCTCTCGAGCGTCGCGGACAGTGCGGTCGCGTCGGCGACATTCATCGCGTCGGCGGCGTCGTGGACGGACGGGAGCGCGGGGGCGGTGGCCTACTTCGTCGTCACGGACGACGACAGCTCGGCGGTCTACCAATACATCGAAGCGGGCGGCGCGGGCATCACGGCGGGCGAATTGACGCTGATGGGCACCGTCGGCACGAAAATGGCGGCCGGCGACCTGATGTTCTGAGGCGCGGATTCGGCGAGAATTGCGTCCAGACACTCTCTGGATGCACACATGAAAGCCACCAAAGCTTCCTTCAACTGGGCCGACCCGCTGCTGCTCGACTCGCAGCTCACCGACGACGAGCGCTCCGTCCGGGAGGCGGCGGCGTCGTATTGCCAGGAGCGCCTGGCGCCCCGCGTGGTCGAGGCGTTCCGCCACGAGAAAACCGATGCGTCCATCTTTCGCGAGATGGGCGAGCTCGGCCTGCTCGGGCCGACCATCCCCGAAGCTTATGGCGGCGCCGGCCTGAATTACGTGTGCTACGGCCTCGTCGCGCGCGAAGTGGAGCGCGTCGATTCCGGCTACCGCTCGATGATGAGCGTGCAGTCCTCTCTCGTGATGGTGCCCATCAACGAATTCGGCAATGAAGCGACGAAGCAGAAATACCTGCCCAAGCTCGCGCGCGGCGAGTGGATCGGCTGCTTCGGCCTCACCGAGCCCAACCACGGCTCTGACCCGGGCAGCATGATCACCCGCGCGAAGAAGGTGGACGGCGGCTACAAGCTCTCGGGCGCGAAGATGTGGATCACCAACAGCCCGATCGCGGACGTGTTCGTCGTGTGGGCCAAGGACGACGAAGGCGCGATCCGCGGCTTCGTGCTGGAGAAGGGCTGGAAGGGCCTGTCCGCCCCGAAGATCGAAGGCAAGGTGGGCTTGCGCGCCTCCGTGACGGGCGAGATCGTGATGGACGAAGTGTTCTGTCCCGAAGAAAACGCGTTCCCCGAGGTGCGCGGCCTCAAGGGCCCGTTCACCTGCCTCAATTCCGCGCGCTACGGCATCGCCTGGGGCGCGCTGGGCGCGGCGGAGGACTGCTGGTTCCGCGCGCGGCAGTACGTACTGGACCGCAAGCAGTTCGGCAAGCCGCTCGCGGCCAACCAGTTGATCCAGAAGAAGCTCGCGGACATGCAGACCGAGATCACGCTGGGCCTGCAGGGGTGCCTGCGCCTGGGCCGCATGAAGGACGAGGGCACGGCGTCGGTGGAGATCACCTCCATCATGAAGCGCAATTCCTGCGGCAAGGCGCTGGACATCGCGCGCCTGGCGCGGGACATGATGGGCGGCAACGGCATCAGCGACGAATTCGGCGTCGCGCGCCACATGGTGAACCTCGAGGTGGTGAACACCTACGAGGGCACGCACGACGTGCACGCGCTCATCCTCGGGCGCGCGCAGACGGGGATTTCGGCGTTCTAGGCAGCGACCGGCCGGCCGCGCAGGTACTGCATCGCCAGCGCGGCGACGACAAGCCCGATGCCGACCAGATCCGCCGTCACCGTCGGATAGACCAGCGCAAACCCCGCCGCGAGGAACATGCCTCGTTCGAACGGCGTCGCCTTCTTGAGCGCCCAGCCCTGGAAGCCGGCGGCCAGCGCCGCCACGCCGATGGCGGCCGTGATGGTCACCTCGGCGATCGACCACCAGTTGGCCGCCGCCAGCGCCTTCGTCGATCCCATCAGCAGCAAGCCCTGCCCGCTCGGGTCCAGCACGAACATGAAGGGAACGAGGAACGCTGGCACGGTGTACTTCCAGCACTGCATCGTCGTCCTGTACGGATCGCCGCCGGTGATGGCCGCCGCAGCGAAGGGTGACAGCGCCGTCGGCGGCGACACCTCGGACAACACCGCGTAATAGAAGATGAACATGTGCGCCGCGAAGTCCGGCACGCCGAGCTTGATGAGGGCCGGCGCCGCGATCACCGCGCAGATGATGTACGACGCCGTCACCGGCACGGCCAGCCCGACGATCCACACCACGAGCGAGGTGTAGATGGCGGTGAGCAGCAGCGAGCCGTGCGCCATGTCGATCACGATGGAGCTGAACTTGAGGCCCAGCCCGGTGAGCGTCACCACGCCGACGATGATGCCGGCGCCCGCGCAGGTCGCGGCGACGTTCAGCACCCCGATGGAGCCGCCTTCCATCGCCTTGATGAAGCCCGAGTTCCACAGCTTCGGCACGAAGGGGCCGCGCCCCCGAAACACGTCGTAGGGGATCAGCGAGCATTCCGGCCGCAGGAAACTGGCCACGGCCGACACCACCGTCGCCCAGAACACCGAGAGCACCGGCGAGAAGCCCCACATCATGAAGACCACGATGGAGATCAGCGACAGGAAGTGGAACCAGTAGCGGCGCGTGAGGTTCCACACCGTGTCGACCTTCTCGAAGACGGTGTTGCCCATGCCGTACTTGCGCGCATCGATCTCCACCATGAGGAAGAGCGCGAGGTAGAAGAGCAGCGTGGGGATGCACGCCATCAGCAGCACGTCGAGGTAGGAGATCTTCAGGAACTCCGCGATCAGGAACGCCGCGGCGCCGAGCACCGGCGGCGAGATGATCGCGCCCAGCCCGCCCGCGGCGAGCAGGCCGCCGGCCGCATTGCGTTCGTAGCCGACCTTGGCGAGCATCGGCCACGCGACGGAGCCGAGGGTCACCGTCGTCGCCACACCCGAACCTGACGGCCCGCCCAGCAGGAAGGACGCGAGCACCACCGTGCGCCCCGCGCCCGTGGGCTTGCCGCCCATCGCGGAGAAGGAGAAGTCGATGTAGAACTTGCCCGCGCCGGAATACTGCAGGAACGCGCCGAAGATCGTGAAGAGGATGATGAGCGAGGACGACACGTCCACCGCCACGCCGAAGATCCCCTCCAGCGTCATGTACAGGTGCCCCACCAGGCGGCCCACCTCGTAGCCCTTGTGCGTCCACGGGTTGGGCAGGTAGGCGCCGAAGAGCGCATAGAGCACGAAAACGCTGGTGATCGCCGGCATGATCCAGCCGGTCGTGCGGCGCATCGCCTCCAGCACCAGCACGATGAGCGTGACCCCGAAAAAGATGTCCCAGCCGTTGGGCGTGGTGTTGCGGTCGGTGAAGTCGTCGCCGCCGAGGATCACCCACATCACCACCGCGATCGAGAGCAGGGCGGCGATGAGGTCCCACCACATGATGCGGTGGCGGAACGCCTTGCTCACGGGAAAGAGCAGGAAGGTGAGGAACAGCACCATCGCCACGTGCAACGGCCGCAGCGTCTGCGTTGGCACGATGGCGTAGGCGGCGTACAGGTGGAACGCCGACATCGCGACGGCGCAGGCGGTGATGAAGACGGCGCGCCAGCCCGCGAGCTTGTTGGCCGCGCCTTCTTCCTCCTCGATGAACTCCTGCGCCCTGGACAGCGCTTCGTCGCTGACGACGCCGGACGGCTCGGCGCTCAATTGAGCTTCACGCCTCGTTCAGCGAAATACTTCGCCGCCCCCGGGTGGAAGGGGATGGGCGTGGCGGCGTTCTTCTGGTTCTCCAGCTTGAAGTTCTCCGCTTCCTTGTGCACGGCGATGAGGTCCGTGCGCTTGTCGAAGATGGTCTTCACGATGTTGTAGGCCGTCTTGTCGTCCATGTTCTGGTGCGCGACCAGCAGGTTCATCACGGTGGCCTGGTGGTTGTCCGTGTCCATGCCCTTGTACATGGCCTTCGGGATCACGTCCTCGACATACAGCGGGCCGTATTTGGCGTTCATCTTCGCGACGACCTCGGTGTGGTCGATCATCTTGAGCTTCGTGCCGGGCGTATTGGCCAGGTCGGTCACGGCCGCGGTGGGCAGCCCGCCGACCCAGAAGAACGCGTCGATCTTGTTGTCCTTGATCGCGTTCACCGATTCGGCCGCCCCGAGCCGCTCGCGCTTCATGTCCTTGTCCTTGTCCAGGCCGGCGGCTTCGATGATGCGAAACGCCATGACTTCCGTCGCGCTTCCCGGAGAGCCGGTCGACACGTGCTTGCCCTTGAGGTCGGACAGCTTCGAGATGCCGCGGCCTTCCACGGTGACGATGTGCATGCGGTTCGGGTAGAGGACCATCAGCGTGCGCAGCGGGATCTTGTTGCCCTTGAACTTGTCCTCGCCCTTGTACGCATCCAGGCCCGCGTCGGCCATGGTGAAGCCGATGTAGGGCTTGTCGGTACCGATGAGCTTGAGGTTGTCCACGGAACCGCCCGTGACTTCCGCGGTGGCCTGCATCCCGGGCACGTACTTCGAGAGCACGGCCGCGAGCCCGCCGCCCATCGGGTAGTACACGCCCCCGGTGCCGCCCGTGCCGATGGAGATGTTCTGCGCGCCTGCCAGGCCCGCAAAGAAGAGGGCGAGGGCGGCCGTGGCCAGCCGGAGGAAGTGACCCATCATTTGTCCTGTCTCCTGTGTGTTGTGGCGCCGGCGAAGGCGCTGGGTGAAGCCAGACCATGCTAGGTGACGCGCGAATGCGCTGTCAACGTGTGAAACGCTTGCACCTTTCGTATACGGCGGCCGGGCGGTGCGGCCGGCGGGCGGCGCTCAGGCGGCGGCTTCGAGCCCGTTGCGGAAGTGCTCCTGCATCCGCTTGCTCGCGGCCTTCGCGTCGCGCCGGGCGATGGCCTCCATGATCGCGCGATGCTCGAGCATCGACTCCTTCACGCGGCCGGTCTTCAAGAGCGAGTTGTGCCGGTTGAGCTTCATGACCTTGCGCAGGTCCGCCACCATCTGGTCGCGCCAGCGGTTGCCCGCGATCGCGAGCAGGCGCATGTGGAAGCGCTCGTTGATGGCGAAGAACCTGTCGCGATTGCCGGCGGCGGCCTCCAGCTGCTTGTGGATCGCCTGCAGGTCCGAGATCTCGTCGTCCGTCGCCTGCGTGGCCACCACGCCCGCCGCATCGCTTTCCAGCAGCGAGAGGAGGTGATAGACGTCGGTGAGGTCCTTGTCCGACACCTCCGTGACGTAGGCGCCGCGCCGCACCTTCATCGTGATGAGGCCCTCGGCCGCGAGCACCTTGAGCGCCTCGCGCAGGGGCGTGCGGCTGATGCCGAATTCCTCGGCGATCTTCATCTCGTCGATCCAGCTGCCGGGCTCGAGCTCGCGCTTGAAGATGCGCTGGCGCAAGAGCTCCGCCACCTCCTGGTACAGGGCGCGGGGAGCGAGCGACACGGCGGACATGGGCGCGATTTTAGGTGGATTCCAATTCTTTATCAATAATTATGAATGATGTAAGATGGCGGCCCGACAGGAATAGCATCGAACCGGAAGCCGTACCCATGAGCCAGCCCGACCCCGACACCGCACCCGGCCGCCTTGCCGCCTGGGCCCAAGCCGCGGCCAAGTCCGCCCCCGGCGGCGACGTCGCGAAGCTCGACTGGGTGACGCCCGACGGCATCACCGTCAAGCCGCTCTACACCGCGCAGGACCTGCGGGGCCTGCCGTATACCGATACGCTGCCCGGCTTCGAGCCGTACCTGCGCGGGCCGCAAGCCACCATGTACGCGGCGCGCCCGTGGACGATCCGCCAGTACGCCGGCTTTTCCACGGCGGAAGAATCGAACGCGTTCTACCGCAAGGGCCTCGCGGGCGGCGGGCAGGGCGTGTCGGTGGCCTTCGACCTCGCCACGCACCGCGGTTACGACAGCGACCATCCGCGCGTCACCGGCGACGTCGGCAAGGCCGGCGTCGCGATCGACTCGGTGGAAGACATGAAGATCCTCTTCGACGGGATCCCGCTGGACAAGGTGTCGGTGTCGATGACGATGAACGGCGCGGTGCTGCCCGTGCTCGCAGGCTATGTCGTCGCGGCGGAAGAGCAGGGCGTGGCGGCGGACAAGCTCTCGGGGACCATCCAGAACGACATCCTCAAGGAGTTCATGGTCCGCAACACCTACATCTACCCGCCCAAGCCGAGCATGCGGATCATCGGCGACATCATCGAGTACACGGCGAAACACATGCCGAAGTTCAACTCGATCTCCATCTCCGGCTATCACATGCAGGAGGCCGGAGCGAACCAGGCGCTGGAACTCGCGTTCACGCTGGCCGACGGCAAGGAATACGTGAAGACGGCGCTGGCGAAGGGCCTGGACGTCGACGATTTCGCGGGGCGCCTCTCCTTCTTCTGGGCCATCGGGATGAACTTCTATCTCGAAGTCGCGAAGATGCGCGCGGCCCGCCTGCTGTGGCACAGGATCATGAAAGGCTTCGGCGCGAAGAACGCGAAGAGCCTGATGCTGCGCACGCACTGCCAGACCTCCGGCTGGTCCCTGACCGAGCAGGACCCGTACAACAACGTCGTGCGCACCACCATCGAGGCGATGGCGGCGGTGTTCGGCGGCACGCAGTCGCTGCACACCAACTCCTTCGACGAGGCGATCGCGCTGCCCACCGAGTTCTCCTCGCGGATCGCCCGCAACACGCAGCTCATCATCCAGGAGGAGACGCACATCACGAACGTGATCGATCCCTGGGCCGGCAGCTACATGATGGAAAAGCTCACGCAGGACATGGCGGATGCGGCGTGGAAGATCATCGAGGAAGTCGAAGCCATGGGCGGCATGACGCGCGCGGTGGACTCGGGCTGGGCCAAGCTGAAGATCGAGGCGGCGGCGGCGGAGAAGCAGGCGCGCATCGACTCCGGCCGCGACGTGATCGTCGGCGTGAACAAGTACAGGCTCGCGAAGGAAGACCCGGTCGACATTCGCGACATCGACAACGTCGCGGTGCGCGAGCAGCAGATCGCAAGGCTGAAATCCATTCGCGCATCGCGCGACGGCGCGAAGGTGCAGGCGGCGCTCGATGCGCTCACGGCGGCTGCCGAGAAGGGCGACGGCAACCTGCTGGACCTGAGCATCCGTGCCGTGCGGCTGCGCGCCACGGTGGGCGAGGTGTCCGATGCGCTGGAAAAGGTTTTTGGGCGCCACCGCGCCGATACGCAAAAGGTGACCGGTGTGTATGCAGCTGCCTATGACTCGGCCGAGGGCTGGGAACAATTGAAGAAGGAAATCGAGGCGTTCGCGCAGGAAGAGGGCCGCCGCCCGCGCGTGATGATCTCCAAGCTCGGGCAGGACGGCCACGACCGCGGCGCGAAAGTGGTGGCCACCGCCTTCGCGGACCTGGGCTTCGACGTCGACATGGGCCCGCTCTTCCAGACACCGGA
This sequence comes from Caenimonas aquaedulcis, assembly GCF_015831345.1. NCBI lineage: Bacteria > Pseudomonadati > Pseudomonadota > Betaproteobacteria > Burkholderiales > Comamonadaceae > Caenimonas > Caenimonas aquaedulcis. Next base: position 877,281 of record NZ_JADWYS010000001.1, on the reverse strand, counting down.
GGAGTGCGCGCGCCAGGCGATCGAGAACGACGTGCATGCCGTCGGCGTGTCCACCCTGGCCGCGGGCCACAAGACATTGGTGCCCGCCATCATCGCGGAGCTGAAGAAGCAGGGAGCCGACGACATCATCGTGTTCGTCGGCGGCGTGGTGCCGCAGCAGGACTACGACTTCCTCTACCAGGCGGGCGTCAAGGGCATCTACGGCCCGGGCACGCCGATCCCGGCGAGCGCGAAGGACGTGCTGGAGCAGATTCGCAAGGCGATCGGGCGGTCATGATTCAAAGCCCTTATGACCTGTTACTACAGGTGCAGGAAGAATCCGCGAAGATCGGCGAACCTGGACCACGCGGCAAATGAGGCCAGTATTGCCTGACCGCCAGGCGTTCGAGATCCTGTGAACGCCGAAGTCCACACCCTGGTCCAGGCGGTGCGCGGCGCCGACGCCATGCAGCGCCGCCGCGCGGTGGCCAAGGCCATCACGCTGCTCGAATCGACGCGGCCGGACCACCGCGCGCGGGCCGACGAGCTGCTCGCGCAGCTGCTGCCGCACTCCGGCCGCTCGGTCCGCCTCGGCATCTCGGGCGTCCCGGGCGTCGGCAAGAGCACCTTCATCGAGGCGCTGGGGCTCTTCCTGATCGAGCGCGGCCACCGCGTCGCGGTGCTCGCCGTGGATCCATCGTCGAAAGTGTCCGGCGGCTCCATCCTCGGCGACAAGACGCGCATGGAGCGCCTGAGCGTCGACGAGCGCGCCTTCATCCGCCCGAGCCCGTCGAGCGGCACGCTGGGCGGCGTCGCGGAGAAAACACGCGAGGCCATGCTGGTGTGCGAAGCGGCGGGCTTCGACGTGGTGATCGTCGAGACGGTCGGTGTCGGCCAGAGCGAGACCGCGGTGGCGGGCATGACGGACATGTTCGTGCTCATGCAGCTGCCCAACGCCGGCGACGATCTGCAGGCGATCAAGAAGGGCGTGATGGAGCTCGCCGACCTCGTCGTCATCAACAAGGCCGACATCGACCCCGACGCCGCCACGCGCGCGCAGGCGCAGGTCACGAGCGCGTTGCGCCTGCTCACGCAGCACGGCCGCGCGATGGCCTGGGCGCCGCACGTGATGTCCATGAGTGCATTGACGGGCGAGGGCCTGGAGCGCTTCTGGCAAACGGTGGAGGAATTCCTCGCCGTGCAGCGCGGTGGCGGCGCGCTGGAGGCACGCCGCAAGCAGCAGGCGCTCGAATGGATGTGGGAGCGCATCGACGCGGGCCTGCGTTCGGAGTTTCGCGAGAACCCCGCCGTGCGGGAACTCCTGCCCCAACTGCGCAACGAGGTGGCCGCGGGCCGCGTCGCCGCATCCACCGCCGCGCGCAAACTGCTCGACGCGCGGCGCACCTGAAAAGATTCTGGAGAACGAACGACATGCAGGACATCCTCGAACAACTGGAACAGAAGCGCGCCGCAGCCCGCCTGGGCGGCGGGCAGAAGCGCATCGACTCGCAGCACAAGAAGGGCAAGCTCACGGCGCGCGAGCGGCTGGAGCTGCTGCTCGACGAAGGCACCTTCGAAGAGTGGGACATGTTCGTCGAGCATCGCTCCACGGACTTCGGCATGGCGGACAACAAGATTCCCGGCGACGGCGTCGTCACCGGCTACGGGATGATCAACGGCCGCCTCGTGTTCGTGTTCAGCCAGGACTTCACCGTGTTCGGCGGCGCGCTGTCCGAGGCGCATGCGGAGAAGATCTGCAAGGTGATGGACCAGGCGATGAAGGTCGGCGCGCCCGTGATCGGCCTGAACGATTCCGGCGGCGCGCGCATCCAGGAAGGCGTGGCGTCGCTCGGCGGTTATGCGGACGTATTCCAGCGCAACGTGATGGCGTCCGGCGTCATTCCGCAGATCAGCATGATCATGGGCCCGTGCGCCGGCGGCGCGGTGTATTCGCCCGCGATGACGGACTTCATCTTCATGGTGAAGGACTCGAGCTACATGTTCGTCACCGGCCCCGAAGTGGTGAAGACGGTGACGCACGAGGAAGTCACGGCCGAGGAACTCGGCGGCGCGGTGACACATACCTCCCGCAGCGGCGTGGCGGACCTCGCCTTCGAAAACGACGTCGAGGCGCTCCTGATGCTGCGGCGCCTGTACAACTACCTGCCACTCAACAACCGCGAGAAGGCGCCGCGCCGCCCGAGCAACGACCCGGCCGAGCGCATGGACATGTCGCTGGACACGCTGGTGCCCGAGAACGCGAACAAGCCCTACGACATGAAGGAGCTCATCACCAAGACGGTGGACGACGGCGACTTCTTCGAGCTGCAGCCGGAATACGCGAAGAACATCATCGTGGGCTTCGGCCGGATGGAAGGCCAGACGGTGGGCATCGTCGCCAACCAGCCGCTGGTGCTGGCGGGCTGCCTGGACATCAAGAGCTCGATCAAGGCCGCGCGCTTCGTGCGCTTTTGCGATGCATTCAACATCCCGGTCGTCACCTTCGTGGACGTCCCGGGCTTCATGCCGGGCACGAGCCAGGAGTACGGCGGCATCATCAAGCACGGCGCGAAGCTGCTCTACGCGTACGCCGAGTGCACGGTGCCGAAGATCACGGTGATCACGCGCAAGGCTTACGGCGGGGCGTACGACGTGATGAGCTCCAAGCACCTGCGCGGCGACGTGAACTTCGCATGGCCGAATGCCGAAATCGCGGTGATGGGCGCGAAGGGCGCGGTGGAGATCATCTTCCGCGAAGACAAGGGTGACCCGGTGAAGCTTGCGGCCAAAGAGGCCGAGTACAAGGCACGCTTCGCGAACCCCTTCGTCGCGGGCGCGCGCGGCTTCATCGACGACGTGATCCTGCCGCATGAAACCCGCAAGCGCATCTGCCGCTCGCTCATCATGCTGCGCGACAAGAAGCTCGAGAACCCGTGGAGGAAGCACGGGAATATTCCGCTGTAGGACCCGACAGCCGGACGCAGAATCTCGCAGAGGTTACGCAGAAGAAGACAAGAAGAAGTCAAATTTCATTTTGAATTTTCTGTATTCATTCTGCGTAACTTCTGCGAATTCTGCGTCCTTGAACCCGAATAAAGGACATCACATGTTCACCAAAATCCTCATAGCCAACCGCGGCGAGATCGCCTGCCGCGTCATCAAGACGGCCAGAAAGATGGGCATCAAGACCGTCGCCGTCTACTCCGACGCCGACCGCGACGCGCGTCACGTGCAGCTCGCCGACGAGGCGGTGCACATCGGCGCCGCGCCCAGCCGCGAAAGCTACCTGCAGGCGGACCGCATCATTGCGGCCTGCAAGCAGACCGGCGCGCAGGCGGTGCACCCGGGCTACGGCTTCCTGTCCGAGAACGAGGCGTTCGCGCGCAAGGTCGAGGAGGAGGGCATCACCTTCATCGGGCCCAAGCACTACTCCATCGCCGCGATGGGCGACAAGATCGCGTCCAAGAAGCTCGCCAACGATGCGAAGGTCAACACCATCCCCGGCTACAACGAAGCGATCGAGACGGCCGAGCAGGCCGTCGAGATCGCCAAGGGGATCGGCTACCCCGTGATGATCAAGGCGTCGGCGGGCGGCGGCGGCAAGGGATTGCGCGTCGCGTTCAACGACAAGGAGGCACTCGAAGGCTTCACGTCCTGCCGCAACGAGGCGCGCAACAGCTTCGGCGACGACCGCGTGTTCATCGAGAAGTTCGTCGAGGAGCCGCGCCACATCGAGATCCAGGTGCTGGGCGACTCGCACGGCAACGTGATCTACCTCAACGAACGCGAATGCTCGATCCAGCGCCGTCACCAGAAGGTGATCGAGGAGGCGCCGTCGCCCTTCATCAGCGACAGGACGCGCAAGGCGATGGGCGAGCAGGCCGTGGCGCTCGCCAAGGCCGTGAAGTACCAGAGCGCGGGGACGGTGGAATTCGTGGTCGGCAAGGACCAGTCCTTCTACTTCCTGGAGATGAACACGCGGCTGCAGGTGGAGCACCCCGTCACGGAGTGCATCACCGCGCTGGACCTGGTGGAGCTGATGATCCGCGTCGCGGCGGGCGAGAAATTGCCGCTGGCCCAGGCCGACGTGAAGCGCGAGGGCTGGGCGATGGAGTGCCGCATCAACGCCGAGGACCCGTTCAGGAATTTCCTGCCGTCCACGGGGCGGCTCGTGAGGTTCCAGCCGCCGAAGGAGTCGATGTGGGCCTCGGACACGGAACACCTGTACGGCGTGCGCGTGGACACCGGCGTGCAGGACGGCGGCGAGATTCCCATGTACTACGACTCGATGATCGCGAAGCTGATCGTGCACGGCAAGGACCGCGCGGAGGCGATCGCGAAGATGCGCGAGGCGCTCAACGGCTTCGTGATCCGCGGCATCTCCAGCAACATCCCCTTCCAGGCCGCGCTGCTGGCGCACCCGAAGTTCGTCTCCGGGGACTTCAACACCGGCTTCATCGCCGAGCACTACGGCAAGGGCTTCCATGCGGAAGACGTGCCGCACGACGACCCCGATTTCCTCGCGGCGCTCGCGGCCTACGTCAACCGGCATTCGCTCCAGCGCGCCGCGGGCATCAGCGGGCAGATGCCGGGCCACGAGTTCGAGGTGGGCGAGGATTTCGTGGTGGTGGGCCTCGGCGCCGACGGGAACAACCGCCGCCAGCCCGTGAACGTGCGCGATTTCCAGGCGCAGTCCGGCTCCAGCGCGGTGGAGACGAACGGCAAGCGCTACGAGTTGTGCAGCAAGTGGCACCTGGGCGGCTCGCGCATCCGCGGCACCGTCAACGGGAAGGCCTTCACGGCGCAGATCGAACGCGGGGTGGGGCGCAATCCCCTGGCCTTGCGCGTGTCGCACAACGGCACGCGGCTGGACGCGCTGGTGCTCACGCCGCGGGCGGCGGAGCTGCATGCGCTGATGCCCTTCAAGGCGCCGCCGGACATGAGCCGCTTCGTGCTGTCGCCGATGCCCGGCCTGCTGGTCGATGTCGCCGTGCAGCCGGGACAGAAGGTGCAGGCCGGCGAGCGGGTCGCGGTGATCGAGGCGATGAAGATGGAGAACGTGCTCTTCGCCACCGCGGACGGCGTGGTGGGCAAGGTGCTGGCCGCCAAGGGGGAGAGCCTCACCGTCGACCAGCCGATCGTGGAGTTCGTCTGATGTTGAAACGGCGCCAGATTCTCGCGTGCGGCGCGGCGACAGGCTTTGCCGCGCTGGCCGGCTGCGCATCGCCGGGGATCGTGCCGCGCGACGCGTCCGTCCCGCTGCGTCGCATCGGCATGTCCTCCTGCATGGACCAGAACCAGCCGCAGCCGATCTGGGATACGGTCATCGCGGACCGGCCGGACCTGTTCCTCTTCGGCGGCGACAACGTGTACTGCGAGATGCCTTACTCGCTCACCCGCCTGCAGCGCGCCTACGCCAGGGCATCCGAGTGGGACGGCTTCGCGCGCGTGCGCGCCGGCACGCGCCACATGGCGATCTGGGACGACAACGATTACGGGCAGAACGACGGTGGGGCGGACTTCGCGTTCAAGGTCGAATCCAAGGCGGTGTTCCTCGATTTCTGGAAGGTTCCGCAAGACGATCCGCGCCGCACCCGCGAAGGCCTGTACGTCGCCGAGACCTTCGGCCCGGCCGGCCGCCGGGTGCAGGTCATCATGCTGGACGGACGGTGGTTCCGCTCGCCCTGGAAGGTTACCGACCAGCGCAACGCGCCCGGCAAGGAGCGCTACGTGCCCGACCCGGACCCGGCCAAGACGATGCTCGGCGAGGCGCAGTGGCGCTGGCTGGAGGAGCAGCTGCGCCAGGACGCGCAGGTGCGCATCATCGTCTCCGGCATCCAGGTCGTGACCGAGGGCCACGGCTGGGAGCGCTGGGGCAATTTCCCGCGCGAGCGGCAGCGCCTCTACGACACCATCGCGCGCACCGGTGCGCAGGGCGTCGTGCTGCTCTCGGGCGACCGGCACATCGGCGCGATGTATAGCGAGACCCGGGACGTGCCCTACACGCTGTACGAGATGACGTCCAGCGGCATCACGCATCCCTGGCGCAATGCGGCCGAAGCCGGCCCCAACCGGATCGGCGAGCTCTTCACCGAGCAGCACTACGGCGTGGTGGAGATCGACTGGGAGGCCCGCGCGCTGGAGCTGCAGCTCAAGGACATCTCCGCCACGGTGCGACGCCGCCAGCGCCTCGCTTTCGACCAACTCAAGGGCAGACCATGACCACCGCGCAACGTCCCTTCCAGGTGCTGGGCATCCAGCAGATCGCCATCGGCGGGCCCGACAAGATGCGCCTGCGAAAGCTCTGGGTCGACTTGTTCGGCCTGCAGGTCACAGGCACTTTCCAGAGCGCTAGCGAGAACGTGGACGAGGACATCTGCACCCTGGGGTCCGGGCCGTTCAGGGTGGAAGTGGACCTGATGCAGCCCCTGGATCCGGAAAAAAAGCCGGCGGTGCACCAGACCCCGCTCAACCACATCGGCCTGTGGATCGACGACCTGCCCAAGGCGGTGGAATGGCTGGGCGCCCAGGGCCTGCGCTTCGCGCCCGGCGGCATCCGGCGCGGCGCCTCGGGTTTCGACATCTGCTTCGTGCATCCCAAAGCCAATGACCAGTTTCCCTTCGCCGGAGAAGGCGTGCTGATCGAGCTGGTCCAGGCGCCGCCGGAAGTCGTCCGGGCCTTCGCGGCCCTTGCCGGGAGCTGACCCCGGCATTTGCCCCCGTTCGCAGACGAGCATAGACTGTCCCCAACCGCAGGCATTTCATGCGGGCAGCAAGGAGACAAGCTTTGCAGCGAACCGATATTGCCGACCCGGCCTATTTCCACAAGGTCGTCGACTGCCAGTGGGCCTGCCCCGCGCACACCCCCGTCCCCGAATACATACGATTGATCGCGCAGGGCCGCTACAGCGACGCCTACATGATCAACTGGGTGTCCAACGTCTTCCCCGGCATCCTCGGGCGAACGTGCGACAGGCCCTGCGAGCCCGCCTGCCGTCGCGGCCGCGTCGAGGAGAACAACGCGGGGGATCCGGAGCCGGTCGCGATCTGCCGCCTCAAGCGCGTCGCCGCGGACATGAAGGGCGACGACGTGCAGGCGCGCATGCCCAAGCCCGCGAAGAAGAACGGCAAGCGCATCGCCTGCGTCGGGGCCGGGCCGGCATCGCTGACCGTCGCGCGCGACCTGGCGCCGCTGGGCTATGACGTCACTGTGTTCGATGGGGAAGCGAAGGCCGGCGGCTTCATGTGGACGCAGATCCCGCGCTTTCGCCTGCCGGAGTCGGTGATCGACCAGGAGACGGGGTTCATCATGAACCTCGGCGTGAATTTCGTCAGCGGCAAGCGCATCGAGTCGATGAAGGCGCTGATGGCGCAGGGCTACGACGCGATCTTCGTGGGCTGCGGCGCACCGCGCGGACGCAAGCTCGAATTGCCGGGGCTGGAAGAATCCAGGGCCAACGTGCACATCGGCATCGACTGGCTGGCGTCGGTTTCCTTCGGCCACGTGACGAAGATCGGCAAGCGCGTGATCGTGCTCGGCGGCGGCAACACCGCCATGGACTGCTGCCGCTCCGCGCGCCGGCTGGGCGGCGAGGACGTGAAGGTGATCGTGCGCAGCGGCTTCGAGGAGATGAAGGCCTCGCCCTGGGAGAAGGAAGACGCGATGCACGAGGGCATCCCGATCGTCAACTTCCACGTCCCGAAGGCCTTCGTGCACGAGGGCGGACGGCTCACCGGCATGACGTTCGAGATCGTCAAGGCCGAATACGACGCGAAGGGGCGCCGCCAGCTCGTACCCACGGGCGAGCCCGACGCGTTCTTCGCGTGCGACGACGTGCTGGTGGCCGTGGGCCAGGAGAACGCCTTCCCCTGGATCGAGCGCGACTGCGGCATCGCCTTCGACGAATGGGGCCTGCCCAAGCTGCTCAAGGACACTTTCCAGTCCAGCGTGCCCAACGTCTTCTTCGGCGGCGATTCGGCCTACGGCCCGAAGAACATCATCACCGCCGTGGCGCACGGCCACGAGGCGGCCGTGTCGATCGACAAGCTGCTGCACGGGGAAGAGATCTACGTGCGGCCGCCGCCGATGACGAACCTGATGTCGCAGAAGATGGGCATCCACGAGTGGAGCTACGACAACGACACCAGCAACGACCTGCGCTACAAGGTGCCGTGGGCCAAGGCGGAGAAGGCGCTGGCCAGCATCAAGGTGGAGGTGGAGCTCGGCTTCGACGTCGCGACCGCGGTGAAGGAAGCGGGGCGCTGCCTCAATTGCGACGTGCAAACGGTGTTCGTGGAGAGCGCGTGCATCGAATGCGACGCCTGCGTGGACATCTGCCCGATGGACTGCATCACCTTCACGGACAACGGAGAAGAGGGCGACCTCCGGCAGCGATTGAAGGCGCCGGCGCTGAACCTCGCACAGTCGCTCTACGTCTCGGGCGGGCTCAAGACCGGACGCATCATGGTCAAGGACGAGGACGTCTGCCTGCACTGCGGCCTGTGCGCCGAGCGCTGCCCGACGGGTGCCTGGGACATGCAGAAGTTCCTGCTCAAGACGACGCAGGCGGGGCCGACATGCCGGTCGCACAAGGAGGAAGTCGCCGCATGAAGCGCATCGAAGCCCTCAACGATTTCGTCATCAAGTTCGCGAACGTGAACGGTTCGGGATCGGCCTCGGCCAACGAACTGTTCGCCAAGGCGATCCTGCGCATGGGCGTGCCGGTGAGCCCGCGCAACATCTTCCCGAGCAACATCCAGGGCCTGCCGACCTGGTACGAGGTGCGCGTGAGCGAGGCGGGCTACCTCGGCCGGCGCGGCGGCATCGACATGATGGTTGCGATGAACCCGCAGACCTGGGACGCGGACGTCGCCGAACTGGAGCCCGGCGGCTACCTCTTCTACGACAGCACGCGGCCGCTGCCGCCCTCGAAGTTCCGGCCCGACATCACCGTCATCGGCATGCCGCTCACCGAGATCTGCAATGCCGTCTACACCGACCCGCGCCAGCGGCAGCTCTTCAAGAACATCGTCTACGTCGGCGCGCTGTCGGTGCTGCTGGAGATCGAGCCGGAGGTGATCGAGAAGCTCTTCGGCGAGCAGTACAAGGGCAAGGAGAAGCTGCTCGCGTCCAACGTGCAGGCGCTGCACCTGGGGCGCGACTTCGCGAAGGAGCACCTCGACGCTCCGCTGGGCATCCGCGTCAAGCGTGCGGACAAGGTCGGCGACCAGATCTTCGTGGACGGCAATGCGGCGGCGGCGCTGGGCTGCGTCTATGGGGGCGCGACGGTCGCCGCGTGGTACCCGATCACGCCATCGTCGTCCGTCGCGGAGGCGTTCCAGAAGTACTGCGGCAAGTTCCGCGTGGATCCCGCGACAGGCCAGCACCACTACGCCATCGTGCAGGCGGAGGACGAGATCGCCTCCATCGGCATGGTGGTCGGCGCGGGGTGGAACGGCGCGCGCGCCTTCACGGCGACCTCGGGCCCGGGCGTGTCGCTCATGACGGAATTCATCGGCCTCGCGTATTTCGCGGAGATCCCCGTGACCATCATCAACGTGCAGCGCGGCGGACCGTCCACGGGCATGCCCACGCGCACGCAGCAGGCGGACATCATCGCCTGCGCCTACGCATCGCACGGGGACACCAAGCACGTACTGCTGTTCCCCGAGGACCCGCACGAATGCTTCGAACATGCGGCTTGCGCCCTGGACCTCGCGGACCGGCTGCAGACACCCGTGTTCGTGATGACCGACCTGGACATCGGCATGAACCAGCGCATGTGCCGGCCCTTCGCGTGGGACGACAGCCGCAGCTACGACCGCGGCAAGGTGATGACCGCCGCGGAGCTGGAGGCCGGCAAGGATTTCGGCCGCTACAAGGACGTGGACGGCGACGGCATCCCGTGGCGCACGCTGCCCGGCACGCACCCGACGAAGGGCAGCTACTTCACGCGCGGCACCACGCGCGACCCGTACGCGCGCTATTCGGAGCGCGGGCCGGACTACATCTACAACGTCGAGCGGCTGCTCAAGAAATTCGCCACCGCCGCGACGCTGGTGCCGCAGCCGGTGCTGCGCCCCGCGAGCCGCAAGACGCCGCTGGGCGTGATCTACTTCGGCTCGACCAGCCCCGCGATGCAGGAGGCGCTGGACGTGCTGCCCGAATCCGGCATCCACCTCGACGCGCTGCGCCTTCGCGCCTTCCCATTCCCGGAGAGCGTGAAGCAGTTCATCGCGTCGCACGAACGGGTTTTCATCGTGGAGCAGAACCGGGACGCACAGATGCACAACCTGATCGTCAACGAGCTGGACATCGACCCCGGCAAGCTCACGCGCGTGCTGCACTACGACGGCACGCCGATCACCGCTCGCTTCATCACCGCGGCGATCACCAAGCACGTGACGCTGTCGATGATGCCGCGCGGCAAGACAGCCCAGGCGCAGGAGGTGCAGCCATGACCTACATCGCCAAGCCCCGGCTGCACCACCCGACCCTGGAGACCAACAAGGTCGGCTACACCCGCCGCGATTACGAAGGGAAAATCTCGACCCTGTGCGCGGGTTGCGGGCACGACTCCATCTCCGCGGCCATCATCCAGGCGTGCTGGGAGCTGGACATCGAGCCGCACCGCGTCGCCAAGCTGTCGGGCATCGGCTGCAGCTCCAAGACGCCGGATTACTTCCTCGGCGCCTCGCACGGCTTCAACACCGTGCACGGGCGGATGCCTTCGGTGCTGACCGGCGCCAACCTCGCCAACCGGGACCTGCTGTACCTCGGCGTGTCCGGCGACGGCGATTCCGCGTCCATCGGCCTGGGGCAGTTCGCGCACGCGATGCGGCGAGGCGTGCGCATGGCCTACATCGTGGAGAACAACGGCGTGTACGGCCTCACCAAGGGGCAGTTCTCCGCGACGGCGGACAGCGGTTCCAAGAGCAAGAAGGGCGTGATCAACAGCGACAGCCCCGTGGACCTGGTGGCGATGGCGCTGCAGCTCGGCGCGACCTACGTGGGGCGCAGCTTCTCCGGCAACAAGGCGCAGCTCGTGCCGCTGATCAAGGGGGCGATCACCCACGGCGGCGCGGCCTTCATCGACGTCATCAGCCCCTGCGTCGCCTTCAACAACCACCCGGGCAGCACGAAGAGCTACGACTACGTGCGCGAGCACAACGAGGCCGTGAGCCGCATCGACTTCATCACCGAGCGCGAGGAGATCACGGCGGTGGCGCAGCCCGGCGAGGTGGTGGACGTGCGCCAGCACGACGGCTCGCTGCTGCGCCTGCGCAGCCTGCACGCGGACTACGACGCGACCAACCGCTACACCGCGATGGCCTACATGCAGGAGCACCAGGCCCGCGGCGAGATCGTCACGGGCCTGCTGTACGTGGACCCGCTGGCCACGGACCTGCACACTGCGCTCAACACGAGCGCGAAGCCGCTGAACGAGCTGGACGTGCCGCAGTTGTGCCCGGGCGCGCCGGCGCTGGACAAGCTGAACGCCTCACTGCGCTGAAAGGGGTTGATCATGGCCGAACGCACCGTCTTCCAGTCCATGTCGCACAAGCACGTGCTCAGCCTGGGCCCCACGGCAAGCGTGTGGGAGGCGGCCTGCGCGATGACGCGCGAGAACTGCGGCAGCGTCCTCATCATGGAGCCGCCGGAAAAGATCCTGGGCATCGTGACGGAACGGGACCTGATGACGCGCGTGCTGGCCAAGGCGCTGGACCCGGCGAAGACGGCGGTGTCGGCGGTGATGACGCCGCACCCGCTGTGCGTCACGCCCGAAACGCTGGTGTCGGACGCGGTGGTGATCATGCTGGAGCGCGGCTTTCGCCACCTGCCCATCGTCGCCCCGAATGCGAAGGTGCTCGGCGTGTTCTCGGTGCGCGATGCGCTGCCGCGCGAGATCGGCGCGGCGATGAGCGTGACCGAATTCAACGAACAGGTGAACGACGCGCTCGGCTGAGCCTCAGGGCGCCGCGCGACGCGCGCGGGACTTCGCCATCGCGGCTTCGATCACGGATCGCTTGCGGTCGGCTTCCACGCGCGAAGCCTGCTCCTGCGCATCCCGCGCACGGCGCACCCCATGGAATTCGTAGCGTTGCAGTGCTTCGTCCGCCTGCGGCTGGGACCATGCCTGCCAACCGGTGGCCGTGCCGGTTTCGTTCTCGAGAGAAATGCAATCCACCGGGCACACGGGCACGCACAGCTCGCAGCCGGTGCAGTAGGGCTCGATCACGGTGTGCATCCGCTTGTTGCTGCCCAGGATGGCGTCGGTGGGGCAGACCTTCAGGCACAGCGTGCAGCCGATGCACCAGTTCTCGTCGATGACGGCCATCAGGCGCGGGCCTTCGACGCCGTTCGCGGGATTCAGGGGGAGGGGAGGCAGCCCGGTGATCGCCGAGAGGCGCGAGACGCCTTCCGCGCCACCGGGCGGGCACTGGTTGATCGCGGCGTCACCGTCGGCGATCGCCTGCGCATAGCCTGCGCAGTCCGGGTAGCCGCAACGCGTGCACTGGGTCTGGGGCAGGGCGGCATGCAGCCGCGCGGCCAGGGGCGTCACGTCAGGCGGCGACCTTGCGACGCGAGGTCTTTGCGGTTTTCACGGCCTTGCGCGCGGGCTTGGGCGCCTCGACGGTCGGGCCGTTGTGGAACTGCTGGATGAAATCGCGCACCTGCGGATAGACCTGGTCGCGCCAGCGGCGGCCGCTGAAGATGCCGTAGTGGCCCGCGCCCTTGACTTCCAGGTGCTTCTGGCGGGACTTGGGCACGTTGTAGCAGAGCTCGTGCGCGGCTTCGGTCTGGCCGGAGCCGGAGATGTCGTCCAGCTCGCCCTCGACGGTGAAGTGCGCCGTCGTCTTGATGGACGAGGGATCGACCCGCTCGAGCTCGCCGTTTTCCGAGATCACGTCCCAGGTGCCGTTCACGAGCGCGAACTCCTGGAAGACGATGCGGATGGTCTCGAGGTAGTAGTCCGCATCCATGTCGAGCACGGCGTTGTATTCGTCGTAGAACTTGCGGTGCGCCTCGGTGCTCGCGTCGTCGCCCTTGATCAGGTTCTTGAAGTAGTCGTAGTGGCTCGACATGTGGCGGTCGGGGTTCATCGCCACGAAGCCGGTGTGCTGCAGGAAGCCCGGGTAGACGCGGCGGCCCGCGCCGGGGAAGTTGCTCGGCACGCGGTAGATCACGTTGTTCTCGAACCACTCGTAGCTCTTGTTCATCGCGAGGTTGTTCACCGCGGTCGGGGACTTGCGGGCGTCGATCGGGCCGCCCATCATCGTCATCGTGAGCGGCGTCGTCTCGCCGCGCGAGGCCATGAGCGACACGGCGGCCAGCACCGGCACCGTCGGCTGGCACACGCTGATGACATGGCAGTTGCCGTAGATCCCCTGCAGGTGGCGGATGAATTCCTGCACGTAGTTGACGTAGTCGTCCAGGTGGAACTCGCCCTGCTCGAGCGGCACGTTGCGCGCGTTCTTCCAGTCGGTGATGTAGACCTTGTGGTCCTTGAGCATGGTGCGGACGGTATCGCGCAGCAGCGTGGCGTAGTGGCCGGAGAGCGGCGCGACGATCAGCACGGCCGGCTGGCCCTTGATGCGGTCGAGCGTGGCGGGGTCGTCCGTGAAGCGCTTGAAGCGGCGCAGCTCGCAAAAGGGCTTGTCGATCTCCACGCGTTCGTGGATGGCCATCTCGGCGCCGTCCACGTCGATCGACGTGATGCCGAAGGCGGGCTTCTCATAGTCCTTCCAGAGACGGTACATCAGGTCGTAGCCCGCGGAGGCGCGCTGGGCGAACGGGTTCTGGCCGAAAGGCGAAAGCGGGTTGCTGTAGAGCTTGGACGCGGCCTGCGCGAAGTCGGCGAAGGGCTCCATGAGGGAGCGTTGCGTTTCGTAGATCTGGTAGAGCATGTGTGCGGGTCCCGTCTTGTGCAGTGCAATATAGCACTCGGTTACGAGGCAGGCTTAAGGAGTAACCACCAATCGTTGTAGGGGAGCACCTATGGTCCCGGCGTCACGGAATCGTTATAAAAGTGAACCTTTTCATGCGTAGGGGCCAAGACTCACTGCTTCTGTTGCCAGGATCCCTTGCGCTTCATCTCCCCCCAGCTCGACTTGCTGTTGGCGGCCCAGCGGTACAGGCCGATGAGCCGCCACCAGGTATTCATCTGCCGGTAGCCGAAGTTCTCCAGCACCACGATGCAGGCGAGCACCCCGATCTGCTTCATCGTGGGATAGAGGTGAAAGGCCATCTCTTCCAGGAGCAGACCCGAGGCGGACAAAAGGATCCCGAGCCCGAGCGCGACGAACAGGAAGATCGCGCAGGCCTCCCAGGAGATGAGGCCGAAGGACCAGGCGAACAGCATGAAGGCATACCCGCCCAGCTCCACCACCGGCCCCAGCCACTCGAACAGCACCATGAAGGGGAAGGCGATCCAGCCCGGCGGCCCGCCGTGGCGGCTGAACATCAGTCCCCAGTTGGAGGTCAGGCTCTCCGACAGCCCGCGCTGCCAGCGGATCCGCTGGTTACGCAAGGTGGTGCGGTCTTCCGGCACCTCCGTCCAGCACACCGGGTCGGGCACGAATTCCGCGCGGTAGGGGATGCCCTGGTCGCGCAGCATGCGGTGCATGCGGACCACGAGCTCCATGTCTTCCCCGATGGTCTTGGGCCGGTAGCCGCCCGCCGCGACGACCACTTCCGTCTTGAAGAGGCCGAACGCCCCCGAGATGATCAGCATCGCGTTGATCTGCGACCACCCGAGCCGGCCGAAGAGAAACGCGCGCAGGTACTCGACCACCTGAAAGAGCGCGAGCAGGTTCGACGGCAGGCCGACCTTGGTGAGGAAGCCGCCCTGTACCTCGCAGCCGTTGGCGACGCGCACCGTGCCGCCCGTCGCGACCATGCGCGAATCGCGCAGGAAGGGCCGCGCGACGCGCTGCAGGCTGTCGCGCTCCAGGATGGAATCGGCGTCGACACCGCAGAAGAGTTCGTAACGCGCGAGGTTGATGCCCGCATTGAGCGAATCGGCCTTGCCGCCGTTCTCCTTGTCGATCACGCGCAACTGCCGGTGCAGCGCGGAGCGGTAGATGCCGCGCACGGGCTTCGTTTCGATCCGTGCGTTCACCGCTTCGGGGAAGGGCGAGAGCTCGAATTCGCGCTTGAGCACATCGAGCGTGGCGTCCTTGGAGCCATCGTTGATCACGACGATCTCGAATTCTGAATACGCGAGCTGCAGCATCGAGCGGATCGACGCGGCAATGGTGGTCTCCTCGTTGTACGCGGGGACGAGGATGCTGATGGCGGGCTCGAGTCCGGTGATCACTTGCGGCAAGCTCTCGACGATCTTTTCCTGCGACATGCGATACAGGCTGACCAGCGACAGGATATTGAGCGTGAGGTAGCCCAGGTTCAGCAGGATGAAGTACGCCAGCACCGCGACGGTGATGAAGTGGATCACGCCCTGCTGCGTCATGCGGCCGCCAGTTCCGCCAGCACATGGCGCAGGATGTCGTGGGACCCGGCGGAGGCGTTCTGCAGCTCTTCGAGCTTGCGCGTGTCCACATAAGGGAAGTTCGCGATCGTCTGCGCCGCAGCCAGGCGCACCGGCCACTGCGCATCCCCGAGCAGCTGGGCCAACAGGTCGACGTCCTGCGGGCCGCCCATGCGGCCGAGCGCGTGGGCGGCCCCGGCGCGGACGCGCGCGTCGGGATGCAGGGCGAGGCGGCGCACGTCTTCCACCACGTCGCGGTCGGCCGCGGTGGCCAGGGCCGCGGCGACCACTTCGGGCGGCTGGCCCTGCGCCAGGGCGAAGCGCAGGGTGGGCGCGGGCAGCGTGAGCCGCAGCGCGTCGGTGAAGCGCAGCGCGCGCACGAGTTCCTCGGACTTGAGCTCGACGATGCGTTTGACCAGCAGCAGCCAGAAGGCTTCCCGCGCCTCGGTGAGGAAGCCGGCCACGCGCGCGACGTCCCAGTCGCCGCGGCCGAGGATCAGGTGCATCAGCCGCTGCGCGCCTTCCAGCGGGTCGATCTGCACCAGCGAGCGGGCCGCGTTGACCGAGAGTTGCCCGTCGGGGTGCGCCGCGAGCTTCAGCAGGTCGTCCCGGGCCTGCGTATCGCGCAGGTGGCCCACGCAGAGGATCGCCAGCAGCTTCTCGTCGCGCGACCCCCAGCGCAGGAGCTTGCGCGCGACACGGTCCGCACCCACCGCGCGCGCGGCTTCGTCGAGCCGCCGCGCCGACTCGCCGCGCACCGACTCGTGCAGGTATGCCCACAGGCGCAGGAACATGCGCGCCTGTCCGGGACGCAGGCGCGCCAGGGCGCGCGGCGTGCGGTCCACCATGGCCGACATCAGGATCGGGCGCCAGACTTCCAGGAATCGGTTCCACCGGCGCTCCTCGCGGCGCAGGCGCACGCGCAGCGACACGATGGCGACGGCGACGCCCAGCGTCAGGACGACGGAGACGACGCCGGCCCAGAAGGCGGCGAGCAGGTAGGGGTCAGAAAGAGACCTGGACACCTGCCGATGCGCCTTCCCGGGTGTAGAAGCTGCCCTGGCGCACGCGGTGCAGCGACCAGGTCAGGGCGAGGCCGGGACGCAGCTCGTGCTTGCCCAGCAGCGCGAAGGCGCGCACCGGCGCGAGGGACACGACACCGGGCGCGACCAGGGTGGCCTCGTCGCCTCGGCTCGCGATGAAACCCACCGAGCTGTGCTCCCTGTAGTACCAGGCCCCGCGCAGTTCCTTGCCGGATGCGGATGTGCCCCCCGAGCGCACCGGGGACCACGCCACCGATGCGCTGAAGTCGCCGAAGTAGTGCTCCAGCTGCAGCTTGCCGGCATCGACGCGGGAGCTGTCGTATTGCGTTCGCTTCAAGGCGCCGAGCACCAGCCAGCCCGGTGCGAATTCGTATTGCAACTGCCCGCCGAGGGCGTGTCGGGGCAGGACGCGATGCGTGCCGCTGGCCGTCGCCTCCACCGCGCCGGAGAGCGCGGCGGACAGCGGCGTGGCATACGACAGCAGCACTTGCGTGTCTTCCTGTCCGAAGCGGCGGGTGCGCGCCACGCCCGCGTCGAGCACGCGGTGGCGCTCCCATTCGCGCAGCCAGTGCGCAGAGACTTCGGTCCAGGGGGCAAGGCCCTTGTCAAGCGAGGAGTGCTCCGCCGACACCGCCACGCGGTCGACCGGCGCCTGCTGCGCGGCGGCCCCCAGCGCAGCGAGGGACGCGGCAGACGCGACGATCCAGGGGCGAAGGGGCGCCCTCACGGCTTCGCCCCGGCGAGGCGGCGCAGGCGTGCGAGCAATTCGTTCGGCTGGAAGGGCTTGACGACGTAGTCGTTGGCGCCCGCGTCGAGGGCGCGGACGATGTCGCGTTCCTGCGTCTTGGCAGTGAGCATGATCACGGGCACCGACTGCCAGCCGGGCTGCGCGCGCAGCATGCCGACGAGCTGGAAGCCGTCGTGGAAGGGAAGCATCACGTCCAGCAGGACGAAGTCGGGCGCGGGGTTGGACTCGATGAATTGCTTGCCGGCCCGGCCGTCGCGTGCGACGTGGACCCGGTAGCCGGCGCGCTGGAGCATGAATTCAAGCAGGTGGGCGATGTGGTCGTCATCCTCGACGACGAGCGCGCTTTGCGAACGGGACGAATCTGTCATTCAGGAGGCCAGCTCAACGGGAAGGCCCCCATTTTGCCGTGGGACGGGCGCCGGTGGGGCGCTTGCCGCCCCGAAACCGTTCAGAACTTCGAGCGGTAATACATCATCGGCTTGCCGCCGCTGCGCTTGAGGGTCACGCGCGCTCCGCTTTCCAGCTGCACGCCGAGGAAGCCCTTGTCGGCGACGAAGCCGCTGCGCGGCAGGCTGCTGCCGAGCGCCATTTCCACGCGCGCGCCGTACTGCGCGGCGTCGCGCGTCTCGACCATCGTCAAGGCATCCGGCGGCACGATGCGGCGGTAGGCGGTGACGTCGAGGCGCACGGTGCCGTCGACGGTATAGCGCCACTTCACGCCCAGGTCGAGCGACGGGGACAGGCTCGCGCGATTGGGGGATGCAAATGCGGGTGCGCTCGTGTCCGCGCCCGTCATGCCCAGCGACAGGCCGAGCGCGGAGCGCTGCGGCGCGCTCCAGGTGGTCATGTCGATGCGCGAGGTGCGATTGCCCGTGTCGACGTTGTCGAAGCGGGGCAGGGAGGTGGTGGAGATCTCGAGCTGCGGGCCGCCGCGTTCCGTGCCGGGGACGGCGGGGGTGCCTGCGAGCGCGACGACCATGGTGGCGTTGCCGGTGTCGGCGTCGCTTGCCAGCGCTGCATGGCCCGAAAGAGCCATCGCCGCGAACATGGCGCAACGTCCGCCGCGGGCGGCTGCCTGGATCAACTGGCATGAAGTGGGGACGGCAACCATGGCTCACCTCCAAGGATGAAGTGAACTGTAGGTCTGCAGGGTGAAAACGTTTGTCGGACGTAGCCGAGCGTTACAGTCAGCCGCCAGAGGGTCGCCCCACGGATGCCAACGGACACGGATGTAAGGGAACCTGACGAGACGGTTACGCCCCGCCGTGACCTAGTTCACTGATTTTGCCCTGTCCAGGCAGGGTGAACGTCCGTAGAGTCGAGGGCAAGGAGTTTGCAGTCGTGAAACTACTCGTCGTCCCCGTCATCTTGATGCTCGTATGGGCACTGGCCCAGGCAGCCAAACGCTATCTCAAGGCGCGCCAGCTGCGCGAAAAGCTGAAGGCGGGGAGGGGGCAGGAGTTCGAGGAGGCGGCGGAAGCGTATCACTCGAGGGACTGGTGAGACGCACATTGCGAACGCGAAGAAAAGAAGTTGACGAGCCTTACCCCCGGCACTGGCTCCACAGTTAGGGCTGCTTGGTTCCCCACCTGACCCGGTTGGCCGCTTCACCATGCGGGGAGGCCCGTCGAGGTCTATTGTAGTGGGCGCGCGATGCCACTGCGGCGCGGGCGGACACATTTTCCCTGCCCGTAGAATCGCCCGATGTCCTACGTCGTGCTCGCCCGCAAATACCGCTCCCGGAACTTCCGGGAGATGGTGGGCCAGACGCACGTGGTGCAGGCCCTCACCAACGCGCTCACGCAGCAGCGCCTCCACCACGCCTACCTCTTCACCGGCACGCGCGGCGTCGGCAAGACGACGGTGTCGCGCATCCTCGCCAAGGCGCTCAACTGCCAGGGGCCGGACGGCAAGGGCGGCATCACGGCCGACCCTTGCGGCGTGTGCGAAGCCTGTGTCGCGATCGACAGCGGCCGCTTTGTCGATTACACCGAGCTGGATGCCGCCTCCAATCGTGGCGTCGACGAGGTGCAGTCGCTGCTCGAGCAGGCGGTCTACAAGCCGGTGCAGGGGCGCTTCAAGGTCTTCATGATCGACGAGGTGCACATGCTCACGGGGCACGCGTTCAACGCGATGCTCAAGACGCTGGAAGAGCCGCCCGAATACCTCAAGTTCGTGCTCGCCACGACCGATCCGCAGAAGGTGCCCGTCACGGTGCTTTCGCGCTGCCTGCAGTTCAACCTGCGCCCCATGGCGCCGGAGACCGTGCAGGACCACCTCGCGCACGTGCTGCAGGCCGAAGGCGTGCCGGCCACGCCGGGCGCGCTGCGCCTGCTCTCGCGCGCCGCGCGTGGCTCGATGCGCGACGCGCTCTCGCTGACCGACCAGGCCATCGCCTACGGCTCGGGCTCGCTGGAAGAAAACGCCGTGCGCCAGATGCTGGGCAGCGTCGATTCCACGCACGTGTTCCGCCTCGTCGACGCGCTCGCGCGCGGCGACGGCAAGACGGTGGTCGAGGTGTCGGAAGCCCTGCGCGTGCAGGGCCTGAGCGCCGCGTCGACGCTGGAAGAAATGAGCGCGGTGCTGCAGCGCATGGCCGTGGTGCAGGCCGTGCCTGCCGCGGCCGGCGATGCCAACGACCCGGAAGCCGCCGAGATTGCGCGCCTGGCCGCGCTGATGCCTGCCGACGAAACGCAGCTGCTCTACAGCATGTGCCTGCACGGCCGCACCGAGCTGGGCCTTGCGCCCGACGAGTACGCCGCGCTCACCATGGTGCTGCTGCGCCTGCTCGCGTTCAAGCCGCAAGGGCAGGCCGCCGCATCGTCGCCCGCACCTGCTTCCTCCGCGCCTGTCGCCAGGCCGGCTGAAAAAAAAACTCTGATTGAAGCCGCGGCGCCGGTGCCGGCTGCCGCGCCTCTCGGCCCCGCGCCTGCCGCGGTGCCCGCCGTCGGCGCGCCGCCCGGCCGCGTGCTGCCCGTGGTGGAGCCGCCCGCGGTGCGCGCCTCGCCGCAGCGCCCGACCGTGGCGCCCGTCAACGGACGCCCCGCCAGCGAAGTCGTCGGCGTGCCGGTGCGCGTGCAGGCCGAATCGCGGCGCGACGCGGCCACCGCGCCGCCGCCGCTGGTGCCCACCGAAGAAGGCAACTTCTGGCACGAGACCGTCTCCGCGCTCATCGCCCGCGAAGCCGTGACGGCGCTCGTGCGCGAACTCGCGCTGCAATCGCAGCTCGTGGGGCGCGACGAAGCCGACTGGATGCTGCGCGTGGAGCGCGAATCGCTCAACCAGCCCGCGAGCCGCGAACGCCTGCAGGCCGCGCTGCACGCCGCCGGGCACGCGGTGCGCCTCACCGTCGAGGTGGGCGCCGTCACCGACAGCCCGGCACGCCGCAATGCGGCCGCCGCGGCGGAGCGCCAGCGCGCCGCCGAGGAAATCATCCTGGGCGATCCCTTCGTGCAGGACATGATGCGCGACTTTGGCGCGAAAATCGTGCCTGGCAGCATCAAGCCCGTCATCACCAACTAGGAAAACACCATGTTCAACAAGGGACAGCTCGCCGGCCTCATGAAGCAGGCGCAGGCCATGCAGGACAACCTCAAGAAGGCGCAGGACGAGCTCGCATTGATCGAGGTCAGCGGCGAATCCGGCTCCGGCCTCGTGAAGGTCACGATGACCTGCAAGCACGAGGTGCGCCGCGTGGAGATCGACCCGAGCCTGCTCACCGAGGACAAGGACATGCTGGAGGACCTCGTCGCGGCCGCCTTCAACGCCGCCTGGCGCAAGGCCGAGGACACCTCCGCGGAAAAACTCGGCAAGCTCACCGCCGGCATGCCGGGCATGGGCGGCATGAAGCTGCCGTTCTGATGGCGGACGGCTCGCTCAACGCGCTGGTGGAGGCGCTGCGGCGCCTGCCGGGCGTGGGCGTGAAGTCCGCGCAGCGGATGGCCTTCCACCTGCTGCAGCACGACCGTCCCGGCGCGCAGCTGCTGTCGCAGGCGCTGGCCCAGGCGGCGTCGAACGTGCGTCACTGCACGATGTGCCACACCTTCACCGAGCACGAGCTCTGCGACACCTGCCGCAACCCGCAACGCGATCGCAGCAAGCTGTGCGTCGTGGAGACGCCGGCGGACCAGGCTGCGCTGGAGCGCACGGCCGCCTTCAAGGGGCTGTACTTCGTGCTGATGGGCAAGCTGAGCCCGCTCGACGGCATCGGCCCCAAGGACATCGGCCTGGAGAAGCTCTTTGCGCGCGCCACGGACGGCACGGTGCAGGAGGTGATCCTCGCGACCAATTTCACCGCCGAGGGCGAGGCCACCGCGCACGTCATCGGCGAAGCCCTGAAGGCGCGCGGCATCGCCGTGACGCGCCTCGCGCGCGGCGTGCCCGCGGGCAGCGAACTCGAATACGTGGACCTGGGCACCATCGCGCACGCCCTCGTGGACAGGAGATAAGACGGTGACCCCTCAGATCGTGAAGTTCACGGTGGCGTACTGGTGTGTGTTCTTCGCGGCGATGCTGCCCTATGCATGCGCCTGGATCGCGAAGTCCAAGGGCTTCGGCAAGCCGCGCCGCGAGGGCGGCTTCGACAACCACGACCCGCGTGCGTGGCTCTCGCGGCTCACCGACTGGCAGGCCCGCGCCAACGCCGCGCAGGCCAACAGCTTCGAGGCGCTGCCGTTTTTCATCGGCGCGGTGATCATCGCGCACCAGCTCGCGGCGCAACAAGCCGTGCTGGACATCCTCGCGTTGCTATTCGTTACCTTGCGGGTCATCTACATCGCGATGTATGTCGCCGGGCTGCCTACGGTGCGGTCGGCCATCTGGGCGCTCGCGCTATTGGTGAACGTGGGCATTCTCTTCCTCGGCTGGCGCTGAGCGCTGCCGCGCCGCGTTACGTGAAAACCCGCACGGGATGTTCCCGATGCGGCGTCGCAGCATCGTGCTTAACCTTGCCCGCAAGCCCACCAAGAGGTTCTGTCCCATGAAATCCATGCACATCCATCGCCGCACCTTCACTTCCGCCGCGCTCCTGGGCGCCGCCGCCCTCGCTGCGCCCATGCTGCGCGCGCAGGGCAAGCTCGAGAAAAGCAAGATCGCCATCGCTGTCGGAGGCAAGGCGTCGTTCTACTACCTGCCGCTGACCATCTCGGAGCAGCTGGGTTACTTCAAGGCCGAGGGTCTCGACGTCGAGATCTCGGATTTCGCCGGTGGCGCGAAGGCGCTGCAGGCCCTGGTGGGCGGCTCCGCCGACGTCGTGAGCGGCGCATACGAGCACACCATCAACATGCAGAGCAAGAACCAGTTCATCCAGGCGATCGTCCTAATGGGCCGGGCACCTGCCATCGCGATGGGCGTCTCCACCAAGGCGATGCCGAACTACAAGACGCTCGCCGACCTGAAGGGCAAGAAGATCGGCGTGTCCGCGCCAGGCTCCTCCACGAACATGATGGCCAACCTGCTGCTCTCGCGCGCCGGGATCAAGGCCACCGACGTGAGTTACGTGGGTGTGGGCACGTCCGCCGGTGCGCTCTCCGCGCTGCGCTCGGGCCAGATCGACGCGATGAGCAACATCGACCCGGTGATGACCATGCTCGAACAGAAGGGCGACGTGAAGATCATCAGCGACACCCGCACGCTCAAGGGCACGCAGGAAGTCTTCGGCGGCCCGATGCCGGCCGCGTGCTTCTACCTGCACTCCGACTTCGTCAAGGCCAATCCGAACACCTGCCAGGCGCTCGCGAATGCGATCGTGCATGGCCTCAAGTGGCTGCAGACGGCGGGCCCGAGCGACATCATCAAGACCGTGCCCGAGAGCTACCTGCTCGGCGACCGCGCGCTGTACCTTGCATCGTTTGCGAAGGTGCGTGAGGCGATCGCGGTGGACGGCATGATCCCCGAAGAAGGCACGCGCACCGCGCTGCGCGCACTGGCGAGTTTCGATCCGAGCATCAAGGCCGAGAAGATCGAGCTGGGCAAGACCTACACCAACGAGTTCGCGCGCCGCGCCAAGGACAAGTTCAAGGCGTAGGTCGACGGGCCCACGCGATGTCTGCCTACGCGCTCGAATTCGATCGCATCACCGTCACCTTCCGCGCGCCCGATGGGGAGGGCGGCGGGTACACCGCGGTCTCCGACACCACGCTGCGCATCCGCGCCGGCGAATTCGTCTCCGTTGTCGGGCCCACGGGCTGCGGCAAATCCACCCTGCTGAACATCGGCGCCGGCCTGCTCGACGCATCCTCGGGCGACGTGCGCGTGTTCGGCGAGCCGCTGCGCGGCATCAATGCGCGCGCGGGCTACATGTTCCAGGCCGAGGCGCTCATGCCCTGGCGCAGCTGCATCGCCAACGTGATGGTGGGCCTGCAGTACCGCGGCGTGCCCGACGACCAGGCGCGCGCGCAGGCGCAGGCCTGGCTGGAGCGCGTGGGCCTGGGCGAGTTCGGGGACCGTTACCCGCACCAGCTGTCCGGCGGCATGCGCAAGCGCACGGCGCTCGCGCAGACGCTCGCGCTGGACCCGGACATCATCTTGATGGACGAGCCTTTCAGCGCGCTCGACGTGCAGACGCGCCAGCTCATGGAAAACGAAGTGCTCGCGCTGTGGGCCGCGAAGAAAAAGGCGGTGCTCTTCATCACGCACGACCTCGACGAGGCGATCGCGATGAGCGACCGCGTGGTCGTGCTGTCGGCCGGGCCCGCGACGCACCCCATCGGCGAGTTCGAGATCGACCTGCCGCGGCCGCGCGACGTGGCGGAAGTGCGCAACCTCCCGCGCTTCGTCGAACTGCACTCGCAGATCTGGAACGTGCTGCGCGACGAGGTGCTCAAGGGCTACGCGCAGCAGTTGAGGAAGGCGGCATGAGCTTTCTCGCGTCGCTGAAACCGTCCGGCAGGAACCTGCGCGCGTGGCAGGTCGGCGTGCTGATCGTCATGCTCGCGGTCTGGCAGCTCGCCTCGGGCAACGAACAGACCGCGTTCTTCATCGGCGAGCCCGTCAAGGTGGCGGGCCGCATCTGGTCGTGGTTCATGCCGGTCACCGTCGGGGAGAACCGGTTCTTCCCCGATGGCCTGCCCGGCCGCGCGGACATCTACCTGCACCTGGGCGTGACGCTGCTCGAGACCGTGCTCGCGTTCGCGATCGGCACCGTGCTCGGTCTGGTCTTCGGACTCTGGCTCGCGCTAGCGCCGACGGCCAGTGCCATCCTCGACCCCTACATCAAGGCGGCGAACTCCATGCCGCGCGTGATCCTCGCGCCGATTTTCGCGATGTGGTTCGGGTTGGGCATCTGGAGCAAGGTCGCGCTGGCGGTCACGCTCGTGTTCTTCATCGTCTTCTTCAATGTCTACCAGGGCGTGAAGGAGGTGAGCCCCGTCGTGCTCGCGAACGCGCGCATGCTGGGCGCCAACCAGAAGCAGCTGCTGCGCACGGTGTACCTGCCGAGCGCGACGAGCTGGGTGTTCTCCAGCCTGCACACCTCGGTGGGCCTCGCATTCGTCGGCGCTGTGGTGGGCGAGTACCTCGGCTCCGCGCGCGGCGTGGGCTACCTGATCCTGCAGGCGGAGGGCACCTTCGACGTGAACACGGTATTCGCGGGCATCGTGGTGCTGACCGCGTGCGCACTGGTCCTCGATGGCTTCGTCGGGCGCATCGAGAAGCGGCTGATGAAGTGGCAGCCGCGGACCGGGGAGACCGAGAAGCTCTGACGCGCGTTACGCGGGCACGAGCACGCGGTTCGCCGCACCCGGCAGCATGCGCAGCACCGGCCCCGAGAACGCCGTGAACGAGTTGTCGAACACGGAGCTCACGAAGACCCACTCACCGGTCGCCGATGCCGGCGTCAGCGTGAGGACGTGGTAGCCGCGATGGCTCGTCTCCGCGAACTTCAGGTCGGGGATCATGCGCACGAACGAATCGGCGAGGAACTGCCGGCCGACGTTGGTGTGCGTGATCTCCAGGCCGGTGGATGTGACCGAGGGCGTGCCGAACTCCACGCCGATGCTGGCGCCGGACGCATCCTTCAGGTTGCTCGCCCACGCGTTGTGACTGTCGCCCGAGACGACGACGAGGTTCTTGTCCTTGGCGCGCGCGCTCGCGAAGAGCGCTTCGCGCGCCGCGCCGAAACCGTCCCAGTTGGTGAGTTCGTAGCCGATGCGCGGTTGCGCGACGAGCGCCGCCTGCGTGGGCGTGCGCGACGCCGCGGGCGTGTCCAGCGCGACCAGGAATTCGTTGATGCTGTCCTCGGTGAAGTTGTCGTACACGGACAGCGGGATGCGCATGCGGCCCATCAGCACCTGGTTGCCCAGCACCTGGTAGGTCGCCGTGGACGCCTGCATCTGCGCGTCCAGCCAGGCGGCCTGCACCGGGCCGAGCAACTGGCGGCCGGGTGCGTCCGCCGTGGTGAGGAAGGTGTCGCGATTGAGCGGCGCATCGCGGCCCACCACGCGCGTGTCCAGCATGTGCAACGACAGCAGGTTGCCGAAGTCGAAGGAGCGGTAGATCTTCAGCGGGTCCGGGTCGTCGCGCGTCGGCAGCCACTCGTGCCAGGCCTGCGCGGCGGAACCACGCCGCTCGGCGAAGCTGCCTTCGGTGGCCGGGTCGTGCCCGCCCGCGCCGTCGCGCCAGGTGTCGTTGACGATCTCGTGGTCGTCCCACACCGCGATGATCGGCATGCTCGCGCGCAGCGCGCGCAGGTCGGCGTCGGTGTGGTAGCGCGCGTAGCGCTGGCGGTATTCGAAGAGCGTGTGCAACTCGCCCTGCGGGTCGGCTTCGCGGCCGAGCGCGAAGGCCGCCGCCTGCTCGACGTTCGTGAGGCCGGTTTCATAGATGTAGTCGCCGAGCATCAGCGCGACGTCCAGGTCGCCGCGGTTCACCGCATGCGCATACGCGTGGAACTGGCCGAGCGAATACGCGGCACACGAGAACACGCCGATCTTCACCTGCTGCGGGTTCCCGACGGGCAGGGTCTTGGTGCGGCCCGTCGGCGAGAAGTTGCCGCCCGCCTTGAAGCGGTAGAAGTAGGTCGTCGCGGGCTGCAGGCCCGTCACGTCCACCTTCACGGTGTAGTCGCGGCTCACGTCCGCCGTGGCCGTGCCGGATTTCAGGACGTTCGCGAATGCGGCGTCCGTGGCCACCTGCCACTCCACGGGCACCGCGCCGCCGGTGTTGTTGGCGCGCGTCCAGATGATCACGCGGTCGGACAGGGGGTCGCCGCTGGCGACACCGTAGCCGAAGAGCTGCTTGTCCTCGTCGTGTCCCCCGCCGCAAGCGGACAGGCCGAGGCCCGAGCCGAGCGCCATCGCGGCGGTCGCAGCGACGAAGCGGCGGCGGGACGGGCCGGCGGATTCGGGAGAGGGTGAAGGGTTGTTCTTGTCGTTCGCGTTCATGCGCAGGCTCCGGTGACTGGGCAATGAGCATAAGCGCTGAGCTGCTGCCGGCGCGTAGGCCGCGCCCTACACGCGGCAAAGAGGGACCGTGCGTGATCGATTCACGCCCGCATGAAAAAAGGCCCGGCGGGGCCGGGCCTTCAGTCACGGATCACGTGCGCATCAGCTGCGGCGCGGATCGCCGGGGTAGCGGTCGCGATGGTTGGGCACGCCGTCGCCGTCGCGGTCATGGTCCCAGCGGTTGGGCACGCCGTCACGGTCGCGGTCGCGGTAGGCCTGGCGCTCGTGGCGGTCCCAGTTGCCGCCCAGCAGCACCCATTCACCATTGCCGCGCTGGACCCAGTGCGGGTTGTTCCAGGCGTAGCCCGGCCGCTCGCGCAGCCAGTGGCCCTGCACCCACACGTAGTGGTTGCCGCGCCATTCGTGGTGGCCCTCCGCCCACACGTAGCCCGGGCGGGGCGCCGGCACCGTCTCGACGATGGCCGGAGGCGGGGCCACGCGCACGATGTATTGCTGCGCGCTCGCGGCCATCGGCAGCAAGGCGGCCACGCCGCTGGCGGCCAGGACGGCACTCATCAAAGTCTTTTTCAACATGGTTGACTCCTTTCTAGAGCAGTGCAACCAGTGTGGATCGGCACGACTGTCGAGCACATCGGCGCAGGGCGGCAATCCCCGTCGGAGGAGTCCTGCGCGGCAGTTGTGGCCGGATGTAGCTCTGCGGTGGGGCCTCAGCGTTTGTGCGCGGGCTTGGCCGTGCGGCGGCCGGGGGACGCCTTGCTCGCCTTGTAGCCGCCATGCCCTGCCGCCTTGGCGCCCGCACGCGGCGTGTGCCGCGCGCTTGCGCGTACCGGGAGGTACACCACGACCTGCTGGCCCGCGTGGAAAGCAGCCGACGCGCTCACGCCGTTCCATTCGGCCACCTGGGCGGGACTCAGGCGATAGCGCCGCGCGATGCTCGCAACGGTGTCGCGCTTGCCGGCTTTCACCGTGGATTTGCGCGTGACGGATTCGGGCGCGAGGTTGAGCTGGCCGTTGTCCGCGACATGGCTCGCCACGTCGTTCTGCATCTTCGCCGAGCGCGGAACGATCAGCACGGACCCCGCCTTGATGAGCATGCGAGGGGGAATCGTGTTCACGCTGCGCAGGTCGGCTTCGCTCATGCCGGTGCGTTTCGCGGCTTCGGCGACGGACATCGTGGACGGCGCGCTCCATGCCGTCCAACTGGCGTACTGGCCCGCGGAGTACGCATCGAAGTTGCGTTCGAAGACCTT
Source organism: Caenimonas aquaedulcis (assembly GCF_015831345.1). Lineage (NCBI taxonomy): Bacteria > Pseudomonadati > Pseudomonadota > Betaproteobacteria > Burkholderiales > Comamonadaceae > Caenimonas > Caenimonas aquaedulcis. Next base: position 849,372 of record NZ_JADWYS010000001.1, on the reverse strand, counting down.
GGCGTTGTCCCAGGGCAGCAGGATCTGCGGCGTGCCCGCCGCGAGGATCACGGGGCGGTTCATGGAGGGGTTGAGCGCCTTGAAGTCCTCGATCGACACGTCGGCCAGCCGCGCGGCAAGCTGCACGTCGATGTCGCGCGGAACGGTGACGCTCTGGAAGTACGGGTGGTTCTCGATCAGCGGAAGTTCGGTGCGAAAGCCGTCCGGGTTCGCGACGATGTTCTTCACCGCCTGCAGCTTGGGCACGTACATCCGCGTTTCGCCGGGCATGTTCAGGTCGACGTAGGCGGCCGGGAGGCCGGCGCGCTGGTTGCGCTGCACCGCGCGGCCCACGCTGCCTTCGCCCCAGTTGTACGCGGCCAGGGCGAGGTGCCAGTCGCCGAACATGCCGTAGAGCTTCTGCAGGTAGTCGAGCGCGGCGCGCGTCGATGCGAGCACGTCGCGCCGGTCGTCGCGGAACACGTTCTGCTTGAGCTCGAAGTATTGCCCGGTCGCGGGCATGAACTGCCACATGCCGGCGGCGCGCGCGCTGGACACGGCCTGCGGGTTGAACGCGCTCTCGATGAAGGGCAGCAGCGCGAGCTCGGTGGGCATGTTGCGGCGCTCGAGTTCCTCGACGATGTGGAAGAGGTATTTCTTCGAGCGCTCGGTCATGCGCTGCATGTACTCCGGCCGGGTGGAATAGAACTGCTCCTGCTGGCGCACGAGGTCGCTCTCGAGGTTGGGCATGGCGAAGCCGCGGCGGATGCGTTCCCACAAGTCCGCCGGCGGCTGCAGTTGCGCGACGCCGCGCGAAGCCGCGTCGGCGGGGGTGATGGGCTGAAGCGGCCCGCCGGGAATGAAAGCCGGGGCGGGTGCGTTCGCGACGGCGGCGGAAGCGGGGGTGGAGGGCGCCGCGGCGGCGGCGGGAGGGGCGGGCTTGTCGGTTGCCACGGGGGTGGCGCAGCCGGCGAGCCAGAGCAGGCTCGCGAGCGCTGCGACGTGAAACACCTTCATCTGAACTCGTTCTTCCATTGCCGGATGGCCGCGAAGACCGCGACGTCATCCGAGGGGGTGGCGGCATCGTGTGCGCGCGCGGCCTGGGCGACGCCGGGAAGGCGTGTGCGCAGGAAGGGATTGACCTGTTTTTCCAGGGCGACCGACGACGGGAGCGTCGGCAGCCCTTGTTCGCGCAGCTTCTCGCAGCGCTCGATGTAATGGATCAGCTCGGCGTTGCCGGGTTCCACCGCGCGTGCAAATTTCAGGTTGCTCAATGTGTATTCGTGTGTGCAGCACACCCGGGTTTCCCCGGGGAGGGCGGCGAGCTTGTCCAGCGAATCGAGCATCTGCGCGGGCGTGCCTTCGAACAGGCGCCCGCAGCCGCCGGAGAAGAGCGTGTCGCCGCAAAAGAGCAGCGGCTTGCCGTCCATTTCCCTGCAGTAGTACGCGATGTGCCCGGAGGTGTGGCCCGGCACGTCGATGATGGAGAACTTCAGCCCCAGCACCTCGATCGCGTCGCCTTCCGTCAGGCGCTGCAGGGGCTCGGGAATGGTCTCGCGCGCAGGGCCGTAGACCTTCGCGCCGGTGGCGTCGCGCACGGCATCGACCCCGCCGATATGGTCGGGGTGGTGGTGCGTGACTAGAATCGCCTGCAACCGCAGGCCAGCCTGTTGCAGGTAAGCGAGCACGGGCGCGGCGTCGCCCGGATCCACCACGAGGGCATCGTGCCCATCGTGCAGCACCCACAGGTAATTGTCTTGGAAGGCCGGTAGCGGTATTAACTTCATGAGCGACCCGATTATAGGAATGCAGCAGTGGTTCGAAACCCCGCCGGGCCGCTACCTGCTGGCCTGGGAGCGGGCCGAGTTCGACCGTGCGGTCTCGGACGTCTTCGGGTTCCATGCGGTCCAGCTGGGCCTGCCGATGCTCGACACGCTCGCCGCCAACCGGATGCCGCACAAATGGCTGGCCGTGGACGGGCACGATGCCGGCGCCCGGACCCGCGCCGCGCTCGTGACCGACTTCGCCGCGCTGCCCTTCGAGGAGAACAGCCTGGACCTTGTCGTGCTGCCCCATTCGCTGGAGCTCAACGCCGACCCCCACGCCACGCTGCGCGAGGTCGAGCGGGTGCTGGTGCCGGAGGGCCGCGTGGTGATCTGCTGCCTCAACCCCGCGAGCCTCTGGGGCCTGCGCCAGCGCCGCGCGCACCTGTACCAGCGGCTGGGCTTCGGCGAGCTCTTCCTGCCGGACGCGGGGGAATTCATCGGCTACTGGCGCCTGCGCGACTGGCTGCGCCTGCTGAGCTTCGAGGTCGAGTCCAGCAACTTCGGCTGCTACCGGCCGGCGTTCAAAAGCGAGAAGTGGCTCGAACGCTGGGACTGGATGGATCTCGCGGGCGACCGCTGGTGGCCGATCTTCGGCGCCGTCTATTTCCTCGTCGCGGTCAAGCGCGTGCGGGGCATCAAGCTCATCGGGCGCGCCTGGAAGACGGCGCCCGCCATTTCCACCGCGCCCGTGCCCATGGTCAACAGCGGGCACGGCATCCATTCGAAAGAGACGACTTGAACGACATCGTGATCTATACCGACGGCGCCTGCAAGGGCAATCCCGGCCCCGGGGGTTGGGGCGCCGTGCTGCGCTCCGGCAGTACTGAAAAAGAGCTCTATGGCGGGGAGCCGCAGACGACCAACAACCGAATGGAACTGCTGGCCGTGATCCGGGCGCTCGAGGCGCTCAAGCGGCCCTGCGCCGTGACGCTGCATGTGGACAGCCAGTACGTGCTCAAGGGCATGACCGAGTGGCTGCCCGGCTGGAAGGCCAAGGGCTGGCGCACGTCCACCAAGCAGCCCGTGAAGAACGTGGAGCTCTGGCAGGAGCTCGACGCGCTCGTCAACGGCGCGGGCCACAAGATCCAGTGGCGCTGGGTGCGCGGCCACAACGGCGACGCCGGCAACGAGCACGCGGACCGGCTGGCGAACCTGGGCGTCGAAGTGGCGATGGGCCGGCGGCCGCCGCCGGCCTAGCACCCGTGTAAAGCGCGGGTAAAACCGGGTCGCGCGGGCGCGACTCGGGGGCGCGGCTAGGCGAAACGCGGATGGTGTGTCGGCATGCTGCTGATACATTGGCAAGTTGTCTTTCGGCAACAACAAAACGAACTCCGCCCCGTTGGGCAGGCTCTCACCCTCATGGCACTGAAAGCTCTCCATATCGCAGCCGGCGCCGCCGGCATCGCCCTCGTTGCGGGCGCCGCCTGGTGGTACCACGCGAGCAATGCGCCTGTGTCCGGCGCGGTCGCCGCGGACGGCCGCGCCGCCGGGGCGCCGGCACCCGGCGCAAGCGGATCGACCGGGCCCGCGGCCCTGGTCACCCTGGCCGTCGCGCAGAAGCAGGACGTGCCGGTGGACGTCACCGTCAACGGCAGCGTGATGTCGCTCAACAGCGTGGACGTGCGGCCGCAGGTGAGCAACATGATCCAGAAGGTGCACGTGAAGGAGGGCGACTTCGTGAAGGCGGGCCAGCCGCTCTTCACGCTCGATTCGCGCGCCGACCAGGCGAACCTCGCGAAGGCGAAGGCGCAGCAGCAGAAGGACGAGGCCACGCTGGCCGACCTCGAGCGCCAGTACAAGCGCAGCCAGGAACTGCTCGCGCAGAACTTCATCGCCAAGAGCGCGACCGAGACGGTGCTCGCCCAGGTCGAGGCGCAGCGCGCCACGGTCGCCGCCGACCGGGCCGCCGTCCAGTCCGCCGCCGTGGCGCTCAGCTTCGACGAGATCCGCGCGCCGATCGCCGGGCGCACCGGCGCCATCGCCGTGTTCGCGGGCACGCTCGCGCAGCCGGCGACTTCGCTGGTCACGATCACGCAACTCGACCCGATCGCGGTGTCCTTCCCGGTGCCCGAGGGGCGCCTGCAGGACCTGCTGCAGGCGTCGAAGGCGCGCTCGCCCGTGCTGGCCATGATCCCGGGCAAGCCCGCGCCCCTGCGGGGCGCGCTGAGCTTCGTGGACAACACGGTCGACCCGCAGGTGGGCACGGTGCGCGCGAAGGCGCAATTCGACAACGGCGAACACCTGCTGTGGCCCGGGCAGTACGTCAACACCAGCGTGACGGTCCGCACCATCAAGGATGCGGTGGTGGTGCCCCTCGCCGCGATCATCACGAGCCCCAATGGCCGCATCGTGTACGTGGTGAAGGACGATGCCGTGCAGCCGCGCAAGGTGGAGATCGACTATTCCTTCGCCGACAAGGCCGTGGTGAAGGGCCTGCAGCCGGGCGAGCGCATCGTCCTCGAAGGCAAGCAGAACCTGCGGCCGGGCTCGCGCGTGCGGATCGAGAAGCCATCCGGCGCGCCGGCTGCGAAGGGCGCCGCCAGCGGCGCACGCGGCGCGGCCAGTTCGGCGGGCGCCCCGGCCAGCGCCCTGCTGGCCGCGCGCAGGGACCCCACCTGAACCGGAGGGCCGAGGCATGAACATCTCCGAGCTGTGCATCCGGCGTCCCGTGATGACGGTGCTGCTCAGCGCGGCGCTCGTGGTCGCGGGCATCCTGGCCTACCTGCGCATCCCGATCGCGGCGCTGCCCAGCTACAACACGCCCGTCATTTCCGTGAACGCGCAGCTCGCCGGCGCGAGCCCCGACACCATGGCGGCCTCCGTCGCGCTCCCGCTGGAAAAGCAGTTCTCCACCATTGCGGGGTTGAAGCTGATCAGCTCGACCAACACCCTGGGGATCAGCCAGATCACGCTGGAGTTCGAATCCTCCCGCGACATCGACGCCGCCGCCGTCGACGTGCAGGCCGCGCTGCTGCGCGCGCAGCGCCAGCTGCCTGCGGAGCTGACGCAGCTGCCGTCCTACCGCAAGGTGAACCCCGCCGATGCGCCGGTGCTCTTCATCGCGCTCGACTCGCCGTCCATGGGCCTCTCGGAGCTCAACGACTACGCCGAGAACCTGATTGCGCCGACGCTCTCGACGATCGACGGCGTGGCGCAAGTGAACGTCAACGGCCAGAAGCGTTTCGCGGTGCGTGTGCGCGCGAATTCCGAGATGCTGAACGCGCGCGGCATCACGCTCGAGGAGCTCGCGGCCGCGATCAAGTCGTCCAACTCCAACACGCCGATCGGCGTGCTCGACGGGCCGCGCCAGACCCTCACGATCCAGGCCAACGCGCAGATGCGCAACGCCAAGGAGTTCTCCGAGATCATCATCGCCTCGCGCAACGGGGCGCCGGTGCGCCTGTCGGAAGTCGCGACCGTGGAAGACAGCTACGAGTCCGTGAAGACTTCCGCCAGCTACAACGGGCAGCGCGCGATCCTGCTGTCCGTCCAGCGCCAGCCGAACGCGAACACGGTGCAGGTGGTGGACTCGGTCAAGAAGCTGCTGCCGCTCTTTCGCGCGCAGCTGCCGCAGTCGATCAACATCACGGTGCTCAACGACCGCTCCACCTCCATCCGCGAGGCCGTGCACGACGTGAACCTCACGCTGGCCGCCACCGTGCTGCTGGTGGTGCTGGTGATCTACCTGTTCCTGCACCGCGTGATGGCGACGCTCATCCCGGCGGTGACCATGCCGATCTCGCTGATCGGCGCCATGTCGCTGCTCTACGCCTTCGGCTACAGCCTGGACAACGTGTCGCTGCTGGGCATCACGCTCGCGGTGGGATTGGTGGTGGACGACGCGATCGTGGTGCTGGAGAACATCGTGCGGCACATCGAGGACGGGATGGCGCCCATGAAGGCCTCGCTGCAGGGCGCGCGGGAGATGGGCTTCACGATCGTGTCGATCTCCGTGTCGCTCGTCGCGGTGTTCATCCCGATCTTCTTCATGCCCGGCGTGATCGGCCTGCTGTTCCACGAATTCGCCGTCGTGGTGTCGCTGGCGGTGCTGGTGTCCGCCGCGGTGTCGCTCACTCTGGTGCCGATGATGGCCAGCCGCTTCATCAAGCCGGAGGAGGGCGACGGCGCGGACCACGGGCACGAGGCGGACGGCAAGGTCCACGCGCCGGGCGGCTGGGTCGGCCGCACGTTCGAGCGGATGTTCCGCGGCGTGCACGGCTTCTACATGCGCACGCTCGACTGGACGCTCGGCCATCGCACCCTCATGCTGCTGGTCGCGCTCGGCACCTTCGTGCTCACGGGCTGGCTCGCGACGACCATGCCCAAGGGCTTCTTCCCCGAGGAAGACATCGGGCAGATCCAGGTGACCACGGAGGCGTCGGAGGACATCTCCTTCCCCGCGATGCTCGAACTGCAGGACCGCGTCGCCGCGGCGCTCAAGGCCGACCCGAACGTGCAGGACATGACGTCCTTCATCGGCGCGGGCGGCGGCGGCACGCTCAACAGCGGGCGCATGTTCATCGTGCTCAAGCCCCGCGGCGACCGCGCGAAGATGCCCGCGGTGATGGACTCGCTGCGGCGCGCCGCGCGCAGCGTGCCCGGCATCGCGGTGTACATGCAGCCGGTGCAGAACCTGCGCCTGGGCGGCCGGCAGAGCAAGAGCCGTTACCAGTACTCGCTGCAGAGCGTGAGCGCGGATGCGCTGTCCGACTGGTCCACGCGGATGATGGAGCGCATGCGCGCCGACCCGGCGTTCCGCGACATCACGAGCGATTCGCAGAACCGCGGCCTGCAGGCGTCGCTGCGCATCGATCGGGACAAGGCCAACCTGCTGGGCGTGCAGATCGGCGACGTGCGCAACGCGCTGTACGACGCGTTCGGCGAGCGCCAGGTGTCCACCATCTACAGCGCCGCCAACAGCTACTCGGTCATCCTGGAGGCGGCGGACGCGGACCGCCGATTCGAGGCGGGCCTCGCGACCATCAACCTGCGCGGCAAGAGCGGCGCGCTGGTGCCGCTGTCTTCCATCGCGACGGTCGAACGCACGGTGGGTCCCACGGCGGTGAACCACCAGGGCCAGCTGCAGGCGATCACGATCTCCTTCAACCTCGCCCCGGACACGCCGCTGGGCGTCGCGACGGACAAGATCGACCGGTTCAAGCAGGAGCTGAAGCTGCCCCCGAGCATCATCACCAGCTACGGCGGCGATGCGGCGGTGTTCCAGGATTCGCAGGGCAGCCAGGCCATCCTCCTGGTCACCGCGCTGCTCGTGATCTACGTGCTGCTGGGCGTGCTGTACGAGAGCTACATCCATCCGCTCACGATTCTCGCGGGCCTGCCGTCGGCCACTGTCGGTGCACTTCTCGCGTTGAAGATCTTCGGCTTCGACCTCACGCTGATCGCGACCATCGGCATCCTGATGCTGATCGGCATCGTGAAGAAGAACGCGATCATGATGATCGACTTCGCGCTGCACGCGCAGCGCACGCAGGGCATGTCGCCACCCGACGCGATCCGCGAGGCGTGCCGCCTTCGGTTCCGCCCGATCCTGATGACCACGATGGCCGCGCTGATGGGTGCCTTGCCGATGGCCCTGGGCCTGGGCGCGGGCGCCGAGCTGCGCCAGCCCCTGGGCCTGGCGGTCGCGGGCGGGCTGATCTTCTCGCAGGTGATCACGCTGTACATCACCCCGGCGATCTACCTGGCACTGGACCGCTACAGCGGTCGCGGGCCGGTGCAGGACCTCGATGCGATCGGCAAGCGGCTTTTTCCGAAGGCGGAGGGTGGCGGGCTGATTGCGAAGTAGACGTCCGGGATTTTTTTTGGACGCAACATGCCCACGGTCGAATTTGCCCCTGCGCTGACCCGTCACGTCGCCTGCCCGCCCCAGCGCGTGGAGGCTGCCACCCTGCGCGACGCGCTTTCCGCGGCTTTCGAAGCCGCCCCCGCCATGCGCAACTACGTGCTTGACGAGCAGGGCTGCGTGCGCAAGCATGTGGCCGTTTTCGTCAACGCGGCCATGATCGCCGACCGCGCGCGGCTGGACATTGCGCTTGCGGAAGACGACAAGGTCATGGTGATCCAGGCGCTCACAGGAGGTTGACGGCATGGCATCGGCACGCACGCTCTGGGTCGGGACCCGCAAGGGGCTCTTCGTCGCCACCAGGCTCGACGACGGCTGGCGCCTCGGCGCCCCGCGCTTTCCGGGCGAGCCCGTCACGCAGTTCCTCGCCAACCCGTACGACGGCGCCTGGCACGCCGCGCTGCGGCTCGGTCACTTCGGCGTGAAGGTGTGGAAATGCACCGACGGCGCCGGCGCCGACTGGAAGGAAGTCGCGGCGCCCGCATTCCCGCCCAAGCCCACCGAAGGCGAGTGGAAGGACGACACGATGCCCTGGACGGTGGACCAGGTCTGGTCGCTCGCGGCCTCGCCCGACGGGCGCCTCTGGGCGGGTTGCCTGCCGGCGGGCCTCTTCACCTCGCGCGACGGCGGCGCGAGCTGGCAGCTGGTCGAGAGCCTGTGGCTGCGGCCGGAGCGCAAGCTGTGGTTCGGCGGCGGCTACGACTGGCCGGGCATCCACTCGATCCTCGTGGACCCGCGCGACTCGTCGCATGTGACGATCGCGATCTCCTGCGGCGGCGTCTGGCAGACCCGCGACGGCGGGAAGACCTGGGACAACACCTCCTCGGGCATGTTCGCCGACTTCATGCCGCCCGAGCGGCGCGAGGACCCGAACATCCAGGACGTGCATTGCCTCGCGCAATGCGGCGCGCAGCCCGACGCCTTGTGGTGCCAGCATCACGGCGGGATCTTCCGTTCGACCAACGGCGGGGAGAGGTGGGAGGCGATCGCGTCGCCCCAGCCGAGCGGCTTCGGCTTTCCTGTCGTCGCGCATCCGGCCGATCCGGAACGCGCATGGTTCGCGCCCGCGCATTCGGACGCGCAGCGCATGCCGGTGGACGGCAGGATGGTCGTGACGCAGACGCGCGATGGGGGCGCCACGTTCACGGTGCATGGGGAGGGCCTGCCGCAGCAGGACGCGTTCCACCTCGTCTACCGGCACGCGTTGGTGGCCGACAGCACGGGTGAGACGCTCGCGATGGGATCGACCACCGGAGGGTTGTGGATCAGCGAGGACGCGGGAGGCACCTGGCGATGCCTCTCCCGCGACCTCCCGCCGATCGCCGTGCTCAGGCTGGGCTGAGCACAGGCGCGCGAATTACTTCTTCGCGGCTGCCTTGATGTCGGCTTCGGCCTTTTCGTGGTTGGCCTTGGCTTCCTTCTTGCAGGCCTTGGCTTCCGCGCCCTTCATCGGCTTGCAGGCGGCCTTGGCGGCTTTGTAGTCGGCTTCGGCCTTCTTCTTGGCGGCCTTGGCTTCGTCCTTGGACATCGTGCCGGCGGCGGCCGTGGTGGTGGCGGCGGACGTGCTGCCGGCCATCGGGGCGGTGGTGGACTTGCTGCCCGAAGCGGATGCCATCGGGGCGGACGCGCCCTTCATGGGAGCGCCGGTGTGCGAGGCTGCGAAACCGGCGGTGGAAACGAGGCCCAGGCACAGGGCGCTGGCGATGGCGAGGATGGTCTTCTTCATGAGTTACTCCAGGTGTTTGAAAGGGCGTCGGCGATCCGACCTCTGAACAACGCAGCCCCGTACCGGCGGGTTGTAGGACAACGCCGCAAGCGACGCGGCATGGCGTCAGCCCAGGCTCAGCCTCTGAGATCATCGGCTGCATGAACAACTCATGCGTGCCGTCCTTCCTGCGCGCCATGGCCGCGCTGCTGTGTTTCGCGACGGGCGTGTGCGCCGCGCAGACGGCCCCGCCCGAGACGAAGGACGACACGCCGCCCGCGCCCGGCTACACGGTGCCGGCGCTCGAGATCTTCGGGTTCGACTTCCTGCTCAACCGCTACAACCACCGCTTCAGCGGCGTCACCGATTACGACGTGAGCCTCGATTCGATCCGCCGCAACCTGCACAGCAGCTGGGTGGTCGACGCGGACCCGTTCAAGGTCAACCAGCTCGGCCACCCGTACCAGGGTTCGATGTATCACGGCTTCGGCCGCTCCGCGGGCCTGGACTTCTGGCCAGCGATGGGCCTCACCTTCGTGGGCAGCGCCGGCTGGGAAATCGCGGGCGAACAGACCAGGCCCTCGCGCAACGACCAGGTCGCCTCCGGCATCGGCGGCAGCTTCCTCGGCGAAGCGCTGTACCGCATGGCCAACCTGCTGCTCGAACACGGCGGCGGCGTGTCGCCGTTCTGGCGCGAGACGGGCGCGGCGATCATCTCGCCGTCCAACGGCTTCAACCGGCTGGTGTACGGCAAGAACCTCGGCGCGATCTTCGACAGCCGCCAGGCACCGTATTACAGCCGCCTGCAGGTCGGCGCCATGGGGACGGCGCAGAACCGTTCCGGCCTGTCCTCGCTCCTGCACCGCAACGAGCTCCAGGCGAACTTCGCCCTCGACTACGGGATGCCGGGCAAGCCGGGCTACCAGTACCGCCGCCCCTTCGACTATTTCGCCTTCGAGGCGACGGCGACCACCGCCGGCAACTTCGAAAGCGTGCTGACGCGCGGCCTCCTCGCGGGGCGCGACTACGAGGTCGGCAAGGACTACCGCGGCGTCTGGGGCGCCTACGGCACCTACGACTATGTGTCGCCGCAGACCTTCCGGATCTCCACGACGGCGGTGTCGCTCGGGACGACCGGCGAGTGGCGCGCGAGCGACCGGATCGCCGTCCAGGGCACCGTGCTCGCGGGCGTCGGGTATGCGGCGGTGGGGGCGCTCAACGGGGTGGCGGAGGACTACCACTATGGCGTGTCGCCCCAGGCGCTGGCGGCGCTGCGCATCATCCACGGCGACAGCTATTCCTTCGACCTGACCGGGCGCGAGTATTTCGTCAACAAGGCGCAGAGCGGGCCGGGCGGGCACGACAACATCGTTCGCGTGGACGCGGCCTTCACGGCGCGCGTGAAGGGCCCGCACGCGGTGACCTTCAAGTACCTCTGGAACCGCCGGGACGCCACCTCCACGGCGCTGGGCAGCCGCACGCAGACGCGCGGCACCTTCGGCATCTTCTATACCCTGCTCGGGCACGACGGCTTCGGCAGGGCCGACTGGCGCTGAAAACGGCTTCGCGACAAGAGCCCGCTTGAAATGTAGATTGATGGGGTGCCGCCCGAAGTTGGGCGTCATCGCGCGTGCGCGCTGCGCACGCGTGCCCATTTCAACTACGTTCAGGAGAGAGTCATGCTAGTAGCAGACACCGTCAGGCATCCCGTTTTCCATCCCGGCCCCGCGCCGCAGCCGCTCCCCCAGCTCCGGGCCTCCAAGACGTTCCGGCACACGATCGACATCTACCTCAAGGATTCCAACGCCTACGCGAATACTTATTTCTCACGCTACTTCGAGTGGCAGGGTATCTGCCGGGAGCGCTGGTTCCACCAGTGCATCTCGGCCGACATGCTGCAGTCCATGGGGGTGTTCATCACGAAGCGCGCGCACCAGGAATACGTGCAGGAGACCTTTCCCTTCCAGTCGGTGGAATGCCAGCTCAACACCTTCGACGTGAAGCAGTGTTCGTTCTACCTGCTGTTCCAGTTCCTGGTGGCGGGCCAGGTCGTGTCCACCGGCTACCAGCAGATCGTGTTCGCGCGGCAGGACAAGCGCATCCAGCGCCTGCCGGAACATGTGCTGTCCAAGGTGCGGGAGTACGAGCTCCCGGTGAACGCGGTGAAGAACTGACGCTCAGGCGGCGGGCACTTGCGCCCGCTGGCCGCGCGCGGCGGCCGTGGAGCCGGCGAGCGGGAATTCGAGGGTGAAGCGCGTCCACTCGCCCTCGCGGGATTCGCAGCGCATCTGCCCGCCGAACGACTGCACCACCCGCCGGCAGAAGGCGAGGCCGATGCCGGCCCCGGCGCTTTTCTTGGTGGTGAAGAACGCGTCGAAGATCCTCGGGACGGTGGCGGCGGGGATGCCGCTGCCCGTGTCGGTGAAGACGACGGCATTGCGCCCCGCGCTGGAGGTGACGGCGATGGAGATGTCCCCCTTGCCGGCGGCCTTGAGCGCATACAGCGAATTCTTCAGCAGGTTGAAGAGGACGTAGACCATCAACGAGTTGGAGCCGTGGAAGTCGAAGTCGCCCGCGACCGAGACGCTCACGCGGTCTCGCTCGCCCTTGCCGAAGGGGTAGGTCTCGATCGCCTCGGCGACGCAGGCGCTCGCGGAATGCGATGCGAAGTCGGACGGGTCGATCTGTTCCATGCGCGCCGAAGCCAGCATCATGTCGATCACGGTATTGGAGCGGTCCACCTGGTGGCGGATGCCGTGGGAGAGGTCCGCCAGCCGCTTCGATGCGGACGGATGGAACGCCGGCTCGCACAGGCCGTGCGCGACGGCGAGCTCGTAGCCCTTGTGCAGGTCGGGCAGGTACTGCGTGAGGGCGTCGGCCTGCATGCGGATCGAGGCGAGCGGTGTGCGCATCTCGTGCGCGACGGTCGCCGCGACGGCGATCGGGCTCATGAGCTCGTAGCGGGTGACCGCCACCGCGATCAGCCCCAGGCTGATGGCGATGAACACCACGCCGGGGGGATAGAACTCCAGGCCGTAATTGCACAGGTAGTCCACCGCGGCGACGAAGTACACGAACAGGCTGGCGATGCACATGCGCAACTGGACGCGGCGTCCGGGCTGCGCGCTCTTTTGCTGCAGGAACGTGATGTACAGGCCGCGGTTGACCACGATCACCGTCTGCAGGACGTGCAGGGGATGCAGCACCCCCGCCTTCGGGTAGTAGCCGAAGAAATAGTGGTACCAGCCGTCGACGAAGAGGTCCGTCGTGACGTCGAAGACCCCCAGCACGGCGGCGACGGCGTAGGAAGCCGTCACCCATTTCCTCTCGCCGGGCCGCTCGGAGATTTCCGCGAGGAACCAGTAGAGGCTGGTGGGCAGGAAGATGATCAGCAGGTAGCCCGTCTTGACGAGGATGCGCGCGATGGCAGGGTCCTGCACCTGGAACAGCACCGCCCACACGCCCTGCCAGAAGAACGTGGTGACGCACAGGATGAAGAAGCTCGTGCTGACGCGGCTGAAGCCCTTTTCGGCGACCACATAGAGGCCGTAGCCCAGGAAAAGGGCGGACACGACGGCGGGTAATACCGAATACATGAATCCTCCTGATCGAGCCGCCTCTGCGTGCGGTTTGACGGGGCCGGCGCGCGGTGGCGCTGGCTCGGCAGGAGTGTACCGTGGGGCCGCCGATTGCGGTCGAAACGGCTGGTAACTGTGACGGGTCCGGTCAGATCGCGCCGTCGAACATCAGGACGTCCACGGCTTCCCCCGCGGCGACATCGCCCTGGCCGTGGTGCAGCACGATCAGGCCGTTGGCGTGGACCATGGAGCTCAGGACGCCGGAGCCCTGGTTGCCGGTGGTGCGAACCTGCAACCCGCCATCCGGGGCGCGAGTCACCAGCCCCCGCTGGTATTCGGTGCGCCCCGCCTTCTTGCGTATGGGCTCCTCGCTGCGCGCCTGCAGCAGCGGCGCGGGCTGTGCCGCCGCGCCCATCATGCGCAGCAGGGCCGGCTTGACGAAGGCGAGGAAGGTGACCATCACCGCGACCGGGTTGCCGGGCAGGCCGAAGAGGATGGACGAGCCGAGGCGCCCGACCGCCATCGGGCGGCCGGGGCGCATGGCGATGCGCCAGAAAGCGACGTCGCCGAGCTGTCTCATCATGGCCTTGGTGTAGTCGGCCTCGCCGACGCTCACGCCGCCGCTGGTGATGATCGCGTCGGCGCCTGCCGCGGCCTCGCTGAACGCGGCCTCGAGCTTCGCGGGGTCATCGCGCACGACGCCCATGTCGATGACCTCGCAGCCCAGGCGCGTGAGCAGGCCGAAGACGGTGTAGCGGTTGCTGTCGTAGACGGCGCCCTCGCGCGGCGGCTCGCCGAGGCTCAGGATTTCATCGCCGGTGGAGAAGTAGGCCACGCGCAGGCGGCGCATGACGCGCACGCGGGGAATGCCGAGGCTCGCGATGAGCCCGCACGCGGCCGGTCCGAGGACCTCTCCTGCGCGCAGGGCCGGCCGACCCTGCATCAGGTCCTCGCCCGCGAGGCGGCGGTTGTCGCCGGGCCGCACCGCTGTCGAGGCGAACGTGATGCGGCCGTCCGGTGCGGCCTGCGTGAATTCCTGCGGCACCACCGTGTCCATGCCGGCGGGCATGATCGCGCCCGTCATGATCTTCACGCCTTGCCCGTGGCCGACGCTTCCCTGCCAGGCCTTGCCCGCGAGCGCGGTTCCCACGATGTCGAGCGTGATCGATTCGCCCTGCGACAGCAGCGCGCCGTCGAAGGCGAATCCGTCCATGGCGGAGTTGTCGTGCGGGGGGACGCTGATCGGGGAGACGAGGTCGGTGGCGAGCACGCGCCCGAGCGCATCGAAAAGCGGCACTTCCTGTGTGTCCGCGGTGGGTGTCACGAGCCGGGCGAGGAATTCGTTGACCGCGTCGGCGGAGAGCGCCTGCGGGTCGTAGCCCTGCAGCTCGGCGGCGACCTGCGCGATGGTCTTCACGGGTGTTCGAGCCGGTGCAGCTCGCCGAGGGTGTTGGCGTTGTAGAAGGCGCGGGGGTCGTCGCCCGGAGCGTCGAACGGCACGATGGCCGTCTTGTGCCGGCCCGTCCACGCGTCGATCTTGCGGCCGCCGTCATGCGTGAACTGCACGAGGCTTTCCAGCAATTCGACGCGCAGCAGGCAAAAAACCGGCTGGTTGCGCAGTTGCCCGTCTTCCTCCCGGGCAGCCGCCATCGCGATCTCCGCGCCCTGGGCCGCCGCGCCGGCGGCGAGCCGCGCCACGAAGTCCTGCGGGAAGAGCGGCGTGTCGCATGGCACGGTGACGAGCCACGGCGTTTCGCAGCGCTCCAGGGCAGTGAGAAAGCCCGCCAGCGGGCCCGCGTAATCGGCCAGCACATCGGGCCAGACGGGCACGCCGAACGATTCGTAGGCGCCGAGGTTTCGGTTCGCGTTGATCATGGCCGCGCCGACCTGCGGCGACAGGCGCATGAGCGTGTGCAGCGCGAGGGGCATGCCGTTGAAGTTCTGCAGCCCCTTGTCGACGCCGCCCATGCGCGAGCCGCGGCCGCCCGCGAGCACGACGCCTGTGATGTCTTCGAGCGGAATGGGGGTGATATCAGCCACCGATGTAGCTCATTTCCACACGACGCGCGCCCGTGCCGGTGTCGGCGGGCATGGAAGCGCGCAGCTGCGAGTACCGGTCGTCCCGGCGGTGCCAGATCTGCCCGATGGCCGAGGCGAGTTGCTCGTCGGTCGCACCACCGCGCACCAGCGAGCGCAAGTCGTGGCCCTGCGTGGCGAAGAGGCACAGGTAGAGCTGGCCTTCGGTGGAGAGGCGCGCGCGGTTGCAGTCGCCGCAGAAGGCCTGCGTCACGCTGCTGATCACGCCGATCTCGCCGCCGCCATCCGCATAGCCCCAGCGCTCCGCGGTCTCGCCGGGCGCGGAAGGTTCGAGCTGCACCAGCGGCATCTGCGCGTGGATCAGCTTCACGACTTCCGCAGAGGGCAGCACCTGGTCCATGCGCCAGCCGTTGGTGGCGCCGACATCCATGTATTCGATGAAGCGCAGCACGATGCCCGTGCCCTTGAAGCGGCGCGCCATCGGCAGGATTTCGTGCTCGTTGGTGCCGCGCTGCACCACCATGTTCACCTTGATCGGGCCGAGGCCGGCTTCCTGCGCGGCATGGATGCCCGCGAGCACTTCGGCGACGGGGAAGTCCACGTCGTTCATGCGGCGAAACACCGTGTCGTCGAGCCCATCGAGGCTCACGGTGACGCGTTGCAGGCCCGCGTCCTTCAGGGACCGTGCCTTGCGCGCGAGCAGCGAGCCGTTCGTGGTGAGCGTGATGTCGAGCGGCGCGCCCTCCACGGTGCGCAGGGCTGCCAGCTGGCCGATGAGGATCTCGATGTTCTTGCGCAGGAGCGGCTCGCCGCCCGTGAGCCGGATCTTCTGCACGCCGTGCGCCACGAACTGCCTGGCCACGCGGGTGATTTCCTCGAAGGTGAGCAGGTCCGAATGCGGCAGGTAAGGGTAGTCCTTGTCGAAGACTTCCTTGGGCATGCAGTAGCTGCAGCGGAAGTTGCAGCGGTCCGTGACGCTGATGCGCAGGTCGCGCAGCGGCCGGCCCAGCGCATCGGCGAGCAGGCCCGTCGCGGGGATGGCACGGGGCGGCACGCCGGCGGCCAGCGTGCGGACACGCTGGTCGACGAGGGGAATGACGCGCTCGGCCATGGCGCTATTGTCGCCCTGCGCGAGCAACCCTACACGCAGCGCGCGCCGTCAACCTCGATGCACACGCCCGAGATGAACGCGGCTTCGTCGCTCGCAAGGTAGAGCGCCGCATTGGCGACGTCCAGCGCGGTCGAAAAACGGCCCAGCGGGATGGACGCGAGGAATTTGGCGCGGCGCGCCTCGTCCACGGGGCCGCCCGCGAATTCGGCGGACAGGCCGGTGTCGGGGTTGAACACGGGGTTGATGCAGTTGACCCGGATGTTGTCAGGGCCGAACTCGGCCGCGAGCGACTTGCTGGTGGTGATCACCGCGCCCTTGGAGCCGTTGTACCAGGCGAGGCCGGGGCGGGGGCGGATGCCCGCGGTCGACGCGATGTTGATGAAGCTGCCGCCCTTGTTCGCGCGGAAGGCGGGCACGGCGTGGATCGTGGAGAGGTAGATGCTCTTCATGTTCACCGCGAAGCACTTGTCGAACTCGTCCTCGCTCACTTCGAGCGCGGGGCGGTTGCGGTGCGTCCAGCCGGCGTTGTTGACCATCGCATCGAGCTTGCCGTGGCGCGACACGGCCGCGTCGACGAGCGCCTTCATGTCGGCGGACTTCGTGACGTCCGCCGCGAAGAAGGATGCGGTGCCGCCCGCGGCCTCGATCTGCGCGGCGACTTTCTCGCCGAGGGCCGCGTTGATGTCGTTGACGATGACCTTCGCGCCTTCCTCCGCGAGGCGTTTGGCGATGCCTTCGCCGATGCCGCCCCCGGAGCCGGTGACGATGATGGATTTGTCCTTGACTCGCATGGAGATGCTCCTGATTTGTCGTTTGCTTCAGCTGTGCTTGATCGCCACGGTCTTGAGGGTCGTGAATCCGTACAGGGCTTCGAAGCCCTTCTCGCGCCCGTAGCCCGATGACTTCACGCCGCCGAAGGGCAATTCCACGCCGCCGCCCGCGCCATAGTTGTTGATGAACACCTGGCCGCTCTTCACGCGTTTGGCCATGCGCAGCTGCCGCCCGCCGTCGCGTGTCCAGATGCCGGCGACGAGCCCGAATTGGGTGGCGTTGGCCAGGCGCACCGCGTCGTCCTCGTCCCTGAAACTCATGGCCGCGAGGACCGGGCCGAACACTTCTTCCTGCGCGAGGCGGTGATCCACCGGGACGTCCCGTAGCAGCGTGGGCGCCTGGTAGAAGCCCGTTTCGGGCGCTTCGTCGACCACCTGGCCCTGCGCGACCATCGCGATGTTCGCGACCTGCGCGTCCGACAGGAAGTCCCACACGCGCTGCTGCTGGCTCGCGCGGATCAGCGGACCGACGTCGAGGTCCATCGCGGCGGGGCCGACGCGCAGGTTCGCGAACATGCCGCCCAGCCGGTCGAGCAGGGCCTCGTAGATCGGCTGCTGCACCAGGAGGCGCGAGCCGGCCGAGCAGGTCTGCCCGGCGTTCTGCACGATCGCATTGATGACCATGGGCAAGGCGGCGTCCAGGTCCGCGTCCTCGAAGATGATCTGCGGGCTCTTGCCGCCGAGCTCCAGCGTGACGGGGCAATGGCGCTGCGCCGCGACCTGCTGGATCAGCGTGCCCACGCTCGGGCTGCCGGTGAAGCTGATGTGGTCGATCCCGTGGTGCCGCGCCAGCGCGTCGCCGACCTCGTGGCCATAGCCCGTGACGATGTTGATCGCACCGGCGGGAAAGCCCGCTTCCGCGGCGAGTTGCGCGACGCGGATCAGCGACAGGCAGGCGTCTTCCGAAGGCTTCACCACGCAGACGTTGCCTGCCGCGAGTGCGCCGCCCACGCTGCGCCCGAAAATCTGCATCGGGTAGTTCCAGGGAATGATGTGGCCCGTGACTCCGTGCGGCTCGCGCCAGGTGAGGACGCTGTAGCCGTCGAGGTAGGGCAGCGTTTCGCCGTGCAGCTTGTCGCAGGCGCCGGCGTAGAACTCGAAGTAGCGCACCAGCGCCAGCGCGTCGGCGCGCGCCTGCTTGGTGGGCTTGCCGCAATCGCGCTGCTCGAGCGCGGCGAGCTCGTCGGCGTGCGCCGCGATCTTCTCCGAGAGCCGCATCAGCAGGCGCCCGCGCTCCGCGGCGTTCAGCCTGCTCCAGACACCCTCGTAGCACTGGCGCGCCGCGCGCACGGCGCTGTCGATGTCCGCGGCGTCCCCGCGCTGGAGTTCGTCGAAGGGTTGGCCGTCCGAGGGGTCGATGACGGGAATGGTGCGCCCGGACTCGGTCGCACGCGCCTGGTTGGCGATGAAGTGGTGCTGCATCCCGCCATTTTGCGCGAAGCCGCGTGCCGCGTCCCTAGGCGCCGACGGCGGTGTAGCGGCTCGCGTTGTCCGCGAGCCAGCGCCGGGACAGTGTGCTGTCCTGCTGGTTCGGGTGGAAGTCCGGCTTCAGGTATTCGCGCCACGGCCGCCAGGTTTCGCGCACCAGCCCGCGCGGTCCGAAGAGGGTGGTCCACGCGCTCTTCCAGGTGCCGAACTTCCACAGCGTGCCGTCGCGCCGCAGGTTGTCCACGGTCTGGCGCAACGTGTCGCCCAGGAAGATCGTGGTGATGCGCCGGAACCAGGTGATCCGCCACGCATGGTCGCCGCCCAGGGCCCGGTAGATGTCGAAGGCGGTGCTCTTGTGCTCGGATTCCTCCGCGCTGTGCCACAGCCAGAGTGTGGCCAGGCGAGGGTCCTGCGTGCCGAGCAGGTCCGGGTTGCGAAGCATCCAGTCCGCGAGGATGGCGGTGAAGTGCTCGTTGGCCGCGGTGAGTGCCACGGCGTGGCGCGGGTCCAAGCCGTCGAGCAGCTTCATGCGCGCCGCCGCGCGGGGCGCCCAGTCGTTGACGAGGCCCAGCTTGTCCAGGTGCGCGTTGTACAGCGCATGGAGGCGGCGGTGCGTGGCCTCCTGGCCGATGAAGCCCTTCACCTCGGCGTCGAACTGCGCCTGCTGGCCCGGCGGCAATGCCTTGAAGCCGTTGCGCACGGAGTCGATGAAGAATTGCTCGCCGACGGGAAAGCTCATCGACAGCGCGTTGAAGAGGGCGGAGCGGAAGGCGTCGCCGTCGCACCAGTGGCGGGCGATGGGCTGCTCCATGTCGACGAGCAGGCGGCGGACGACGAGATCGGTCATTGCAATGGGTCCTTGTGCGGCGATTATCGCGGGCAGGGTGGGGCGCAAAGAGAAAGGCCCGCCAGAGCGGGCCTTTCCTTCGTCGGGCCGAATCTACTTCGAAGGGGTCACCGGGCCCGAAGCCGACGGCGCGGTCATCGGCGCCGGCGCGTGGGCCGCGGGCGCGGGCATGTCGCCGGTATGGAACTTCACCACCAGCGGCACGATGAGCAGCGCCACGATGTTGATGATCTTGATCAGCGGATTCACGGCCGGGCCGGCGGTGTCCTTGTACGGGTCGCCGACGGTGTCGCCGGTGACGGCGGCCTTGTGCGTCTCGCCGCCCTTCTTGTGCGTCACGCCGTCCTTGTCGACGAAGTTGTCCTCGATCAGCTTCTTCGCGTTGTCCCAGGCGCCGCCGCCGGTGCACATCGAGATCGCGACGAACAGGCCCGTCACGATCGTGCCCATCAGCAGGCCGCCGAGCGCCTTCGGGCCGAGTGCGAGGCCGACGATGATCGGCACCACCACCGGCAGGAGCGACGGGATCATCATTTCCTTGATGGCGGCGCGGGTCAGCATGTCCACCGCCACGCCGTATTCGGGCTTGGCCGTGCCTTCCATGATGCCCTTGATCTCGCGGAACTGGCGGCGCACTTCCACCACCACCGAGCCCGCGGCCCGGCCCACGGCCTCCATCGCCATCGCGCCGAAGAGGTAGGGGATCAGGCCGCCGATGAACAGGCCCACGATCACCATCGGGTCGGACAGGTCGAAGCTGATCGACTGGCCGAAGCTCTCGAGCTTGTGCGTGTAGTCCGCGAAGAGCACCAGTGCGGCCAGGCCGGCGGAGCCGATGGCATAGCCCTTGGTCACGGCCTTCGTCGTGTTGCCGACGGCGTCGAGCGGGTCGGTGATGTCGCGCACGGAGGACGGCAGGTCCGCCATTTCGGCGATGCCGCCGGCGTTGTCCGTGATCGGGCCGTAGGCGTCGAGCGCCACCACGATGCCGGCCATGCTCAGCATGGAGGTCGCGGCGATGGCGATGCCATAGAGGCCTGCCAGCTTGAACGCCACCAGGATCGCGATGCACACGAAGATCACGGGCCAGGCGGTGGAACGCATGGACACGCCCAGGCCCGCAATGATGTTCGTGCCGTGGCCGGTGGTCGACGCCTGCGCGATGTGGCGCACCGGCGAGTACTGCGTGCCGGTGTAGAACTCGGTGATCCAGACCAGCGCGCCGGTGAGGATGAGGCCGACGGCGCACGCGCCGAACAGGCGCATCTGCGTGCCCGTCGCCGTGACCGCGTTGTCGGGCATGAGCCATGCGGTGACGAAGTAGAACGCGATCAGCGACAGCACGCCGGCCACCGCGAGGCCCCGGTACAGCGCGGGCATGACGTTGACCATCCCGGTCTTCGCCTTGACGAAGAAGCAGCCGATGATCGACGCGATGATCGACACGCCGCCCAGCGCCAGCGGGTACATCACCGCGGCGGTGCCCGAGCTGGAGATGAGCAGGGCGCCCAGCACCATGGTCGCGATCAGCGTCACGGCGTAGGTCTCGAACAGGTCGGCCGCCATGCCGGCGCAGTCGCCGACGTTGTCGCCCACGTTGTCCGCGATCACGGCGGGATTGCGCGGGTCATCCTCGGGGATGCCGGCTTCCACCTTGCCCACCAGGTCCGCGCCGACGTCGGCGCCCTTGGTGAAGATGCCGCCGCCGAGGCGCGCGAAGATCGAGATCAGCGAGGAGCCGAACGCGAAGCCGATGAGCGGGTTGAGGATTGCCGCGAGGTTGCGGTCGGGCGTCAGGTTGCCGTTCCCCGCGAGAAACCAGTAGAAGCCGGTCACGCCCAGCAGGCCGAGGCCCACTACCAGCATGCCGGTGATGGCGCCGCCGCGGAAGGCGACGTCGAGCGCCGGGCCGATGCCGCGCGTCGCGGCCTGGGCCGTGCGCACGTTGGCGCGCACCGAGACGTTCATGCCGATGAAGCCGCAGGCGCCGGACAGGAGCGCGCCGATGATGAAGCCCACGGCCGTCTGGCCGTCGAGGAAGACACCGATGAGGATGGCGAGCACGACGCCCACGATGGCGATCGTCTTGTATTGCCGCGCGAGGTAGGCTGCTGCGCCGGCCTGGATGGCCGCCGCGATCTCCTGCATGCGGGCATTGCCGGCGTCCTGCGAGAGGATCCAGCCGCGGGCCCAGAAGCCATACGCCACGGCCGCGAGGCCGCATACGAGCGCCAGTATCAGCGCCGAATTACCGTTCATTTCTTTCTCCTGCCGTTGTTTTCGCTTGGAGGGGGCAACGCTGCGGATGCCCCCGCTGCGTTGCTTCCTCGTCGCTCCCGTACGACCGGAGACGATTGGCCAACGGCCGAAATATAAGCGCAAACAGATGACGCTTTTGCGGCAGCGCGCGGGAAAGCAAGGCCCGCGAAAGTAAAATCAGGGTTAATCCTAGGTTTTGTTACTTCCCCGAGAAAAATCATGTCCCTCGACAAAGTGTTCCCCGGCAAGCATGTCCCCGACGCGTTCAACGTGATCATCGAAATCCCGATGAACGCCGACCCCGTGAAGTACGAGGTGGACAAGGAATCCGGCGCGATCTTCGTGGACCGCTTCATGAGCACGTCCATGCACTACCCGACCAACTACGGCTATGTGCCCAAGACGATCAGCGGCGACGGCGACCCGGTCGACGTGCTGGTCATCACGCCGGTGCCGCTGATCCCCGGCGTCGTGGTGACGTGCCGGCCGCTCGGCATCCTGAACATGGAAGACGAAGCCGGCAAGGACGGCAAGGTGCTGGCGGTGCCGACGGACAAGATCCTGTCGATCTACACGCAGTGGCAAAAGCCCGAAGACCTGAACCCGATGCGCCTGCACACCATCGCGCACTTCTTCGAGCACTACAAGGATCTCGAGCCCGGCAAGTGGGTGAAGATCCTCGGCTGGGAAGGCCCCGAGGCGGCCCGCAAGGAAATCATGGACGGGATCGAGGCCTACCGCAAGGCGCACGGCTGAGTTGCGGGGAGGGGCGTTTAAACGATCAGGCGGCTGAGGTCTCCTCCGCCTCCATCAACTCGTACTCGTAGTACGGCTTGATCTCGCGGTTCATGTGCGCTCCTTTCGACGGCGCCTCCAGGAAGCGCTCGTACTCCAGCGGCGGGACGCGGAAGTAGTTGTAGACCTGGCCGTTGACGTATTTCACCTGCAACACCCATTCGTCGGCGTCGTAGGCGGCGCTGCGAACGGCAGAGGACGTCACGGGCTCGCGGGGGAGGTTGGCGCTGTAGTGCATGCCTCCATTGCAGCCGCAATCAGGTCCCGTACCTGTCGGTGGCGGCACGCATCGCCTGTCGTCATCTTCCTGCCTGACCCGTTCAAGACCGGTTCGGGTCGGGGTAGATGAGTCCCTTGATACCGTAGAGCCCGGTCCGGTCGAACGGGCGCCACAGGTTTTCCGGCTGCGCCAGTCGGTCCGCGACCGCCCACCACGCCCCCGGGTTCACGCCAAGCCCGATGTGACTCGCGACCACTTCGATGTTCTCCGTCTCGGCGTGATCGGGCTGCTGGATGCTTCCCTGCCAGGCGACGATGCCGTCCGTGCGCGAATAGATGCTGGTGGTGGGCACCGGCGGCGCGGCGGGCAGGTCGAACTGCTGGTGCTCGCTGTGGATATCGCGACCGCTGGTGAGTTCGTAGATCCGCCACGCATTGGTCGACTTCGGCGGGCCGGCAAACGGCGTTCCCAGGGTGATGACGCAGCGGACGAGCTCGGGCATCTCCTTGGCGAGTTCACGCGCGTACACGCCGCCCAGGCTCCAGCCGATGAGGCTCACCTTCCGCCCGCTCGCCTCGTACGCCTCGCGCAGGTCGCGCCTTGCCGTGTCCAGGACGCCTGCGCGCGGCCCGAAATTGAATCCCTGGCTCCAGCCCATGGAGCGGTAGCCGCGCGTGCCCAGGTAGCCGCGGAGCGGCAGGGTCGTTGCGTCGCTCGCGGAAAGCCCCGGGAAGACGAGGACCGTGTGGCCGTCGCCTGCCGGCGCGCGCTGGAGCACGGGCCACGCGGGCAACACCGAGCCGAGTTCGAAGGGTGCACGGAATTCGAGTGCGAGCAGGCCGAGGCCCGGCGGTGGCAGGTCGTTGTTGGTGGGGCGTCTGGGCGTGGCCATCGATGCATGCATCCTTGGGGAATGACAGGGCGTTTCAGGCCGCGCGCCGCGCCGTGCGCGCCGGGGTCCTGCGGCGTGGCGCGGCGGGGCTGGCCGCCTTCCTGCGGGGCGCGCGCGGCCTGGCGGCAGGTGCGGGTGCCGGCGCGGCTGCGGCGACGAAAATGCCTTTGGCCTCCTCGAACGCCGCCTCGATCGCATCGGCCAGGTCGTGCACGTGCGGCACGGCGTCCTTGTCGCCGATGATGCCGAAGTCGACGCTGCCCGCGTAGGTCTGGATCGTGATGTTCAGCGCGAGCCCGTGGATCACGATGGACAGGGGATGGAATGTGCGCATGCGCGCGCCGGCCAGGTACAGGGGCACCTGCGGCCCCGGCACGTTGCTGATCGCCACGTTGGCGACGGAAGGCAGGCGGTCCGCGACGCCCCGCTTGCCGTAGGTCTTGAAGAGGGCCTTCGCGGCGCCGCCCATGACCCACGGCGAGAGCAGGGAAGGGTAATCGGTGGGCAGCACGGACTTCAGGCTCGCGAGCGCGTCCTTCACCTTGGAGGTGGACGCCATGATCGCGTTCATGCGCTTCATCGGATGCGCGAGGTGCGTGCCCAGGTCCACCACGGTGATCGACGCCTGGTTGTTCAGTTCCTTGTTGCTTTCCTCGCGCAGGCTCACCGGCATCGCGGCGACCAGGGGCTTCTTCGGCAACGTCGCGTGCTTCGCGAGGTAGTTGCGCAGCGCCGTGGAGCAGATCCACAGCACGATGTCGTTGAACGAGCCGCCCACCACCTTGGCCATGGCCTTCGATTCGGCGAAGGGCACGCTGGCCGTCGCGAACACACGGTGCCGCGTGATGCCGGCGTTGAAGATCGTCCGGGGCGCCAGGTTGATGGGGGATCTGGGCGGCAGGCCGGCGAGGCCCCGGCCGTCGCCGGCGATGGCTTGCCGCGCGACCGCGCCGCCCAGCGAACTGGCGGCGTTCGGCAGCGAGCGCGCGAGCTTCGCGTACTGCGCGAGCGAATTCGAAAACACCGCGCCGATCATCTCGCCGATCTTCAGGTCGCCGCCCTTGCGCCCCTTGCGCGCCGGGTCCGCCGGGGCCACCTCGCGCGGCGTGGACCCGAGGTCCAGCACGGCGTTGGCCAGCACCGTGCCGCCCTTGCCGTCGAGCGCGGCGTGATGGATCTTCGAGTAGAAGCCGACCAGCTTGCCCTCGACTTCCATGCCCGCCGGCGCCTTGAGGTTGTCGAAGATGTGGAATTCCCAGAGCGGATGCTCGCGGTCGATCAACTGCCCGTGCAGTTTGGCCGCCATGGTTTCGGCTTCCCGCACCGTGAGTTGCCGCCCGGGGACCTTGCGGATGTGGAAGTCGAGGTCCACCTCGTCGGCTTCGACCCAGATCGGGTGCCCGAGGTCGAAGGGCATGAAGGCAAGGCGCCGGCTGAAGATCGGTGCGAGGTGCATGCGCTTGGCGATGTGCGCCTGCACCGCCTTGTGGAAACTGCCCTTGAAGCCCGGCGGCAATTCGTAGAGGTTGAGCGAGCCGACGTGCATCGGCGTCTCCGGCGTCTCCAGGTAGAGGAACGTGGCGTCCAGTCCGCTGAGAGATTTCATCGTGGGTGTCTCCGTCGCCGCACGTTACCCCGCGTGCGGCCCGGAGGCACTAGGGTAAGCCTTGACCGCTCAGGCCTTGAGGCTGCCCTGGGCGAGCGCGATCCACTCGCGGTTGATGTCGCGCGCATGCGAGGACCAGTGGCGTGCGGCCTTCTGGAGGTCTTCCATGAGCGTGGACGCGCGGGCCGTGTCGCCCTGCTGCGCAAGCCACGCGATGTAGCGGGCTCGCGTTTCCACGTTGTTGTAGGTGCCCAGGGCATGTTCGAACGCGCGCGCGGCTTCGTCCCGGCGGCCCGCGCCGGCGAAGGCCCGGGCGGCCAGCAGCGCCGTCTCGTCCCGGCGGTAATCGGGATGCGTCGCAGAGAGGCGGGCGACGACATCGCACGCGCGCACCGCCGCGGCCGCACTTCCTTCCGCCAGGAGCGAGCGCCCCAGCCCGAACAGCAGTTCCGGGTCGGAGGCGAACGGGCCGGTCAGGGCATCGTCGTAATGACGGACGGCTTCCTGCGCGTTGCCGCGCTCGAGCGCGGCTTTCGCGAGGCGGATCTTGTTCTGCGCGGTCGGGGTGAGGTCGTAGGCCGCGGAGGCCTCCCGGTATTCGCGTTCCGGGTCCAGCAATTTCATGGCCGCGCCGGCGGCCTTGTTGATGCCGCGGTTCAGGCGCGAATGCGGCAGGTATTCGACCAGGAAGTAGACGATGCTGCCGAGCAGGGGGAAGCTGAACAGGATGATGAGCCAATACAGGTTGCGCCCCGTCTTCATCGCATGGACCGCGAAGAAGATCGCCACCACCACATGCAGGCCCAGACCGATGAAAGGCATTTGCTCCTCCGCTTGCCGTTGGTATTTCTAGCTCGGCTTTATATCAGCTTCCGCGAGGGGCGCTCCCTGCCTGAAGGGGCTGCGCGCTTCCAGCTGCTCGAGGTAATTGCCGATGCCGCGTCCTTCGCGCTCCAGGAATTTCTCGACCGCATCGGCAAAGGCAGGGTGGGCCAGCCAGTGCGCGCTCGTCGTCCTGACCGGCATGAGCGCACGCGCCATCTTGTGCTCGCCCTGCGCGCCGCCCTCGAACCGTTCGATGCCGTGCTCGATGCACCACTGCAGCGGCTGGTAGTAGCAGGCTTCGAAATGCAGGCAGTCCACGCGCTGCGTCGCGCCCCAGTAGCGGCCGTAGGCGACGTTCCCGTCGAGCGCGATCAGGCTGGAGGCCGCGCGCCGTCCGCCGCGCTCGGCGATGAAGAGCAGCCAGTTGTCCGGCATGGTGCGCGCCATGGCCGCGAAAAACCCGCGCGTGAGGTAAGGCGCGTTGCCGTGCTCGCGGTAGGTGCGTTCGTAGCAGCGGTAGAAGTAGTCCCAGTCGTCCTGCGCGATGTGCGTGCCGCGCGCCCAGCGGAAGGTGACGCCGGCCTCGGCGACCTTGCGCCGCTCCTGCCGGATCTTCTTGCGCTTTTCCTGCGCGAGGCTGGCGAGGAACTCGTCGAAGCTCTTCCAGCCGCCCTGCGTCCAGTGGAACTGCACGGTGTGGCGCAGCATGAGGCGCGCCTCCTCGCAGGCCGCGACATCATCGGCCGCCGCGAAAAGCAGGTGCAGGGACGACAGCTTGTTCGCCCTGCACCACGCGACCGCGGCGTCTACCAGCGCGCGGCGTGACGACGCGTCGCGTGCGAGCAGCCGGGCGCCGGGCGCGGGCGTGAACGGCGCCGCGACGATGGCTTTCGGGTAATAGGCAATTCCGTGCTGCTCGTAGGCGCTGGCCCATGCCCAGTCGAAGACGTATTCGCCCCAGGAGTGATCCTTCAGGTAGAGCGCGCAGGCGGCATGCAGCTCGTCGCCGCGCCAGAGCGTGATGAAGCGCGGGGTCCATCCCGTTGCGGGCACTGCGCTGTCGCTTTGCTCCATGGCCGCAAGGTACTCGTGGCGCATGAAAGGACTGGGTTCTCCCTGCGCGGCGAGCAGCGAGTTCCATGGCTGTGCCGGCACCGCGAGCGCCGAATCCGCGACACGGATGACATAATCGTTCGAGACATTCTTCACTGCTGACATGGCCCTCACACTCTGCATTGCCCAACTCGACTTCATCGTGGGCGACACCGCCGGCAATGCGCAAAAGATCATCGAGGCTTCGCGCGCCGCGTATGCGCAGGGCGCCCGCCTGGTGCTCACGCCGGAATTGTCGATCTGCGGTTACGCGGCCGAAGACCTCTTCCTGCGCCCGGCGTTCATCGCCTCCTGCGATGATGCCGTGAAAACCGTGGCCCGCGAGCTGGCCGGGTTGAAAGGCCTGCACGTCGTGGTGGGTCATCCGTTCGGCGGCGACATCCGCAGCAAATCCGTGGCCGTGCAGCGTCGCTTCAATGCGGCGAGCGTGCTGAGCGAAGGCCGCGTGCTCGAGACCTATTCCAAGCGCGAACTGCCGAACTACCAGGTGTTCGACGAGCGCCGCTACTTCACGCCCGGGCAGGGCATCTGCGTCTTCCAGGTCGAAGGCGTGAACGTGGGCTTGCTCATCTGTGAGGACGCCTGGTTCGACGAGCCCGGCTTGCTGGCGCGCGAGGCGGGAGCCGAGTTGCTCGCAGTCATCAACGCATCGCCCTTCCACGTCGGCAAGGGCGTCGAGCGTTTCGCGCGCATGGCGGGGCGCGCGCAGGCACTCGATGTGCCGGTGGTGTATGCGCACCTGGTGGGGGGGCAGGACGAGGTGGTCTTCGACGGCGCTTCGTTCGCGGTCAATGCCGATGGCACGCTGGCGGCGCGCGCGCCCGGCTTCCGGGAAGACGTGTTCATGATGCAGGCCGGCCGCGATGCTGCGGGCGGCAAGGTCGTGCTCCGGGGCGCGATCGCCCCCGACCGCACGCCCGAAGCCGACCTGTGGGATGCCCTGGTGCTGGGCGTGCGCGACTACATCGGCAAGAACGGGTTTCCCGGCGTGCTTCTGGGCCTGTCCGGCGGCATCGACTCCGCGCTGGTGCTGGCGGTCGCCGTCGACGCGCTGGGAGCCGATAGGGTCCGTGCGGTGATGATGCCGTCGCCCTACACGGCCGGCATCTCGACGACCGACGCCCGGGAAATGGCCCGGCGCGTGGGCGTGCGCTATGACGAGATTTCCATTTCGCCGCAGTTCGAGGCGTTCAAGGCATCGCTGGCCGGCGAATTCAAGGGCCTGCCCGAAGACACGACCGAGGAGAACATCCAGGCCCGCATCCGCGGCGTGTTCCTGATGGCGCTCTCCAACAAGTTCGGCAGCATCGTGCTCACGACCGGCAACAAGAGCGAGATGGCCACCGGCTATTGCACGCTGTACGGCGACATGGCCGGCGGCTTCGCGGTGATCAAGGACGTGCTGAAGACCACCGTGTTCGACCT
The DNA here is from genome assembly GCF_015831345.1 of Caenimonas aquaedulcis. NCBI lineage: Bacteria > Pseudomonadati > Pseudomonadota > Betaproteobacteria > Burkholderiales > Comamonadaceae > Caenimonas > Caenimonas aquaedulcis. The sequence goes on along the minus strand of NZ_JADWYS010000001.1, from coordinate 821,033 downwards.
TGCGCGCTGGCGCAACCTGCACGACCCCTACGGCACGGGCGCCAACCCGATTCCCGAACGCATCATCACGCGCCCGCCCAGCGCGGAGCTGCGGCCCGACCAGACGGACCAGGACTGCCTGCCGCCCTACGAGGTGCTGGACGCCATCCTCGCGCGCTACATGGAGGAAGACCAGGGGGTGGAGGAGATCATCGCCGCCGGCTTCGAGCGCGCGATCGTCGAGCGCGTGGCGCGCCTGATCCGCATCAACGAATACAAGCGCAGGCAGGCGCCTGTGGGGATTCGCGTGACGCACCGCAGCTTCGGCAAGGATTGGCGCTATCCTATTACCGGTAAATTCCGCGCATGACCACAGCAGCAGCACATTGGGGACACCGTACATGAAACAGATCACCGCCATCGTCAAGCCCTTCAAGCTGGAGGAAGTCCGCGAGGCGCTCGCGGAATGCGGTGTCACCGGCCTCACCGTCACGGAGGTCAAGGGCTTCGGGCGCCAGAAGGGCCACACGGAACTCTATCGCGGCGCCGAATACGTCGTGGACTTCCTGCCCAAGGTGAAGGTGGAAGTGGTGGTGAAGGACGACGACGTGGATCGCTGCGTCGACGCCATCGTGAAAGCCGCGCGCACCGGAAAGATCGGCGACGGCAAGATCTTCATCACGACCGTGGAGCGCGTGGTGCGCATCCGCACCGGCGAGACGGACGAATCGGCCGTCTGAGGCGCGTCACGCCGGTTCGTCGCCGAGCGTGAAGTAGAACGACGCCCCCTGGTCCGGGCGCGAATGCGCCCAGATGCGCCCCGAGTGCCGCGCGACGATGCGCCGCACGTTCGCAAGCCCGATGCCCCATCCCGGAAAGTCCCCGTGCGCGTGCAGGCGCTGGAAGGCGCCGAACAGGTTCTGCGCGTAGGCCGGCTCGAAGCCGATGCCGTTGTCCCGTACCTCGTAGACGACTTCGCCCTCCGGGCCCGCGATGCTGGCGAAGGACACCACGGCGCGGTCGGTTCTCGCGCTGAACTTCCAGGCGTTGCCGATCAGGTTGTCGAACACGAGCTGCAGCAGGCGGGGATCGCCGTGCGCGGTGAGCCCCGGCTCGACCGATGATTCGACGCGCCGTGCAGGGTCCTGCAGGCGGCAGGTCTGGATGGCCGTTTCCGCCATGGCGGAGAGGTTCACGCGCTCCCACCGCAATTCCGCGCGAGACAGCTGCGCGAGCGACAGCAGCGCGTCGATCATCCCCGAGGTTCGTAGCACGCCTTCCTGCATCCTCTCGAGGCAGTGCCGCGCGCGATCGCCCAGCGACCCTCCCATCTCGTGCTGCAGGGCATGGCTGAACCCGGATATCGCGGCGAGCGGCGCGCGCAGGTCGTGGGCGATGGAATAGGAGAACGCCCTCAGCTCTTCGTTGGCCATCTCCAGCTGGCCCGTGCGCTGGCGCACGCGCTGCTCCAGCTCGACGTTGAGGCGCTGGATCTCCGCCTGGGCGGCGAGCCGCTCCCCGATGTCGCGAAAGTAGATGGTGAGCCCGCCTTCGCGCGATGGGTAGGCGCGGATTTCCAGCCAGGTGTCCAGGGGCGGGTAGAACGACTGCAGCTCCACCGTCTCTCCCTGCTTGAGCGCGCGAAGGTACGCGTCCTCGAAGGCCGTCCCGCGCCCCTGCGGGAATTGCTCCCACATGTCCGTGCCCAGCAATTGCGCGCGCGATCGCCGCAGGACCCGCTCGGCCTCCCGGTTGACATAGGTGAAACGCCAGTTCGCATCGACCGTGACGAGCGCGTCCGTGATGCTTTCCAGTGTCGTGGCCAACTGCTCCGCCAGCCCGCGGATTTCCTCTTCCGCCACCACCCGGTCCGTGATGTCCTGGAACGCGCCTTGGACGCAGCGGATGGTGCCCCTGTTGTCGCGCACCGCTTCTCCCATCGTGCGCGCGCTCAGCCGCCGGCCGTTCACGGTGAAGACATTGAGCTCGAAGTCGAAGCCGGTGCCCTCGCGCGCGCAGGCGTCGAACGCCCGGATGAATGGCGCACGGTCTTCGAGGGCGATGAAGGACAGCGCCGCCTCGAGCGAAGGGGAGGGCCCCGCGGGTAATTCGTAGATCTTGAAGAGCTCGTCGGACCAGGTGTTTTCCATGGAGGCGAGCTCCACTTCCCAGGCGCCGATGCGCCCCAGGCGGCTCGCCATCGTGAGCAGCGCCTTCTGGTGGCGCAACCGTTCGATCGATCCGTGCTGCTGGGTCACGTCCCTCGTGACGTAAAGGACCGAGGCGATCGCGCCATCCTCGCCGCGCAGCGGCACGGCATGGGTGTCCATCCACAGCGTGCGGCCCTGCAGGCCCTGCGCCCTGAACTGCAACTCGCCGGTCCCGCCCACCGCCACCCGGTCGTGCAGGGCGTGGAATGCCTCGCGGTCGTCGGGGTGGATGATGTCCGTGACGGTGCGTCCCACGACCTCGTCGGGCGTCGTCGCCTGGATCATGAGCAACCCGGCGCGGTTGATGTCGATGAGCTTTCCGTCCAGCGACACGTCCTTCACGCACTCGGGTTCGGTTTCGATCACCGCGCGCAGGCGAGCTTCGCTCGCGCGCAGCGCGCTCTCCATCTGGCGGCGCTGCACGTCGCGTTCGCGCGCTTCCAGGCCGAACGAGAGGTTCTCTGCCAGGGACGTGAGGATGTCCATCTCCCCCGGATCGAAGTAGAGCGGCTGCGCCGCGTAGACGAGGAAGACCGCGGTGACCTTGCCCTCGACCTTCAGGGGGAAGGCGGCGCAGCTGCGATAGCCCTGGGCGAGCGCCTGCTCGCGATAGGCGAAGAACTGGTGGTCGTTCTCGATGTCGTTGCAGATGGACGGGGCGCCGGTGCGCCAGGCGGTTCCGCCGGGACCCTGGCCTTCGCGGTAGCGCGATTCCGTGCTGATGTGGATGGAGTCGATGTAGCCCTCGTCCCGGCCCCAGTGCGCGACAGGCGTGAGCTTGCCGAGGGCCGGGTCGTCGCGGCCCACCCAGGCCATCATGAGCCCGCCCCGCTCGACCGCGATGCGGCAGGCTTCGCGGAACAGGTCGACCTCTCCCGGGATGCGGACGATTGCCGCATTGATGCCGCTGGCGACGGCATGAAGCCGATTCAGCCGCGGTGCCTGGTCCGCCTCCGACATCTGTTGCTTCGTCCGGATCGAATGCTTCCGGACGCCTTTCGCCGGGTCAGTATAGGCCTGCGACCTGACGCACCGGGTCAGATCTGCGACAAGTTGGTGGCGCGCGCCGCCGAGGAGGACGCTTGCCGGAGGTCCTGGAGCAGCGACGGTGCGTCGCCGGCCACGCGGATGAGCTCCATCTGCCATTCGCTCATGAAACCGCTGGAAACGCTGGACCAGAGGAAAGCGAGAAGGGTGTCGTAGTAGCCCGCCTCGTTGAGCAGGCCGATGGGCTTGTCGTGGTAGCCGAGTTGGCGCCAGGTCCAGACTTCGAAGAACTCCTCGAACGTGCCGATGCCGCCGGGCAGCGCGAGGAAGGCATCGGCGCGTTCGGCCATCATGCGTTTACGCTCGTGCATGTTCTCGACGACGTGCAACTCGGTGCAGTCGAGCTTGGCCCATTCCTTCTCGACCAGGGCATGCGGAATGACGCCCACTACACGCGCGCCCGCTTCAAGCGCGGCCGTCGCCATGACGCCCATGAGCCCGTTATTGCCGCCGCCATAGACGAGCTGGCCGCCATGCTCGCCAAGCCAGCGCCCGACTTGCGCGGCCGTCGCGGCAAAGGCGGGTTCCACACCCGGACGCGAGCCGCAATAGACGCAGAGGGAAAAGAAGGGGGTCATGCCGCAAATCGCTGGTAGAGGGCGCCGATCCAGATGCCGCCGCAGGCGAGCAGGCTCAACAGGACGGCCGCGCTTCCCATGTCCTTGGCGCGCTTGGACAACTCGTGCCATTCGGGGCCGATCCTGTCGATGGCGGCCTCGATGCCGGTGTTGAGCAGCTCGATGCTCAGGACGATGAGCACGGAGCCCGCGAGCAGGGCGACTTCGACCCAGCCGCGTCCGAGCCAGAACGCGAGCGGCACCATGACGATCGCGGCGATGGCTTCCTGGCGAAACGCGGTTTCGCTCCAGCCCGCGCGCAAGCCTGCCAGCGAGAAGCCCGCTGCGTGCATCACGCGGTCCAGCCCGGACCGTCGCTTTTGCTGGTCGGCGGGGGAGGCCGCCTGGGGTTGGGACGTCATGGATCGATTGTCGCTGCGCTGGGGTGCGGCTTCACGCCGGCTCACCGGCTGAGCGGTGCGGAGGGGACGAGTCGCGTTCCAGCGAATGCATCGTGCCAGAACTGCCGCTGGGGATGAAAGCGGCTCAGGATCGCCCAGACGGCAACCCATCCGAGCACCACCACCGCGGATTCACCGCCTGACAGCTTGAAGGGCGCCATGGCCGCGAGCGGCGGCAGGAACCACAGCCAGCACAACAGGTAGCGAAGCAGCGCGCGGCGCTGGGTGATGGGAAGCCCGGTCTTGTCCACCACGCGCAGGCCCCACGTTTTCATGGCGAGCGTCTGGCCGCGCGACCAGAACCAGGCGAAGTAGATGCCGAAAACGATGAACAGGAATGCCTGCAGCAGGGGGCGACGCGCATCCATGGCGTCGCGCATCTGGCCCAGCGTGCTGAACAACCACCCGGAGATGAAGACGACCGCGAACAGCAGCATTCCCTCGTACACCCACGCGCCCATGCGGCGGATGAGCGGCGGTGCGGTCAGGTCCGGGGCCGCGCTCAATTGGCGGCGCCAGCGGCGGGCTGGGGCAACAGGGTGTTCTGGTCGACCTGGTTGGCGCCGGCGGCGATCCGCGGCGGCCTGGAGACGGGCTTGGGCTGCGGGACTTTGGCCAGTTTCTCGGCCGGGACAGGCTTGACTGCGGCAGCAGTCGTCGGAGGCTTGGCGCTGCTCGCCGCGCCGGCGGCCAGCTTTCGCTTTTCCTCCGGAGGCAGGGCCTGGTAGGCCTCCCACTTCGCCTTCTTGTCGTCCGCCGAGATTTCCTGGGTCTTGCCGAAATTGAGGCGGGCCTGCGTGCGCTGCTGCGGGCTGAGCGCCACCCATTCGGTCATGCGGCTATGAAGCTTGGCCTGCTCCGCGGGCGGCATCTTGGGGAAATTCTGGGACATCGCGATCCACTTGCGCTTCTGCGCCTCGCTTACGCCGTCCCATTTGGCCGAAAGGGGAGCCAGCGCCTGGCGCTGCGCCTCCGTGAGCTCGCTCCAGAGCGGGCGAGTCGAAGGCTTGACCGCCTGCCTGGCGACCGAAGCACCCGGCGCTCGGACGGGAGTGGCCCGACTGGCGGCCGAGGCCGCGGGCACCGCGGCGGAAGGTTGGGGTTGTGCACGCGCCTGGAAGGCGCAAAGGCCCAGCGCGAGGCCGACCGACATCACTGCCGGAACGGCAGGCCACCGCCAGGTCGTGGGCGGAACAGCGCGGCAATCGGAAGGCATGGGCCCTGCTTATTCCCCGCCGGACTTCAGGAACTGCACGAAGCCGGGGTCGGCATAGGCAGACGGGGGAAGGTCGTCGGTGAGCAGCGCGGCGTCCACCTCGGCGACTTCGCTGGCGCGGCGATCGTTCTGGACGGTATGGATCAGGAAGAGGCCCGCGACCAGCGCGATGAGGGGGATGACGGAGCCGATGCGGCCCCACATGCCCATGTGCTCGTCGCCGAAGGTCAGGGAAGCGCTGGTGCCGGATGCGACGACGCTACCGGCGGTGCGGACGTTCTCCAGTTTCCGGCGGGCCACGGCCTGGACCCTGGCGGCGCGCAGGCGTTCGGAAATGTCGCGCGGCAGGTCGGCGGTGCCGGCAGCCAGGCGCTGGGAGAGCAGCAGGCCGAATTTGTCCTGGGCCTGTTGGAGCGTGATGGTTGGCGAGTTGGTCATAGTTGTATTCCCCTTGCCTTCAGTGCTTTGCTGAGGGCCTGGACCGCCCGTGAACAGTGCGTTTTGACACTGCCTTCCGAACAGCCCATGGCCGCCGCCGTTTCGGCCACGTCCATGTCCTCCCAGTAACGCATCAGGAAGGCTTCACGTTGACGGGCCGGCAATTCCTGGATTTCCGATTCGATCTGTCGCAAGATCTGCGCCCGCCGCGTGGAATCTTCCGCGCTTTCGACCTGCTGTGACCCTTCGGCGAAGGAATAAGTTTCCAGCAAGTCGAAATCCCCGTCTTCCGACGCGGATTCGAAGTCGCTCATGTTGGAAAACAGGGCCCGGCGGGTCTTCTGGCGGCGAAACCAGTCGAGCGTGCAGTTCGACAGGATGCGCTGGAAGAGCATCGGCAGCTCGTTCGGCGGCTTGTCCCCGTAGTGTTCGGCGAGCTTCATCATGCTGTCCTGCACGATGTCCAGGGCGGCTTCCTCGTCGCGAACGTGATAGATCGAGCGCTTGAATGCGCGCTTCTCGACGCTTTTGAGGAAGTCTGAGAGTTCTCGTTCGGTTGCCAATGAAGGGCCCTGCGCGGCAGGTCTGTCTCGTTTTGGGGACTGCGCGTATGCCGGTGGTGCGTCGGCAGCGCGAAATTATCGCATCGCGCCGCGAGGTTCCTTGGCCTTGCCGTGCTGCAGTGCGATAATCCGCCTGCAAGTCAAAAGGCAAACGAGTCCTGATCCGGCGCTGCGATAGGCGTGCCCATGGTCAGTGGTTCTAAGTCCCGCACCGGCCCCACAAGGGCGCGCGAGGGGCACCCAAGGTTTTTCGTCAGAGAAAATCGCAAAGGTTCATCATGGAAATCTCCAAGGCGGAGCTCAGCTCCGCGGCCGCCGCCACGGCGGGCCACACCGGATCCCCGCCCGAGCTGCGCGGCGCCGAAATCCTCGTCAAGACCCTCCAGGCCGAAGGCGTGAAGTACGTCTGGGGCTACCCGGGCGGCGCGGTGCTGCACATCTACGACGCGTTCTACAAGCAGGACACCATCCAGCACGTCCTCGTGCGCCATGAGCAGGCCGCCGTGCATGCGGCGGACGGCTACGCGCGCGCCACCGGCGACGTCGGCGTCGCGCTGGTCACCTCGGGTCCCGGCGTCACCAATGCGGTCACCGGTATCGCCACCGCCTACATGGACAGCATCCCCATGGTCATCATCACGGGCCAGGTGCCCGTGCCGGCGATCGGCCTGGACGCCTTCCAGGAGTGCGACACGGTCGGCATCACGCGCCCCATCGTCAAGCACAATTTCCTGGTGAAGGACGTGCGCACGCTGGCGGACGTGATGAAAAAGGCTTTCCATATCGCGCGCAGCGGCCGTCCGGGCCCGGTCGTGGTGGACATCCCGAAGGACGTGTCCTTCCTCAAGACGCCTTATCACGGCTACCCCGACAAGGTGGAGATGCGCTCGTACAACCCCGTGCGCAAAGGCCACGGCGGACAGATCCGCAAGGCGCTGCAGCTGCTGATGGCGGCCAAGCGCCCGTACATCTACACCGGCGGCGGCGTGATCCTGGGCAACGCGACGCAGGAACTGCGCACCCTGGTGGACATGCTGGGCTATCCGGTCACGAACACGCTGATGGGCCTGGGCGCTTACCCCGCGAGCGACCGCAAGTTCCTGGGCATGCTCGGGATGCACGGCACGATCGAAGCCAACAACGCGATGCAGAACTGCGACGTGCTGCTCGCCGTGGGCGCGCGCTTCGACGACCGCGTCATCGGCAACCCCAAGCATTTCGCGCAGAACGAACGCAAGATCATCCACATCGACATCGACCCTTCGAGCATCTCCAAGCGCGTGAAGGTCGACATCCCGATCGTCGGCGACGTGAAGGACGTGCTGGGCGAGCTCATCGCGATGATCCGCGAATCAAGCGTCAAGCCGGATTCGCAGGCGCTCGGCGCATGGTGGGAATCCATCGACGCCTGGCGCAAGAAGGACTGCCTGCGCTACGACCGCAAGAACACCGAGGTCATCAAGCCGCAATACGTCGTCGAGACGCTGTGGAACATGACCAAGGACGCGGACACGTACATCACGTCGGACGTCGGCCAGCACCAGATGTGGGCCGCCCAGTACTACCGCTTCGACGAGCCGCGCCGCTGGATCAACTCCGGCGGGCTGGGCACGATGGGCGTGGGCATTCCCTACGCCATGGGGATCAAGCTCGCCAAGCCCAAGAGCGAGGTGTACTGCGTGACGGGCGAAGGCTCGGTGCAGATGTGCATCCAGGAGCTCTCCACCTGCCTGCAATACAACACGCCGATCAAGATCGTCTCGCTGAACAACCGGTACCTGGGCATGGTGCGCCAGTGGCAGGAACTCGACTACGAGGGCCGGTACAGCCACAGCTACATGGATGCGCTGCCCAACTTCGTGAAGCTCGCGGAGGCATACGGGCACGTCGGCATGCTGATCGAGCACGCGAAGGATGTCGAGCCGGCGCTGCGCGAGGCGCGCAAGCTCAAGGACCGCACCGTCTTCATGGATTTCCGCACCGACCCGACGGAAAACGTGTTCCCCATGGTGCAGGCCGGCAAGGGCATCACCGAGATGCTCCTCGGAAGCGAAGATCTTTAAACCGTAACGCGGCGAATCTATCGGCCGCCAAGCCGCCCGGTTACCGCCGGGCGGGGAGGGCGCCGAAATGAGGAGCCGGAGGACAACATGAAACACATCATCGCAGTGCTGCTGGAGAACGAGCCCGGCGCTCTCTCCCGCGTCGTGGGCCTTTTTTCCGCCCGCGGCTACAACATCGAATCGCTCACCGTGGCGCCGACGGAAGACCCGTCGCTCTCGCGCATGACGATCCAGACCACCGGGTCGGACGACGTCATCGAGCAGATCACCAAGCACCTCAACCGCCTCATCGAGGTGGTGAAGGTCGTCGACCTCACCGAGGGCGCCTACACGGAGCGCGAGCTCATGATGGTGAAGGTGCGCGCCGTCGGCAAGGAACGCGAGGAGATGAAGCGCATGGCGGACATCTTCCGCGGCCGCATCATCGACGTGACGGAGAAGAGCTACACGATCGAGCTCACGGGCGACCAGGGAAAGAACGACGCTTTCCTCGAAGCCATCGACCGCACCGCGATCCTCGAAACGGTCCGCACCGGCTCGAGCGGCATCGGCCGCGGCGAACGCATTCTGCGTGTCTGACCGCGCAGTCCCACTTTTTTCAACGATTTCACGATTTCAACTGGAGAGAAAGACCATGAAGGTTTATTACGACAAGGACTGCGACCTGAGCCTCATCAAGGGCAAGACCGTCGCCATCATCGGCTACGGCTCGCAGGGCCATGCGCACGCGCAGAACCTGAACGACAGCGGCGTGAAGGTCGTCGTCGGCCTGCGCAAGGGCGGCGCGTCCTGGCCCAAGGTGGAGAAGGCCGGCCTGAAGGTCGCCGAAGTCGCCGATGCGGTGAAGTCCGCCGACGTGGTCATGATCCTGCTGCCCGACGAGCAGATCGCCCAGGTCTACAAAAACGACGTCGAGCCGAACATCAAGCCGGGCGCATCGCTCGTGTTCGCCCACGGCTTCAATGTGCATTACGGTTTCGTCACGCCGCGCGCCGACCTCGACGTCTGGATGGTTGCGCCCAAGGCGCCCGGCCACACCGTTCGCGGCACCTACGTGCAAGGCGGCGGCGTACCCCACCTGGTCGCGGTGCACCAGGACAAGAGCGGCAAGGCGCGCGACCTCGCTTTGTCCTATTCGATGGCCAATGGCGGCGGCAAGGCCGGCATCATCGAGACGAACTTCCGCGAAGAGACCGAGACCGACCTCTTCGGTGAGCAGGCCGTGCTGTGCGGCGGCACCGTCGAGCTGATCAAGGCCGGCTTCGAGACGCTGGTGGAAGCCGGCTACGCGCCCGAGATGGCGTACTTCGAGTGCCTGCACGAGCTGAAGCTGATCGTCGACATGATCTATGAAGGCGGCATCGCCAACATGAACTACTCGATCTCGAACAACGCCGAGTACGGCGAGTACGTCACCGGTCCGCGCATCGTGACGGACGAGACCAAGAAGGTCATGAAGCAGGTGCTCAAGGACATCCAGTCCGGCGAATATGCCAAGAGCTTCATCCTGGAAAACCGCGCCGGCGCACCCACGCTGCTGTCCAAGCGCAACCTGATGGCCCGCCACCAGATCGAGACCGTGGGCGAGCAGCTGCGCGCGATGATGCCCTGGATCAAGAAGAACAAGCTGGTCGACCAGACCCGCAACTGAGCGCTACCCGTGCAAAGAAGAGGCCGCCCCCGGGCGGCCTTTTTCACGTCCCCCGTATCTCTTACACTCGCTGCCATGCACGAAGGCAACGACTCCCACGACCACTCGCCCTCGGAAGGCATCGTGGTGCGCAAACGCCGCAAGGGCATCTACATCCTGCCCAACCTGTTCACGCTCGCGGCGCTCTTCGGCGGCTTCTACGGCATCGTCATGGCGATGGACGGGCGCTTCGACCAGGCGGCGGTGGGCATCTTCTGCGCGATGGTGCTCGACAGCCTCGACGGCCGCGTCGCCCGGATGACCAACACCCAGAGTGCGTTCGGCGAACAGATGGATTCGCTGTCCGACATGGTGTCTTTCGGCGCGGCGCCGGCGCTAGTCGCCTACACCTGGTCGTTGAAGGATCTCGGACGCTGGGGCTGGATCGCGGCTTTCGTTTATTGCGCCTGCGCCATGATGCGGCTGGCGCGCTTCAACGTGAACACCCAGGTCGTCGACAAGCGCTATTTCCAGGGGCTGCCTTCGCCGGCCGCGGCGGCGCTCATCGCGGGGTTCGTCTGGCTCATGACGGACGCAGGTATCCAGGGCCCGCAGGTGTCCTGGTACGTCTTCGCGGCGGCGCTCTTCGCCGGCCTCACGATGGTCACCAACGTCCCGTTCTACAGCTTCAAGGACGTGCAGATGAAAAAGAGCGTGCCCTTCGTGGTGATCGTCCTGATCGCCCTGGGCATCGCGGTCATCAACATCGCGCCTTCCATCGTCCTGTTCTCGCTCTTCGTGGTCTATGCCGTGTCGGGCTATGCGGTCTACGGATGGCGGCGCTTCAAGGGCGAGCGGGCGAGCGTCATCAGCACCTCCACCGACGAGCCCGAGGAAAGCGGCCTGCACCGCTAACTGTGCTACATTGGCATCCATGAACCGAATTTCGCTGGCCCTACTGCTATCTCCCCACGGGCGGAGACGGTAGCGCACGCGTAAACCTGATCGACGGCCCGTTTGCACCTGCAGCGGGCCGTTTTTCTTTGGGGCTGCAGGTTCACCTGATATCTTTCGAGAGATCGCCATGTTGAAGAATCCCGCCTCCAAATACCGCGCCTTCCAGCCGGTTCGCCTCGCAGACCGCACCTGGCCCGATGCCGTGCTGACCCGCCCGCCCGTGTGGTGCAGCGTCGACCTGCGCGACGGCAACCAGGCGCTGATCGAGCCCATGGACATCCCGCGCAAGCTGCGGATGTTCCAGGCGCTGGTGGAGATCGGCTTCAAGGAAATCGAGGTGGGTTTCCCCTCGGCATCGCAGGTCGAATTCGACTTCGTCCGCAAGCTGATCGATGAGGACCTCGTGCCGGACGACGTGACCATCCAGGTCCTGACGCAGGCGCGCGAACCGCTGATCCGCCGCACCTTCGAAGCGCTCGCGGGCGCCAGGCGGGTGATCGTGCACCTCTACAACGCCACGGCCCCCGTGATGCGCAAGGTGGTGCTGGGCCTGGACGAAGACGGCATCGTCGAACTCGCGACCAGCCAGGCCCGCCTGTTCAGCGAACTCGCGGCGCAGCAGCCCGGCACGCAGTGGACGTTCCAATATTCGCCGGAGATGTTCTCCGGCACCGAGCTCGCGTTCTCCAAACGCGTTGTCGATGCGGTGACCGATGTGTGGCAGCCGACCCCGCAGCGCAAGTGCATCGTCAACCTGCCGTCCACGGTGGAACATTCCACGCCGAACATCTTCGCGGACATGATCGAGTGGATGCACCGGCATCTCGCGCGTCGTGAAGCCATCGTGCTGTCCGTGCATCCGCACAACGACCGCGGCACGGGCACGGCGGCCGGCGAATTCGCGGTGATGGCGGGCGCGGACCGGCTCGAAGGCTGCCTCTTCGGCAACGGCGAGCGCACCGGCAACCTGGACCTCGTCAACGTCGCGCTCAACCTGTACTCGCAGGGCGTGGACCCGGGCCTCGACTTCTCGGACATCGACGAGATCCGCCGCACGGTGGAGCACTGCAACCAGTTGCCGGTCCACCCGCGCCACCCGTATGCGGGCGATCTCGTCTACACGTCGTTCTCGGGCTCCCACCAGGATGCCATCAAGAAGGCGTTTGCCGTGCGCAAGGAAGGCGACGTCTGGGACATGCCCTACCTGCCGCTGGACCCGAAGGACCTCGGCCGCAGCTACGAAGCGGTGATCCGCGTGAACAGCCAGTCGGGCAAGGGCGGCATCTCCTACCTGCTGGAAAGCGAATTCGGCCTCGAACTGCCAAGGCGCCTGCAGATCGAATTCAGCCAGGTCGTGCAGAACGTGATGGACGCCTCCGGCAAGGAGCTGAGCGCACAGCAACTCTACGACCTGTTCGAGCGCGAATATGGCGTGCGAAGCATCGCGGCGCCACAGCACCAGGTGCTGGAGGACGTCGGCGGCAGCACCGGGCAGCTCGTCCGGATGACGGCGGAGGTGGAAGTCTCCGGCAAGCGCCTGTCCGTCCACGGCGCGGGCAATGGCCCGATCGACGCTTTCGTGGAGGCGCTGGGTAGCGCGTGCGGCGAAGCGATCCGCGTGCTGGACTACCATGAGCACGCGATTGGGGCGGGCGCGAACGCGCAGGCCGTGGCATACCTCGAATTGCGCGTCGGCGACCGGACGCTCTTCGGCGTCGGCATGGATTCGAGCATCGTGTCCGCATCGCTGAAGGCCATCGTCTCGGGCGTGCAGCGCGCGCAGGCCAGCCGCAACAACAAGGAAGCAACATGGCAGACCAACTGATCATCTTCGACACGACGCTGCGCGACGGTGAGCAATCGCCAGGCGCCTCCATGACCAAAGACGAAAAGCTGCGGATCGCGCGCCAGCTCGAGCGCCTGAAGGTGGACGTGATCGAGGCCGGCTTCGCGGCCAGTTCCAACGGCGACTTCGAAGCCGTGCAGCTCATCGCGAACGCCATCCGCGAGTCCACCATCTGTTCCTTGTCCCGCGCCAACGACCGCGACATCTCGCGGGCGGCCGAGGCGCTGAAGGGCGCCGAGCGCGCGCGCATCCACACCTTCATCGCGACTTCACCCCTGCACATGGAAAAAAAGCTGAGGATGACGCCGGAGCAGGTGCACGAGCAGGCGAAGCAGGCGGTGCGCTTTGCGCGCAACCTGTGTGGGGACATCGAGTTTTCCCCCGAGGACGGTTACCGCAGCGACATGGATTTCCTGTGCCGCGTGTTGGAGACAGTCATCGCGGAAGGTGCCACCACGATCAACGTGCCCGACACCGTGGGCTACGCGGTTCCCGAGCTGTACGGCCAGTTCATCAAGACCCTGCGCGAGCGGGTCCCGAATTCGGACAAGGCGATCTGGTCGGTCCACTGCCACAACGACCTGGGCATGGCGGTGGCGAACTCGCTGGCCGGCGTGAAGCTCGGCGGGGCGCGGCAGGTGGAGTGCACGATCAACGGGCTGGGCGAGCGCGCCGGCAACTGCTCGCTGGAAGAGATCGTCATGGCGGTGAAGACCCGCAAGGACTATTTCAAGCTCGAGCTCAACATCGACCCCAAGCACATCGTGGCTGCCAGCCGCATGGTGAGCCAGACCACGGGCTTCGTGGTCCAGCCCAACAAGGCGGTGGTCGGGGCCAATGCCTTCGCCCACGCGAGCGGCATCCACCAGGACGGCGTGCTGAAGGCGCGCGACACCTACGAAATCATGCGCGCCGAGGATGTCGGCTGGAGCGCCAACAAGATCGTGCTGGGCAAACTGTCGGGCCGCAATGCGTTCAAGCAGCGCCTGCAGGAACTCGGCGTCTCGCTCGAGAGCGAGGCCGACGTCAACAGCGCATTTGCGCGCTTCAAGGAACTCGCCGACCGCAAGAGCGACATCTTCGACGAGGACATCCTGGCCTTGGTGAGCGACGAGAGCGTCTCGCACGACAAGGAGCAGTACAGCTTTGTCTCGCTGTCGCAACACAGTGAAACCGGTGAGAAGCCGCATGCGGCGGTCGTCTTCACGGTCGCCGGCAAGGAAGTCCGCGGGGAATCGGACGGCAACGGTCCGGTCGATGCCTCGCTGAAGGCGATCGAAAGCCACGTCAAGAGCGGGGCGGAGATGGTGCTGTACTCGGTCAACGCCATCAGCGGGTCCACCGAAAGTCAGGGCGAGGTGACAGTCCGCCTCCAGAACTCCGGCCGCGTGGTCAACGGTGTGGGCGCGGACCCGGACATCGTCGTGGCCTCCGCGAAGGCTTATCTCAGTGCACTCAACAAGTTACAAAGTAAATCTGATCGAGTGGCTGCACAAGGCTGAGCCGTTTCCCTATAATTTGGTGTATCGATTGAAGAAAGTTACATAAGTCATTGATCTTGTGTAATATTTTCTCTCCCGGTCAACTTCGAGCCGTTTTGTGGCGTTTTAGGAGTTTCTGGATGCACCAAAAAGCTTCGTTGGCGATGAGCAAGATCCTCACCCGTTTCCTGCAATCCGTGGCCTTGGCAGCTCTCGCTGTGGCACTGGTTCCGTCGCATGCCGAGGCCGCCACTCGCAAGGTCGCCGCCAGCAAGAAATCCCAGGTAACGCCCAAGCGCGTTTCTCGCTCGTTTGCCGTTGGCAAGCGCTCCGTGATTCGAGTGGCTGCAGTTCCCGCCCGGCCCTCATACGGCCAATTGGCCGGCCTGCACTCCGTGTCCGACCAGCTGGACCTCAAGTCCAGCGTCGCCCTGGTCATCGACCAGGACACGCGTGAAGTACTGCTGTCCAAGAACGACTCCGCCGTCCTGCCCATCGCCTCGCTCACCAAGCTCATGACGGGCCTGCTGATCAGCGAAGCCAAGCTGCCGATGGACGAGATGATCACCATCACCCAGGACGACGTCGACACGGAAAAGGGCAGCCGCTCCCGCCTGCGCGTGGGCACCGTGCTTTCCCGCGGTGAGCTCCTGCATCTTGCGTTGATGTCTTCCGAAAACCGCGCTGCCCACGCACTCGGCCGCACCTATCCGGGCGGCCTCGCGACATTCGTCGCGCTGATGAACGCCAAGGCCAAGACGCTCGGAATGAAGGACACGCACTACGTCGAGCCGACGGGCCTGTCCAGCCAGAATCAGTCCAGCGCGCATGACCTCGCGACGCTCGTCGGCACCGCCTACGGCGATCCCGTGCTCCGCGATTTCTCCACCTCGCCGGGCCATCAGGTCGCTGTCGGCAACCGCACGCTGCAGTTCAACAACACGAACCGCCTCGTGAAGAACCCCGCCTGGGACATCGGCCTGCAAAAGACCGGCTTCATCAATGAAGCGGGTCAGTGCCTCGTCATGCAGGCCAAGGTGGCCGGTCGCAAGCTGATCATGGTGTTCCTGGATTCCGCGGGCAAGCTCAGCCGCATCGGCGACGCGGAACGCGTTCGCAAGTGGGTGGAATCCAACCCGGTGGTCGTCCCCGGCGTGAACACTGTCATTCGCCAGGTCAACGGCTAAGGCGCGCCTCAGGCCGCCCGCGTTGCAGGGGCGCGATGCCCCAAGGCCGACGAAATTTCGTTGGCCGTCGCCTGCAATTTCGTCAGCCAGCCTTCATCCAGCCGGTCGGCCGGCGCGGAGATCGACAGCCCCGCGACGAGCCTGCTCTGGTCGTCGTAGATGCCGGCCGCCATGCAGCGCACACCCAGCTCCAGTTCCTCGTTGTCGCGGGCGATGCCGTACTGGCGCGCCTTCGACAGTTCGCGCTCGAGCACCGGCAACTGCGTGATGCTGTTGCGGGTGTGGCCGGCGAGGCCCGTGCGAGTCGCGTAGGCACGCACGCGCTGCGCGTCGTCCGCGGCAAGAAAAAGTTTGCCCGTCGATGTGAGGTGAAGGGGCGCCCGCCCGCCGATGGCGCGCACCACCTGCATGCCCGAGCGCTCGCTATAGGCCCGCTCGATGTACACGATCTCGTCCCCTTGGCGCATGCTCAGGTTCACGGGCTGCTGGATCAGCTTGTGCAATTCCCGCATCGGCGTCAGCGCCGCGTCGCGCACGTTGAGGCGGCCCTTGACGAGGTTGCCCAGCTCCAGCAGGCGCATGCCCAGGCGGTAGCTGCCAGCCTCCGGCCGGTCGACGAATCGGCCTGTCGCGAGGTCATTGAGGATGCGGTGCGTCGTCGAGGGGTGCAGGCCGGTCTTCTCGCTGATTTCCTTGAGCGACACGGCTTCCTCGCGGGACGCCAGCACGTCGATCAGCGCGAACATGCGCTCGATCACCTGGATCGTCGGCGTCGCGGGGGCGCCGGTGTCGTTTTTTCTCATGGCAGGCCGGGGAGCTGGTAAGCCCCGATTTTATCATGTGAAATTCGCCGAAGGGGCGAGAAGGGTCAGGCCGGCGCGGAGCGGGCCCAGTGACCGTCCACCAGCACTTCATGCGGCGAGAACTTGGCCTTGTAATTCATCTTCGGGCTCTGGCCGATCCAGTAGCCCAGGTAGACATGCGGCAGTTGAAGCCGACGGGCCTGGTCGATCTGCCACAGCACGCTGTAGGTGCCATAACTGGCGGACGCATGCGGTTCGTAGAAGGTGTAGACGGCCGAGATGCCGTCGTTCAACACGTCCAGGATGGACACCATGCGCAGCGCACCCGGCGAGCCGTCGGGGCGGGTCTCGCGAAATTCCACCAGGCGTGAGTTCACCCGGCTTTGCAGCAGGAACTGCGTGTACTGGTCGATGCTGTCGTGGTCCATCCCGCCGCCCGCGTGGCGGCCGGTCTGGTAGCGCAGATAGAGGTGGTAATGCTCCGGGACGAAGCACAACTTGAGGACGCGCGCCTGCAGGTTGGCGTGCTGCGCCCAGGCGCGCCGCTGGCTGCGCGTCGGCTGGAATTCTTCGCTCAGCACGCGGAGCGGCACGCAGGCGCGGCAGCCGTCGCAATAAGGCCGGTAGGTGAACATGCCGCTGCGACGGAAGCCGTTGGTGACGAGGTCCGAGTATGCGTCGTTATGGATCAGGTGGCTGGGCGTCGCGACCTGTGAGCGTGCCTGCTTGCCCGGCAGGTAGCTGCACGGGTAGGGTGCCGTTGCATAGAACTGCAGGGTCTGGAGCGGGAGATCCTTGAGGTGGGTCACGCTGGAGGCTTGGGCGGCAGGAGTGCGTTCCAGTATACGGGGTCGAACCGCCAGGACGGCGTCGGACGGGATGCGTTCCGTGCCACCTGCGCAACAAATTCCGCCCGGGGAATCTCCCGCGCGCCCAGCGACGCCAGGTGCTGAGTGTTCTGCTGGCAGTCGATCATGGCGATGCCATGGGCCCGGCAGAACGCGACCAGGCCGGCCAGTGCCAGCTTGGAAGCATCCGGCACGCGCGTGAACATGGATTCGCCGAACACCGCTTGGCCGATGCACACGCAGTACAGGCCGCCGGCGAGGCGCCCGTCGATCCAGGCCTCGACGCTGTGCGCATGACCGGCGGCGTGGAACGCTTCGTAGGCCTCGACCATGGGCGGCAGAATCCAGGTGCCGTTCTGCCCCGCGCGCGCGGATCCCGAGCAGGCGCGGATGACGTCGCCGAACGCGCTGTCGATTCGCAGTTCGCACGACGGGTCCGCGATGAATCGTGAGAGCGTCTTGCGCAGTGAACGGTGCAGCTTGAATTCGCGGGGGATGAGGACCATGCGAGGGTCGGTGCTCCACCAGAGGATGGGCTGGCCATCGCTGAACCAGGGAAAGATGCCGTTCGAATACGCGCGATGGAGGGTCCGGACATCCAGGGCGCCGCCGGCCGCGAGCAGGCCCGGGGCGGGCTGGGACGCACCCCACGCCTGCGCCGGGGGCGGAAACGGGTCGCCGGGGTCGAGCCAGGGCAGGTTCATGCGGCGCGGAGAAATAGCTTGAGCTTGCTTGCCACGCTGCTATTGTGCAGGGAGCACTTCTTCCGGAGGCTTCGATGCTCAAGCGCGCGCTTTGGATGGTCACGGCCGCTGTCGCCCTGGTGGGCTGCGCAGCGCCGATCGAAACGCCGCGCGCCGGCGCCCTGCCTTGGCTCGACGATGCATTCGAAGCGCAGCCCAACCTCGTGACCGTGGGCAAGGACGAGCTATTCCGGCTGGCCCCCGACCTGCAGGCGCGCCTCAAGGACGCGAACGTCGATGGGATGAGCAACCCGCGCAAGCTCAAGCACATCCTGACACTGATTTTCGGACCCGACCTGCGTGGGTTCAACTACGCCGCCGGCCATTCGACCATCGCCTCGGAAACCTGGCAACGCAAGCGCGGCGACTGCCTGTCGCTCACCGTGCTGACCTACTCGGTCGCCAGGGCGCTGCGCATGAACGCGCAGATGCAGGAAGTCCGCGTCCCCGTCCTTTTCGACAGGCGGGGGCAGGTGGACGTGGTGAACCAGCACGTGAACGTGCTCTTTCGCGGCGGGGCGCGCCAATGGCCCGACGAAGCGGAGGCGCACGACACCGTGATCGACTTCGAGCCCGAGTTCTCGTCGGGCAAGCCCGGGCATCCCCTCACCGAAGAGGCGATCCTCGCGCGCTACTACAACAACCTCGGGGCGGAGCATCTCGTGGCCGGGCGGCGCAGCCTCGCCTACGCCCACTTCAAGGCCGCGATCCAGGCCGACGCGGCCTATGCGGCCAGCTACGGAAACCTCGCGGTCCTCTACCGCGAGACCGGGCGCCTGCGTGAGGCGGAGCAGTTGCTGGTGTGGGCCGTGAAGCTGAGCGATCCCCCGGACGTGCCGCTGCATACGCTGCATGAAATGCTGGTCGCGCAGGGCCGCACTGCGGAAGCGGAACGGTATGCGGTTGCGATGCGGGCCGCGCGCGACCGGGATCCGTATTACTGGGTGGCCAGGGGCATCGATCTCCTGAACCAGGGCGATGCCCGGCGCGCGATCGCCGCGCTGGAGCATGCGCGCGAGATGTCCAACGGCTTCGACGAGGTGCATCGCTATCTTGCGCTGGCCTACTGGCGCGCGGGGGAACCCCTGAAGGCACGGCAGGAACTGGACGTGCTGGTCGCGTCCGGGGATGACGTGGGCGCATCGAAGGTGCGGCGCAAGATCAAGGCCCGGACGGTGGAGCCCCCGCCGCCTTCCTGATTCGTAGGACAGGGGCCCGACTTTCTGGCAGGCGGATGCGACACAACCATAATCAGGGATGAAAAAGCCTGCCCGCCGTTCGACAGCCACCCGCCTGCTCGTGGGAGCGATCGGCAAGACGGAAAAGGTGCGCGACGACCTCACGGACGCGGCGCGAGACCTGAGCGACACCAATGCACTGCTTTCCGGGCCGCTTTCGGCGGCGCAAGCCGTGGCCGCCGTTGCAGGCGCCGTCAAACAGAATCTCGCCGCGGAGGTGAAGGTGCAGGAAGCCGCCGAGGAACTCGCCACCGTCAAGAGCATGCTGGAGGACGCGCAGGTCGCCAATGCCGAAGAACCGGCGACGGGGAAGGGCGGAGAGGGCGTTGCGAGCATCCTTCCGCATCTGCAATCGGCAAGAGATTGCTGACCCAAAGAAAAAGCCAGCTACCTGGGAGATAGCTGGCTTTTGGGGCCTGCAGCCTAAGGCTGCGGGCTGATTTTTTGGCTCCTCGACCTGGGCTCGAACCAGGGACCTACGGATTAACAGTCCGGCGCTCTACCGACTGAGCTATCGAGGAACAAGCCTTAGATTATAGCGCGATTTTTGGGCTCGATTTCAGAGCGCTGCCGTGAACGAAACGCGGAAGGTCCGCGGCGCGCCCGGGTACAGGTACACGTGCCCGAACTGGGTAGGGGATTCCTTCCAGAAGCGCTTGTTCGTGAGGTTGTCCACGCCGATGCTCCAGGTGGTCGCTGTCGCGCCCATCTTCGTTTCGTAGCGCAGGGCGGCGTCCAGGCGCGTCCAGCCCGGCAACACCACCGACTCGTCCGCCAGCACGGAGCGTCGGCCCTCATGGGATACAGTCCCGCGCAGTTCCAGCCCGGGGGCCGAGGCCATGCGCCAGGCGACATGCGCGCGAACCACCGCGTCGGGAACATTCACCGGCCGCTTGCCGTTGCCCGCCGGCTCCAGTGCGCTGCCCCGGCGCTTCGCGTTCAGCAACGTCACGCCGCCGCCGGCGCTCCAGGGTCCCCTCGCCCAGTTCAGGTTCGCTTCGACGCCTTGATGGACCGCCTCGCCGTCGGACTGGCCGACACAGCTTGCATACGTGCGGTTGCAATAGTCGATGTTGCTCATCGGACGGTGGATGCGGAAGAGGACGAGCTGCCAGCCGAGTCCTTCGCGCTCTCCCTTCACCCCGACTTCCACCTGGCGCGACTTGAGCGCAGGCAAGACCTGCCCCGGATTTGCGTAGATCGCGGCATTGTTGGGCACCTGCTGCGACTCGACGCCCTGGCCCCAGCTCGCGTAGCCCATCATCGCCTCCGTGAGTTTCAGGCTCGCGGCGATCCACGGTGTCGTCAGTTGCTGCGCATACGAATTGGCGGCGGAGCCGTCCGTCATCACGCTGTCGCGGTGCAGGCGGGTGTGGCGCATACCGAGCCAGGTGGTGAAGCGCTCATTCCAGCGGATCGCGTCCTGTGCCGAGAACTCGAGCGAGCGCTCGTCGCGATTGGTGCCTTCGTAGGTGAGCGTTGGATCGGGGGGCGCGACAGCCGTACCGTCGACGTAGCCCGTGCCCACGTAGTTGTACGCCTGCGGCTGCACACGGTTGCGCACGCGGCCCGCGAGTACGCCGAAGGACAGGTCGTGCGTGACGGCTCCCATGGACAGTTTGCCCTTCAGGTTGAGCAGTCCCGCGTCCTGCCGGCGCCGCTCGTTCTCGCTGCGGAAATCGTAATAGTCGAAGCTGCCGTCCGAACAGTAGCGGTCGTAGTTGCCTTCCGCACCGCAACCGAAGGGGAAGGCCGTGTAGTCGTCATTCTTCAGGCGTTGTGTGCCCAGCGACGCCGACCAGCGCCAGCCGTCCCCGAGCCCCTGGTCGAAGCGCACCGAGCCCGTGGCCGCCTCGAAGCGCGAAGGCTGCACCCACGGCTGGTTGTTCAGGTTCAATCGCGGATCGGGCACGGAGGGCAGCACGCTGCCCAGCAGGCTGTAGCCCACCTGGCTCGCTTGCGTCTTACGGCTCCATTCGAATTCGGCCGAGAGCACGGAGTCCCGGCCGAGGCGCCAGTCGGTCGCCAGCGACACCAGGCTGCGGTTGCCATCCAGGTCGCGGACCAGGGGGCGCAGCCGTTCCTGCGCGACGTTCAGTCGGTAGCCGAACGCGCCGTCCTTGCCTGCGCGGCCGCCAAGGTCCACCGCGGCCAACACGCTCGCGCGGCTGGTCCATTCGAGCCGCACTTCGCGCAGGTCCTGCTCGGTGGGGCGCTTCACCACGTAGTTGACGAGGCCCCCCGGCGCGCTCGTGCCCGCCTGGATGCCGCTCGTGCCCTTGAGGATCTCGACCCGTTCCTTGTTGTCCAGCGCAATGGTGGTCTCCGCGTTGATGGGCAAGCCCTCGCGGCGGTAGTTGAACCGGTTGTCCAGCGTGAAGCCGCGCACGGAGATGAAGTCCCAGTAGCCGGGCGCGTTGTAGGCGTCGGACACCGAGGAGTCGAACTGCGCGAGGTCCGCCAGGCGCCGCGCGCCGGTGGCTTCGATCTGCCGGTGGTCCACGATGGTGGCCGAGACGGGCACCTCCGTGAGCGGCGCGTCGCCGAAGCCCGTGACGTCGGCGGCAGGCGCACTGCGCCCCGTGACGACGACCGGCTTGAGCGCCGCGTTTTGCGCTTGCGCGGTGGAGCATGCGAGGACGGCAGTTGCTGCCGCGAGCGCGATATGAGATTTCGGCCACGAAGGCCGGCGGATTGGCGATGGTTGTGCCATAACGTTTTCTTTCAACGCGATGGCAGGTCGGCTTGCTGTGGCGTCAAGCGCCCGGGAGAAGAGGGCGCCGCCGGAGAGCTTGCTTCCCTGCGCGAGGATTACCTCAATCAGGTTCAAAGGGTTTTTCTCAGTCAGCGCCTTTCGAGCGCCAACACCCCTAGCGGATGTGCCCTTTCGGACACGAGCGGAATTCTAAGCGAATGCCTCAGTCGAAAACCGGCGACTCGACCCCGAGCACCTTGTGCAGCTTCGGGCTGGTCGTCGTGTACTGCAGGTGGATCTTCTTGTCGGGGAAGATGAAGGGTGCCGCGGCAAATGCGGCCAGCGCGCATTCGTGGAAGCCGGAGAGGATCAGCTTCTTCTTGCCCGGATAGGTGTTGATGTCGCCCACCGCGAAGATGCCCGGCGTGCTGGTCGCGAATTTCTCGGTGTCGACCTTGACCTGCTTGCGTTCGATGTCCAGGCCCCACTCGGCGATCGGGCCGAGCTTGGGACTCAGGCCGAAGAAAACCAGCAGCACGTCCAGCGGAACGACGCGCGTCACGGCGTCGGAGCCGGTGACCTTCACGCCGGTGAGGCGGCCGTCCTTTTCCTCGTAGCCGGTGACCTGGCCCACGATGAACTGCATCTCCAGCGCGTCGCACAGCTCCTTCATCTTGGCCACCGAAGCGGGCGCGGCCTTGAAGCCGTCGCGGCGGTGGATGAGGATCACGCTTTCAGCCTTGTGCGAGCCGTCCTGCACGAAGTTCAGGGCCCAGTCCAGCGCGGAGTCGCCGCCGCCCACGATCACCAGGTTCTTGCCCGCGAAGTCGGCGGGGTTCTTGACTCGGTAATGCAGCTGCGTGCCCTCGAAGCGCTCCAGGCCATCGACCTTCAGCAGGCGCGGCTGGAACGCGCCGACGCCGGCGGCGATGAAGATCGTCTTCGTGAGGAAACGCGTGCCCCTGGAAGTCTCGACGTAGAAGCGGCCGTCGTCCTTCTTCTCGACGGTGGTCACTTCCTGGCCGAAGTGGAAGGTCGCGCCGAAGGGCTCGATCTGCTTGAGCAGGTTGTCCGTCAATTCCTGGCCCGTGCACACGGGCACGGCCGGGATGTCGTAGATCGGCTTGTCGGGATAGAGCTCGACGCACTGGCCGCCCGGATAGGCGAGCGAGTCGATCACGTGCGCCTTGATCTCGAGCAGGCCGAGCTCGAACACCTGGAACAGCCCGACGGGCCCGGCGCCGACGATGACCGCATCGGTCTCGATCGGCCCGTCGTGCGCGGCGGCTGTGTCGATCACTTCTTGGTTGAGTTGTGGTTCCATTGCAAATGCTACCTGCCTGCGACCCGCCTTCCCTTGCGATGGCTCAAGAAGTGCGCGGATTGCGCTACCGCACGAGCTCGGAGAGCTTGCCCGTCTTGTCCTTCCACTCGTCGGCGTCCGGCGGCGGCTCCTTGCGCTTGGTGATGCTCTTCCAGCCCGCGGCCTGCGTGAGTTCGACGTTGAGCTTGATGAAATTGAGCTGGTCCGGCGGCACGTCTTCCTCGGCGTAGATCGCATTGACGGGGCACTCGGGGATGCACACCGCGCAGTCGATGCATTCGTCGGGGTCGATGACGAGCATGTTGGGGCCTTCGCGGAAGCAATCCACGGGGCAGACGTCCACGCAGTCGGTGTACTTGCAGCGGATACAGGATTCGGTGACGACGTGGGTCATGTTGGAATGGCTTCGAAAGGGGACAAACCCCCGATTTTATGGGCTCGGCAGGCAGCGGGCCGTTATCTCACCAGCACGGCCCCGGATGTCTTGTGGGTAGCGGAGTCCACCAGCACCAGCGAGCCCAGGATGCGCGAGCGCGCATAGGGCAGCGTGGAGAGCGGTTCCTGCAGCGCCAGTTCGATGTGGCCGATCGAATTCGGCTCCAGCTGGGTCGCGTCCGCCTCGGCGAGGGTGTTCACGTCCAGCCTGTGGACGATGCGCTTGACCCGCGCCTTGACCCAGCGGTGGCCGTGCAGCGCGTAGTACACCCGGCCTGCGACCAGCGGCTCGTCGTCCATCCAGGCGATGGTGGCGGAAATCTCCCGCGAGGGTTCCGCGGCGCCCGGCGCGAGCAGCCAGTCGCCCCTCGACACGTCGACTTCGCGATCGAGCACGATGCCCGCGCTGTGGCCCGCGGGGACGTCGCCCGGGACCCGCACGTGGTTGAGCACCTGCGCGACGATCGCCGTCTGGCCGCCGGGCGCCACCTTGACCTCCTGGCCCGTCCGTATCGCGCCCGTGGCCACGCGGCCCCAGAAGACGCGGCGGCCCTGGCTCGTGTCCGCGGACGAGGAGAACTTCTCCACCCACTGCACCGGGAAGGCGAAAGGCTCGGAAGTTTCCGCTGCCACCACGTCCAGGCGTTCGAGCAACTGCAGCAGCGACGGCCCCTGGTAGCCGCACCAGCCCGGCTTGGCCTCGACCACGTTGTGGCCCTTGAGCGCGGAAATCGGGATCACGCCACGCACGGCGATGCCCGCGGCCGTGGCGAACGCCTGCAAGGCGCCCGAGATGTTGTTGAAGGCGACCGCCGGGTCTTCGACTGCGTCGAGCTTGTTCACCGCGAAGACGATGGACGGCACGCGCAGCAGGTTTACCAGCAACGAATGGCGGCGCGTTTGCGGCAGGAGTTCGAGGCCGGGGTTCTGCCATTGCAGCTTGGTCGCGTCGACGAGTACCACGGCGGCGTCCGCGCTGGAGGCGGCCGTCACCATGTTGCGCGTGTACTGCTCGTGCCCCGGCGCGTCGCCGATGATGAACTTGCGGGTCGGCGTCGCGAAGTACCGGTAAGCCACGTCGATGGTGATGCCCTGTTCGCGCTCGGCGGACAGGCCGTCGGTGAGCAGCGCGAGGTCGGTTTCGCCCGAGCGCTGCACGCCCGCGAGCTGGTCCTGCAGCACGGCCTTGCTGTCCACCAGCAGGCGGCCGATCAGCGTGCTCTTGCCGTCGTCGACGCTGCCGCAGGTGATGAAGCGCAGGGCGGAGATATGGTCGTGCCCGGCGCGTGCTTCGGCGACGGAAGGGAGGTCGGCTGTCATCAGAAGTACCCGTCTTTCTTGCGCTTCTCCATGGAAGCGTCGGAGGTCTTGTCGTCCATGCGCGTCGCGCCGCGCTCGCTCACGTCCACCGTGAGCGTTTCGACGACGACCTGCGCCGCGTCGGCGGCGGGGCTCTCCACCGGGCAGGTGCAGGTGATGTCGCCGACGGTGCGAAAGCGCACGGTGCGCTCGACGACTTCCTCGCCGTCGCGCGGCGGCGTGAGCTCGGTCACGGGCACGAGAAGGCCCTTGCGCTCGACCACCTGGCGCTGGTGCGCGTAGTAGATCGAGGGCAGCGCGATCTTTTCGCGCTCGATGTATTGCCACACATCGAGCTCGGTCCAGTTGGAGATCGGGAACACGCGGAAATGCTCGCCGGGCTGCAGGCGCGTGTTGAAGAGCGTCCAGAGTTCGGGCCGCTGGGCCTTGGGCTGCCATTGGCCGAAGCTGTCGCGGTGGGAGAAGATGCGCTCTTTGGCGCGGGCCTTCTCTTCGTCGCGGCGCGCGCCGCCGATCAGCGCGTCGAAGCGGAATTCCTCGATGGCTTCCAGCAGCGTCACGGACTGGTGCACGTTGCGCGATTCGCCCGGGTGCGCAAGCCGCACGGTACCGCGCTTCATGGAGTCTTCCACGTTGCGCACGATGAGTTCGGCGCCGAGTTCCTTCGCGCGGAAATCGCGGAATGCCGTGACCTCCGGGAAGTTGTGCCCGGTGTCGATCATCAGCAGCGGGTACGGGATGCGCCCGGCGCCGAACGCTTTTTCTGCGCACTTGAGCAGCACGAGGGAATCCTTGCCGCCCGAGAAAAGGAGGGTGGGCCGCTCGAACGCGGCGGCGACTTCGCGCAGGATGAAGATGGCTTCCTCCTCCAGCGCGTCGAGGTGGAGGTTGCTCAGGGGGGCGAGCAACTGGGGTTCTGCGCGGGCATTCATGCGGTGATCCGATCGTCCTGGGCGTGTTCCGGCTGCTTCACGTGAAGGCCGCATTCCTTGGCTGCTTCGTCTTCCCACCACCAGCGGCCGGCGCGGAAGTCCTCGCCGAGGCTGATGGCGCGGGTGCAGGGCGCGCAGCCGATGCTCGGGAAGAAGTCGTCGTGCAGCGGGTTGTAGTCGACGCCGTTCAGCTTGATGTAGTGCCACACGTCGCCCCACGTCCAGTCGACCAGGGGATTGAACTTCGTGCGGCCCGTTTCCGCCTCGTCGCTCGTGTCGATGAGGGGCACGTCGGCGCGCGCGTTCGACTGCTCGCGGCGCAGGCCGGTGATCCAGGCACGCTTGCCCGCCAGGGCGCGCTCCAGCGGCTCGACCTTGCGGATGTGGCAGCAGGCCTTGCGCAGCTCGATGCTCTTGTACATCGGCTCCTTGCCTTCGCGCGCGACGAACTGGATCACCGCTTCGTTGACGGGGCGGTACACGTTGACAGGCGCCTTCGACGTCGCGCGCGTGCGCTCCAGCAGCGCCAGCGTTTCCGCGTGCAGCATGCCGGTGTCGAGCACGAACACGGGAATGTCCAGGCCCAGTGCGTTGATCAGGTGCGTGATCACGACGTCTTCCGCGCCCAGGCTGGAGGCCTGCGTCAACGGCGAAAACTCCGCGGCGGCGCGTTGGAGCAACGCGCGGGTTTGCGCGAGCTTCTCGTCGAAGGTCTTCGACGGCCGCGCGTGCAGGTCGATGGCGCTCATGCGGCAGCTCGCTGGAAATGCGGGGTCGGCTCGAGGGTGTCGCCCTGGTAGAACGCCGCGTACCGCTCGAACTGGCGGCGCGCGAAGCCGGCGTCCTGGTCGGCGCGCAGCACCGCGCTGGAAAAGCCGCTGCGCTCCATCTGCACGAGCTGGTCCACGAGCACGTCGCCCGTCGCGCGGATGTCGCCCTTGAAGCCCTGGCGGCGGCGCAGCAGGTAGGCCTGGCTGAAGGCGCGGCCGTCGGTGAATTTCGGGAAGCTGAGTTCGACGCGCTCGATGCCGTCGAGGCTCGCTTCGAGCGGGTTGGCGTCATTGGGCAGCTGCAGCACCTTGGCGGAATCCAGGGGAGCCGGCTCGCCGTTCGCGGCAAGAATGAGTTGGAGGTTCATGTTCATCACGCCACCTGCTTTTCCGTGAAACGCGCACCGTTGGCCGCGGCCTTGAACGGGTCGATGCCGACGCGGCGCAGCGTGGCGATGAAGGTTTCCGACTTGCCGTCGATGCTCTGGCGCTCGCGCTTGTAGGTTTCCAGCAGCGCTTCGATCACCTCCGGCACTTCGGCGGCGGAGAACGACGGGCCGACCACCTTGCCGGGCGTGGCCGCGCCGGACAGGATCGAGCCGTCCGCGCCGCCGAGCGTGACCTGATACCACTCCTTGCCGTCCTTGTCGACGCCCAGGATGCCGATGTGGCCGCTGTGGTGGTGGCCGCACGAGTTGATGCAGCCGCTGATGTGCAGGTCGATCTCGCCGATGTCGTCGAGCTCGTCGATGTCCTGGTAGCGCTGCGTGATCGCCTCGGCGATCGGCAGCGAGCGGGCATTGGCGAGCGAGCAGAAGTCGCCGCCCGGGCACGCGATCATGTCGGAGAGCAGGCCGATGTTCGGCTTGGCCAGGCCCGCCTTGCGCGCGGCCGCCCAGAGCTCCGGCAGGTCGTCCTGGTGCACCCAGGGCAGCAGCAGGTTCTGCTCGTGGGTCACACGCGCTTCGCCGGCGGAGAAACGATCCGCGAGGTCCGCGGCGATCTCGAGCTGCTCGGCGTTGGCGTCGCCGGGCGCCTGGCCCAGGCGCTTGAAGGACAGGGTCACGGCGCGCAGTTGCGGGTTCTTGTGTTCGGCGACATTGCGCTGCAGCCAGCGGTCGTAGGCGGCGTCGGCCTCCGCATCCGTGCGCACGATCTCGTGCAGGCGCGCATCCACGCCCTTGCGAGCGCCCTTCAGCGCGGGCGGGACGAAGGAGGCGGCGACGCGGTCGAATTCCGCCTGCGTGATGGTGTGCGGCGCGCCGTCGCGCTCGAGGATCTGCCGGTATTCCGCTTCGACCTGGTCGATGTAGCGCTGGCCTTCCGCCTTCACCAGGATCTTGATGCGGGCCTTCCAGGCGTTGTCGCGGCGGCCGTAGCTGTTGTAGACGCGGATGACGGCTTCGAGGTAGTTCAGGAGCTGGTTCCAGGGCAGGAATTCGCGCACCACCGTGCCGATGATCGGCGTGCGGCCCATGCCGCCGCCGACCTGCACGCGAAAGCCCAGCTCGCCCGCGTCGTTGCGCAGGAGCTGCAGGCCGACGTCGTACCAGCCGATCGCCGCGCGGTCCTCGCGGGCGCCGTTGACGGCGATCTTGAACTTGCGCGGCAGGAACGCGAATTCCGGGTGCAGCGTGCTCCACTGGCGCATGATTTCGCAGAAGGGCCGCGGATCGGCGATCTCGTCGGGGGCGATGCCGGCCAGTTCATCGCTCGTGATGTTGCGGATGCAGTTGCCGCTGGTCTGGATGCCGTGCATGTTCACGCTCGCGAGCAGCTCCATCACGTCCGCGCTCTTGACCAGCGGGATCCAGTTGAACTGCACGTTGGTGCGCGTGGTGAAGTGGCCGTAGCCGTACTTGAAATTCGTGACGATGGGCGTGCCGCCCTTCACCGGCAGCTCGCCGAGCGCCCACTGCTTTTCCTGCGCGTCCTTCAGCAGTTGCGGATCGGGCTGGTCGTACTCGCGGGCGATCCTGGCGAGCACGCGCAGCTGCGTGCCGGAAATCTCGCCGTAAGGCACGGCAATGCGCAGCATCGGCGCATAGCGCTGGATGTACCAGCCGTTCTGCAGGCGCAGCGGGCGGAACTCGTCGTCGCCCAGTGTGCCGGCGAGATTGCGCTCGAGCTGGTCGCGGTACTGGGCGGCGCGGTTGCGCACCATCTGCTTGTCGAAGTCTGTGTATTGATACATCTTGTGGTCTGGTTCAGAGGGAGAGCAGCCGCACGCCGGCATAGGCCAGCAGCAGCGAAAGGAGGGAGCGGATCAGGCGGTCCGGGGCGTGGCGCACCAGGCGCGAGCCGAGCCAGATGCCCGGGAGCGAGCCAATGAGCAAAGTGCCGAGCAGCGGCCAGTTGACGGAACCGATGGAGGCATGGCCAAGGCCCGCCACCAGGGTGAGGGGCACCGCATAGGCGATATCCGCGGCGATGATGCGGGGCAGGGGAAGCGCGGGATAGAGCAACATCAGCACCGTGACGCCGATCGCGCCTGCGCCCACCGACGTCAGCGACACGAGCGCGCCGATCGCGGCGCCGAACAGCACCGGCTGCGACCAGTGGCGCGGGCGGGTCGCCACGGCCAGCTGCGCGGGGTCGAGGTCGCGCGGCGTGTCCTTCCCGCGGATGGCCTTGTACAGCGTCGCGGCGGCGGTGAGCAGCAGCGCCAGCCCCAGCGTCGTCGTCATGACGGCCTGGACACCCGGGTCGGAGGGACCTGCCTGCCGCAGGATCAAGAGCGTGATGAGGGCCGCGGGGATACTCCCGGCGGACAGCAGTCCCACGATGGGCCAGTCGATCACGCGCGCGCGGGCGAGGCCCAGCGCGCCGCCGAACTTGGTCGTGCAGGCGAAGAGCAGGTCGGTGCCGATGGCCAGGTAGGGCTTGATGCCGAAGCCGAAGATCAACAGCGGCGTCATCAGCGAGCCCCCGCCGACGCCGGTGAGGCCGACCACGAGGCCGACACAGAACCCGGCGAAAACGAAGGCGAAATCATGCATGGGCGTCACTCTAGGGCGTCCCCTTATGGGAACGAACTACTTTTTAGTTCGCGCGTTATCTGGATAAGCTTATGCGCAAGGCGGGGCGCGGGTTGGCGCCTATTTCGAGGGCGCAGCCGGATAAGTGCCTGCAGGTTGCACCGCGACGGCCTGCCGCCATAATCGCCCCAACCAACCACGCCGTCACACATGGGCCAGCGGATCTTCGTCAAGGTCGTCGGATTCACCGACGTGGAGCGACACGCGCTCAACACGGTGTTTCGCCTGTCCGATTCGCGGGAAGTCAGCTACTGCCTCTGGATGCCCGACGCGCCGGAAGCGCCGCGGCTCGCCCTGTTCGACGGGCTGAGCTACGAGGCGCCGGTCGAGCTCGAATCGCCCCACCTGGCGGGCATGCGGATCATCTGGGTCGGCCCTTCCGGCCCGGCCAGCGCGTGGCGGACTTTCCAGCGCCCCATCGCCTGGACCGAGATCGTCGCCGCGATGGACCAGCTCTTCGCCCCCGACCCCCTGGACTTCGACCTCGGGTTCGGCGAGGACACGACCCTCCCGCCCCCCGCCGACGACGCGCACCCCAAACGCGCGCTCATCGCCAGCCCCGACCGCGACGAGCGCCTGTACCTGCGCGCGCGCCTCGCGCTCGCGAACATGACGCAGGCCGACGAAGCCGAGACCGGCGCGCAGGCGCTCGAGCTCGCGCGCCAGCACGAGTACGACGTCGCCCTCGTGGACTTCCACCTGCCGGACGTGGAAGGCTGGGCCTTCCTCAAGGAATTGAAGCAGGCGCGCCCGCCCATCCCGCACCTGATCGTCACGAAATCCGGCACCTCGCTCGCCGACAGCGTGCGCGGCTGGCTGTCCGGCGCGCAAGCGTTCCTGCCCAAGCCGCCGCACCCGGGCAAGCTGCAGCGCCTGCTGCGCCGCGTCTAGGCTTTAGGCAGGGGGAGCGGCGGCGCCTTGAGCCAGCCCTGTCGCACGCCCACCAGCACGTCGCGCGTGAGGGTGCCCGCGACGGGCAGCTTCGTCGACATGTTCATGAACACGTCCCGCAGCCACGGCAGCAGCGCCTGCTCCGACTGGAACAGCGGCGTGAGCCGGCGGCTCGCCTCGCCGTAGAAGTGCAGGTGCTGCTTGCGCAGCTCCGTGTAGCGCTCGAGCGCCGCCGGCAGCGCGGCCGATTGCGCGATGCATTCGGCGAGCGCCACCGCATCGAGCAAGGCGAGGTTCGTGCCTTGCCCGAGTTGCGGGCTGGTCGCGTGCGCCGCGTCGCCGATGACCACGCAGCGGTCGGTGTGGTAGGCGGGCATCACCACGTCGTGATAGCGAGCCCAGGTCAGGCGCTCCATCGAATCCAGTTGCGCGAGCAGCGCGTCGCAGCCGGGGTGCAGCGCGCGCACCTTCCCCTTGAATGCCTCCAGCCCCGCTGCGAGAAACGCCTCGTGATCGCGCGCGGGCACGCTCCAGAACAGGCTCACGACCGGCACATCGCTGCCGGGCGCCTTGCCCGTGGGCATGATGCCCAGCATCTCCTTCGCGCCGCGATACCACTGCCGCAGGGTGGTCGCGTGTTCGCCCGACGGGTCTTCGAGCACAGCCCACACCGCGCCCCACGGATACACGCGGTCGGTGCTGGCGAGTCCGGTCTGGCAGCGCAGCGAGGAGCGGCACCCGTCGGAGACGACGACCAGGTCGTGCTTCGCCTGCAACGCGGCCAGGTCCTTGACTTCCTGCCCGGCGACGATGGTCGCGCCGTGCAGCCTCGCGGCCTTCCACAGCGCGTCGAAGAGCACGCCGCGGTGCAGGCCGAGCCCGAAGGAGCCCGGCTGCCAGTGCTGGTAGCGGATGTCGACGACGGGCCAGCCGAAGCGCGTGACGCCATGAAGCCGCTCGATGCGCGCGCCTGCCGCCAGCACTTCCCCTTCGATGCCGAGGACGCGCAATGCCGCGAGTCCGCTGGGCTGCAGCAGCACGCCGGCACCGACCGATTGCGGCTCGGTGAATTTGTCGAACACCGTGACGTCGTGGCCCTGGCGCGCGAGCAGCACAGCGGTCGCGAGGCCCGCGAATCCCGCGCCTGCAATGGCGACTTTCAGATACTCGTTGTGTCCCTGCATCGCGCGATGCTAACGCGTCGCGTCGAGCGCTTGTGCCACCCGGCGTTCGAGAGGTAACGGTTCGCCATGCACGCGTGCCGCCAGCAGTTCGCCGCACAGCGCCGCGAAGGTGAGGCCGCGCGAGCCCATCGCGGTGCTGATCCACAAGCCCGGTTCGATTTCACCGAGCAGCGGCCGGCGGTCGATGGATGCGCAGCGCACGCCCGTCCAGTCCTGCAGTGCATGGCTCGCGATTGCGTGGGAGACGGCGTGCGCCACCGGGGGCGCGAGACGGGCGAGCCTATCGAGGTTGAAGCGCTGGTCTTCCGCGCGCGCCTGCAGGCTGGATTCGTTGGGCGTGAAGGTCGAGCCGCAGAACCACGCCGGCCCGTGCGCGGTCGGCACACCGGCAATGAAATGGCCGTCGCCATGCAGGGGGAAGGGCGGCAGTCCCTCGCTGCCTTGCACGCTCCAGGTGACTTGCCCCCGGACCGGATGGACCGGTATGCGCCCGCCGAGCAACTCGACACAGCCGGTCGCGGCGGCGGCAATCACCAGCGTGGCTTGCGCGAGCGTCGCGCCGTTGGCATCCTCCAGGCGCCAACAGTCATCCGCGCGCTCGATGCGCCGCACCCGCGATCCGCCCTGCCACGCGATGCCCGGCGTCGCGAGCCAGGCCCGCACCAAGGCTGCCGGCTTGATCCATGCCGCTTGCTGGTGCCAGATCGCGGCGGCGCCGGCAGGGACCCTGCCGAGCTCCTTGTGCCGTGCTTCGGCTTCACGGCTCCACGGCTGCATGGCTGCGTCCGCCAGCAGGGGACGCCTGTCTTCCAGATCGCGCACTTCCAGCGCGCCTGTCGCCGCCCAGTCCTCGCCCTCGCGCAGCAGCATCCGCGCCTGCGACATCGTCATGCGCACGCCGCTGCGGGACAGGCGCGAGAGCAGGCTGTCGTCCGGTGAATAGTGCGGCGCCAGCAGGCCGACGGGCAGGCCGGAAGCGCCCGCGGCCGGCTCCTGCGCGGCGTCGAGCACGGTGACGCGCCAGCCGCGGCGCGCGAGGCTCGCCGCCACCGCGGCGCCCGCGAGCCCGCCGCCGATGACGGCGCAGTCGCCGGGTTCGGCGTCCGCATCCGGCCTGGGGCCCCTGGGCTCCCAGGCGGGGTCGAAGACGGCTTGCAGACCCCCGGAGGAATCGCCACCGGCCTGTACGGCAAACCCTGCTTCGGCCAGCGATCGGCGAAGGGAATCGCTCGCGACCTGTGCGACCAGGCGCGCGCCCCGACGGCAATGGCGGGCGAGGGCTTTGCCCATGGTGGGGTTGTCCGTGCCGTCCGGTCGGCCCAGAAAGACGCAATCCGCGCGAAACGTCTGCTGGCGCAGCGCGTCGCGCACCTGGCCGACGAAGAGCGTGAGCAGCACGCGATCCCCGTCGAAGGCAAAGCGATGCATGCCGGCGGTGAGGCCGAACCATTGGCCGGCCAGTTCGGCCGCCAGGGGATGCAGTTGCGGCGTGGTGGCGGCTCGCAGCAGTTCCTCGGAAGGAGGGGGCGACGCGCAAAACGCCACGAAATGGAGCATCGCCGGCCTTCGCGCATCGCCTTTCCACGCCCGCCAGCAGGCGAGGAAATCCGCTCCCTGCCCGAAGTCCGTGTCCAGGATGCGCCATTGCCGGCGCCCGGCCCATGCGTCAGCCAGCCATGCGACCGGCTCGTCCATGGCCGCTCAGGCGCTGGGCGGCACGTAGCCCGCGGCCGTGTCCGCGCCGCCGCCGAAGAAGTGGTTCTCCATCTGGCGTGCGAGGTACTGGCGCGCGCGCTGGTCGGCCAGGTTCAGGCGGTTTTCGTTGACGAGCATGGTCTGCTGCTTGAGCCAGGCGGCCCACGCCTCCTTGCTCACGTTTTCATAGATGCGCTTGCCGAGCTCGCCCGGGTAGGGGGGAAAGTCGAGGCCCTCGGCTTCCTTGCCGAGCTTGATGCAGTTGACGGTACGTGCCATGTGAAAAGCCTCTGACGCTGGGTCTAAAGATCGCGCGCGCAATAAGCTTGTGCGAATAAACAAGTGAAAACTCGGTCGTTCCCGTTTGCTCGGAGGGCTCACAGAATCGCGGCTCGACTCCTGCAAACCCCCGAAAGAAACGCTATGACCGTACGCCGCGACTTTATCAAGATTCCCCTGGCCCTCGCCGCAGCCGCGACTCTGGGCATGGCAGCTCTGCCGTCGTTCGCCCAGCAGCAGGCCTTGACGCTGCTGAACGTCTCCTACGACCCGACGCGCGAGCTGTACGCGGAATTCAACCAGGCGTTCGCGAAGTACTGGAAGGCGAAGACCGGCCAGGACGTGACGATCAAGCAGTCGCACGGCGGCTCGGGCAAGCAGGCCCGCTCGGTGATCGACGGTCTGGACGCCGACGTCGTCACCCTCGGCCTGGCCGGCGACATCGATGCCCTCGTCACCAACGGCGGGTGGGTCGCCAGGGACTGGCAAAAGCGCCTGCCGCACAACTCGGCGCCATACACGTCCACCATCGTGCTGGTGGTGCGGCAGGGCAATCCGAAGGGCATCAAGGACTGGGACGACCTGGTCAAGCCCGGCGTGAGCGTCATCACGCCGAACCCGAAGACCTCCGGCGGCGCGCGCTGGAACTACCTGGCCGCATGGGAATTCGCCAAGCGCAAGATCGGCGGCGATGCGAGGGCGAAGGAGTTCGTCGGGAAGCTCTACGCCAACGTGCCGGTGCTCGACACGGGCGCGCGCGGCTCCTCGATCACCTTCGCGCAGCGCAACCAGGGCGACGTGTTCATTTCATGGGAGAACGAGGCGTACCTGCTGGAGAAGGAATTCGGCAGCAAGGTCGACGTGGTGTACCCGTCCATCTCGATCCTCGCGGAGCCGCCGGTGGCCGTCGTCGACCGCAACGTGGACAGGAAGGGCACCCGCGCCGCGGCCGAGGAATACCTGAAGTTCCTCTACACCGAGGACGGCCAGGACATCGCCGGCAAGAATTTCTACCGCCCGGCGGTGTCGCAGAAGGCGCAGGCTAAGTATGCGAAGCAGTTCCCCAAGCTCAATCTCTTCACGATCGAGCAGGGGTTCGGCGGATGGTCGAAAGCCGACAAGGAGCACTTCGCCGACGGCGGCAGCTTCGACCAGATCTACACGCGCAAGTAACCTGTCAGGCGGCGATGGCGGCCGTCGGCTGGTTCGCAGCCGAGGTCGTCAGCGCCTTGATCGTCACGTCCGCATCGCTCAGGGCTTGCGTCTTCACCGCGTCGCCCATCGCCACGCCTTCGGCGCGAACGAACCGCACGTCGGTGACACCGAAGAAGCCGAACACCGTCTTCAGGTAGCTCTCCTGGTGGTCCAGTCCGGCCATCGCCGGGTTCGTCGAATACACGCCACCGCGCGAGGACGCGATGATCACCGTCTTGCCGCCGGCCAGGCCCTTGGGGCCCTTTTCGGTGTACGTGAAGGTGCGGCCGGCCTGCGCCACGCGGTCGATCCAGGCCTTGAGCTGGCTCGGGACCGAGAAGTTGTACATCGGCGCGCCGATCACCACCACGTCCGCGGCGAGGAACTGGCTCACGAGCTTCTCGGAGATCTCGTTCTCGCGGCGTTGCACGTCGGTCAGGCCTTCAGCCTTCGGGCCGAGGCGAAAGCCCAGCGAGTCGATCGACAGGTGGGTGGGGGCGTCCTGGGCCAGGTCG
Source organism: Caenimonas aquaedulcis (assembly GCF_015831345.1). Lineage (NCBI taxonomy): Bacteria > Pseudomonadati > Pseudomonadota > Betaproteobacteria > Burkholderiales > Comamonadaceae > Caenimonas > Caenimonas aquaedulcis. Next base: position 785,494 of record NZ_JADWYS010000001.1, on the reverse strand, counting down.
AGATGCTCGACCGTGGTGCCGGGATGGGTGGCCTGCCACTGGGCGACGACGCGCTCGGTGAGCTGGCGGGAAACCGAATTGGTGCCCAGCGGGCTGGAATCGATGTGAAGCAGTTTCATGGACCTTTTCTCCTGTAGCGGCCTGTTTTTGACCATGGATTGATTGTGGGCGCGCAGGTAATCTTTGATAAGTCGGCAAAACTGCGATAGATTGTCCTGAACACAGGACAATCGACATGCAAGACCTCAACGACATGCTCTATTTCTCCGAGGTCGTGGACCGGGGCGGGTTCGCCGCCGCCGGGCGCGCGCTGGGCGTGCCGAAGTCCAAGTTGTCGCGGCGAGTGGCCGAGCTGGAAACGCGCCTGGGCGTGCGGCTCCTGCAGCGGACCACCCGCAAACTCTCGCTCACAGAAGCCGGCGAGCTGTTCCACCGCCACAGCGTCGCCATCCGCGAAGAGGCCGAGGCCGCCACGGAGGCCGTGGCGATGGTGCAGACCGAACCGCGCGGCACGATCCGCGTGACGTGCCCCGTCACCCTGGCGCACAGCACCATCGGCATGCTGATTCCCGCATTCCTGGAGAAGCACCCGCAGGTGCGCATCGACATGCAGGTCACCAACCGGGTCGTGGACCTGGTGGCGGAGGGCGTCGACGTCGCGCTGCGCGTGCGGCCGACGCTGGAGGACAGCGGCAGCCTCGTCGTGAAGAACCTTGGCCTGACGCAAGGCATGCTCGTGGGCACGCCCGCGCTGCTGGAGCGTCACGGCCGCCCCGCGTCGGTCGATGACCTCGGAAAGCTGCCGACGCTCGCGATGTCCGCCTCGGACGGCAAGGCGAACTGGACGTTGCTCGGCCCTGCCGGCAAGGTCTTCGAATTCCAGCACCGGCCGGTCTACACGGCGGACGACCTGCTCACCCTCAAGTTCGCGGTGTCCCAGGGCGCCGGCATCAGCATCCTGCCGGACTACATGTGCCGGCGCGACCTCGAACGCGGAGACCTCGAACACGTGCTGCCCCAGTGGGGGCCCCGTCCCGGTGTGCTGCATGCGGTGTTTCCCTCGCGGCGCGGCCTGACGCCGGCGGTGCGGCGCTTCCTGGATTACCTGGGCGACAACGTGATGGGAGAGGGCAAGGCACTGGAGTGCCCTTGAGCCACGGCGCGGAGCCTGCTCACACGCCGAGGTATTGATCGAGCAATTCGGGCCGAGCCCGCAGGTCCTGCGAAGTGCCCGCGTAGGCGACCTCGCCCTTGACGAGGATCACGTTGCGGTCCGTCACCTGCGTCACGTGCTTCCAGTTCTTGTCGACGATCACGCTGGAGATGCCCGACTCGCGGATCAGCCCGCAGATGCGCCAGATCTCGCGCGCGATGAGCGGCGCAAGGCCTTCGGTCGCCTCGTCGAGGATCAGCACATCGGGATTCGTCATCAGTGCGCGGCCGATGGTGAGCATCTGCTGCTCGCCGCCGGACAACTGCTGCCCGCCGTGGCCCAGGCGCTCCTTCAGGCGCGGGAAGGTCTCCAGCACCCGTTCGTACGTCCAGTCGCATTGCCCGCGCGTGCCCGGGCGCGCCGCCATCTGGAGGTTCTCCACGACGCTCAGGTTGCCGAAGATGCCGCGGCCCTCGGGCACATAGGCGATGCCGCGCTGTGCGATCTCGTAGGGCGCGCCGCCCGTCATGTCGTGCCCCGCGATGTGCACGGTGCCCGCGCGCGGCTTGACGAGGCCCATGAGGCTCTTGAGCAGCGTGCTCTTGCCCATGCCGTTGCGGCCCATCAGGCCGATCGTCTCGCCGCGGGCGACGCTGAAGTCGATGCCGCGCAGGATGTGGCTCGCGCCGTAGTACGTGTGCACGCCGCGCGCGTCGATGAGGAGCTCGGCCATCAGTGCTCCTCCTCGCCCAGGTAGGCGGACTGCACGCCCGCATCCGCGCGCACCTGCGCCGGCGTGCCGCTGGCGATGACCTGGCCGTTGACCATCACCGTCAGCTGGTCCGCGAGCGCGAAGACGGCGTCCATGTCGTGCTCCACCAGCATGATCGCGTGCCCGGGCTTGATGCGCAGCAGCAGTTGCACCATTCGCTCGGCCTCGGCGGTGCCCATGCCCGCGAGCGGCTCGTCGAGCAGCAGGACTTGCGGGCTCGTGGCGAGCGTCATCGCGATCTCGAGCTGGCGTTGCTCGCCGTGGCTGATCGTGCCCGATACGGCGGATTTGCGATGCTGCAGGCCTGCCAGTTCGATCGCGCGCTCCGCCGCCTCGTTGGTGGGCGCGAAGCCCGCTGCGCGGCTCAGCCAGCGCGCGGCATGCGGTGCGCGCGATTGCGCGGCGAGGCGCACGTTCTCCCAGACCGTGAAAGGCTGGAAGATGTTCGTCTTCTGGTAGCTGCGGCCGAGGCCCGCGCGCGAGATGCGCTCCGGCGTCCAGCCGGTGACATCGCGCCCGCCCAACATCACTTCGCCGGATGTCGGGGCGATGTCGCCCGACAGCAGGTTGGTCAGCGTGGACTTGCCTGCGCCGTTGGGGCCGATCACCGCGTGGATGCGACCGCGCTGCAGATCGACGGACACGTCGTTGACCGCCGCCAGGCCGCCGAAGCGCTTGGTGAGATGCGTCGCGCGCAGCACGGCATCACTCATGCTCGCGCTCCTTGCGGCGCGCCACGCGTTCCACGAGGCCGAGCAGCCCGCGCGGCGCGAAGAGCACGACGGCGACGATGAAGAGGCCCATCCACAGTTGCCAGTGCTTGCCGAGCTGGAAGTTTCCGACCGTGGGCAGGTCCTTGAACCACGACAGCAATGTCTCGAACGCGAACGCGCCGACGATCGCCCCGGCGAAGTTGCCCATGCCGCCGAGGATCACCATCATGATCGCGTGCGCGCTCATGTGGAATCCCATCAGCTCCGGGTTCACGTAGCCGGACTGCACGCCCCACAGGTAACCCGCGAGCCCCGCGAGCGCACCGGCCAGCGTGAAGGCCGCGAGCTTGTAGCGGAAGGTGCCGTAGCCCATCGCGCGCATGCGGTGCTCGTTCACGCGGATGCCCGCAAGCACGCGACCGAAGGGACTCCACAGCACGCGGCGCAGGAAGGCATAGACGGCCACGAGCATCGCCAGCGTGAAGTAGTAGAAGACGCGCTTGTTCTCCAGGTCGAAGATTCCCGCGTCGGGCTTGAAGTTCACATAGACGCCGTCGGACCCGCCGAGCGCCTTGTTGTCGAAGAAGAGGTAGAAGACCATCTGCGCGAAGGCCATCGTCACCATGATGAAGTAGATGCCGCTCGTGCGCACGACGAAGAAGCCGATGATCAACGCGGCGAGCCCCGACGCGGCGACGGCTGCGGGCAGCGTCCACCACAGGCTCACCGCTTCGCCCGCCGGCGTGAAATAGGCGAGCGCGTAACCCGCGAGCCCGAAGTACGCCGCGTGGCCGAGCGACACCAGGCCGGTGACCCCCTGCAGCAGGTCCAGGCTCATCGCGAAGATCGCGAGGATCATCATGCGGGCCACCATTTGCGCGTAGAAATCGCTGCCGACGAAGGGAAAGGCGATGAGCGCAACGAGGCCGAGCGCCAGCGCCACCTGCAGGCCGCGCGGCAACACCTCGAGATGGGAATGCGATGCCCTCATTGCTTGAACAGCCCTTCCGGCTTCCACAGCAGCACCGCGGCCATGAGCATGTAGACCAGCATGCCGGCGACCTGCGGCACGAGCACCTTGCCGAAGGTGTCGACCAGGCCCACGAGCAGCGCCGAGATCAGCGCACCGCGCACGGAGCCGATGCCGCCGATCACGACCACGACGAAGCACATGATCAGCACCTGCGAGCCCATGTTCGGATACACGCTGGACACCGGCGAGGCGATCATGCCGGCGACGGACGCGAGCGCGACGCCCAGCGCGAACACGATGGTGTGGATCAGCTTGATGTTGACGCCCAGCGCCTCCGTCATGTCGCGGTTGAAGGCGCCGGCGCGGATCTTCATGCCCAGGCGGGTCTTCGAGATCAGGAAGTACAAGCCGGCCGCGAGCGCGATGCACACGCCGGACATGAAGAGCCGGTAGACCGGGTAGGAGAGGTTGTCGGTGAGCGGGATCGATGCCGACAGGAGGTCGGGGATCTTCACGCCGTGCACGTCGTCGCCCCAGAGGATGGAGCGCATCTCCTCGAAGATGTAGATCAGCCCGAAGGTGAGCAGCACCTGGTCGAGGTGGTCGCGCTGGTAGAAGTGCCGGAACAGCAGCCATTCGAGCGCGAGGCCGAAGACCACGGACAGCGCCACGCCGCCGAGGATCGCCACGGTGAAGCTGCCGGAGAGGCTGGAGAGCGACCACGCGAGGTAGGCGCCCAGCATGTAGAACGCGCCGTGCGCGAGGTTCACCACGCCCATGATCCCGAAGATCAGCGTAAGGCCGGCGGCCAGCATGAACAGCAGCAGCCCATACTGCACGCTGTTGAGGAGCTGGATCAGGACGTTCGCGAGATCCATGGGCCGCTACGTGGGGCGGCGCGAGAGCAGCAGCAGGGCGCCCATCAGCGTGAAGAGGCCGCCGCACACCCGGTTGATCCATCGCACCGGGCCGCTCGCGCGCAGCACCGGCATCAGGCGGGCGACGCTGAGCGCGCAGGCGGTGAGCACCGCGAATTCGAAGAACATGAAGGTGAGCGCGAGCGCGGCGAACTGCGGCACGATGGGCGCGGCGGGGTTGAGGAATTGCGGGAAGAAGGCTGCGAAGAACAGCACGGCCTTGGGGTTGCTCGCGCCGACGAGGAAGCCCTGCATGTAGAAGGAGTGCGCACGCGGTGCGCCGCCGGCCTCGCCCGTCTTCAGCACCGCGTCGCTGCGGAAGGTCTTGATGCCCAGCCAGACGAGGTAGGCGGCTCCGGCCACCTTGGCGATGGTGAACGCGGTTTCCGATGCGGCGAGCAGCGCGCCGAGGCCCATGGCCGACAGCACCATCACGCCGAGCACCGCCGTCACTGCGCCCGCGACGGAGGTCATGGCGCGGCGCGGCCCGTGGTTCAGCGCATTGGTCATGCACATCAGCATGGTCGGGCCGGGCGTCACGATCAGCAGCGCGACCGCGACGACGTACAGGAGGTAGGTGGAGAGGGTCATGACGGTCTTCGCCAAAAAAATGGGAGGCGCGAACCTCCCATTGTTGCAGGCGCGGACGCTCAGGCCATCTTGCAGCCGGCGCCCGAATCGGCCAGCGCCTTCGCCGCGATGCCGATCACCTTGTTTTCCTTGTTCTCGACCACGCGCAGGTACATGTCCTGCACCGGGTTGTGCGACTTGCTCATCGTCCACTTGCCGCGCGGGCTGTCGATGGTCGCCGATTCCATCGCCTTGTACAGCGCCGCCTTGTTGCCGATGTCGCCCTTCACGGCGGCCATGCCCTGCGAAAGCAGGAGGCCGGTGTCGTAGCCCTGCACCGCGTAGACGTCCGGCTGCATGCGGAAGGTCTTGGCGTAGTCCAGCCGGAACTTGTTGTCGCGCGGCGTATTGAGCGAATCGCCGTAGTGCATCGTCGTGATGATGCCGTCGGCGGCGGGGCCGGCCGCATCCAGAACGCCTTCGGTGAGGAAGCCCGAGCCGTACAGCGGGATCTTGCCCTTCAGGCCCGCAGCGGCGTAATCCTTGATGAACTTCGCGGCGCCGCCGCCGGCGAAGAAGCACGCGACCGCGTCAGGCTTGAGCGCCGCGATCTCCGTCAGCAGCGCCTGGAATTCGACCTGCGGGAAGGGCAGGCCGAGTTCCTTGATGATGGTGCCGCCCGCCTTGGTGTAGCTTTCCTTGAAGCCCTCGAAGGCCTCGTCGCCGGCCGCGTACTTCCAGGTGATCCACACGGCCTTCTTGTGGCCCTTCTTGACCATCACGTCGCCGAGCGCGAGGGTAGGCTGGCTGTTGGTGAAGCTGGTGCGGAACACGTTCGGGGCGCACAGCGCGCGCGTCGCCGCGTGCACGCCGGCATTCGGGATCAGGCACAGCGTGCCGTTGTCGCGTACCACCTTCTGAATGCCCATCTGCACGCCGGAGTGCACCGTGCCGATCAGCACGTCGACCTTGTCGCGCAGCACGAGCTTGTTCGCGTTCTCGATGCCCTTGGACGGTTCGGCCTCGTCGTCGACCTTGAACCATTCGATGTCGCGGCCGCCCAGTTTGCCGCCGCGCTCGTCGATGGCCATGCGCACGCCGTTTTCGATGGCGACGCCGAGCTGCGCGAAGGTGCCGGTGTAGGGCAGCATGAGGCCGACGCGGACCTTGTTGCCCTGCGCGCGCGCGATCTGCGGCAGCAGCAGGCCGGTGGAAGCAGCACCGACGAGGGCTGCGCCGCGGGAGAGGACGAGACGGCGGGATGTCATGGAAAGGCTCCTTCGAATTTAATTTAGGCCTAAAGCATTTTTACCGGATGCGCCGCGGCGGCGCACCATGGCTTACCCGGATTCGGCTCGCGGAACTTCACGCGGCGGGCGGCGTGGAGGCACGCAGCTTGAAACGCTGGATCTTGCCGGTCGCGGTCTTGGGAAGCTCGGGCACGAACTCGATCCAGCGCGGGTATTTGTAGGGTGCCAGCGCATTCTTCACGTGCATCTGCAGGACCTCCGCCGACGCCGCCTGGCCCGCCTTCAGCACCACGAACGCTTTCGGCTTCACGAGCTCGTCGGTATCGGCGACGCCGATGACCGCCGCTTCCAGCACGGCGGCATGCGTCATGAGGCAGGCCTCGACCTCGAAGGGCGACACGTAGATGCCTCCCACCTTGAGCATGTCGTCGCTGCGCCCGCCGTAGGTGTAGTAGCCGTCCGCGTCGCGCGTGTACTTGTCGCCGCTGCGCGTCCACTCGCCGGCGAAGGTCGCCTTCGTCTTGGCGCGGTTGTTCCAGTACATGAGCGCGGCGCTGGGGCCGTTGATCTGCAGTTCGCCGATCTCGCCCGGGCCGCACTCGCGCCCGTCGTCGCCGACGATGCGAAGCTCGTAGCCGGGCACCGCCTGCCCCGTGGTGCCGTACCGCACCTGGCGGGGCCGATTGGACAGGAAGATGTGCAGCATCTCCGTCGAGCCGATGCCGTCGAGGATCTCGCAGCCGTAGGCCTCGGTCCATCGCCTGCCGATCTCGGCGGGCAGGGCTTCGCCGGCGCTGGTGCACACGCGCAGGTTCAGCTGCGCGCGGGCGGGCCGGTTCGCGTCGGCCAGCAGCGCGGCATAGAGCGTGGGCACGCCGTAGAAGATGGTCGGCTGGTACTTGAGCAGGGTATTGAACACCTCCGCAGGCGCGGGCCGCGCGGGCAGAAGCACCGCCGTGGCGCCGACGCTCATGGGAAAGGTGAGCGAATTGCCCAGCCCGTAGGCGAAGAACAATTTCGCCGCCGAGAAGACGACGTCGTCTTCTCGGATGCCCAGCACGCCGCGCCCATAGAGTTCGGCGGTCTGGATGAGGTGGCTGTGCAGGTGGACCGTGCCCTTGGGCGTGCCGGTGGATCCGCTCGAATACAGCCAGAAGCAGGGGTCGTCGGCGCTCGTGTCGTGGGGGGAAGGGACCGGCGATCCCGCTGCGATCAACGCGGCGACGGAGTTCGCCGCGTCATCTCCGGCCATGTAGACGTCCTTGAGCGTCCCGCTCGTGCCGACCAGCGACTCGAACACCGGCAGCAATGGCTTCGACACGAACAGCGCCTGCGCGCGCGAATCGCGCAGCATGAACTCGAAGTCCTTCGTCGTGAGCAGCGTGTTCGCGGCCACGGGCACCACGCCGGCCAGGATGCAGCCGAGGAACACGACCGGCCACTCCAGCGTGTCCAGCATCGCGATCATCACGCGCGTCTCGGGCGTGAAACCCTTCGCGCGCAGGGCGTTCGCGAATTGGTAGGACTGCTTCGCCAGGTCGCCATAGGTGAGGCTCGCGCCGGACACGGCATCGATGAACGCGACCTTTCCGTAGCGGCCCTCGTTTCGTGCCAGCAGGTCCTGCGCGGCGTTGTAGTCCCGCGGAATGTCGACCCGCGGCGGGGAAGACCGGTGGTCCGCGATGCTCGGACGCATGACGCTCAGGCAGTGGTGGTGGCGGGAGCCAGCGCCAGCGCCAGCCATTCGCGGCACCAGGCGGTGGCCAGTTCCTCGGGCATGGTCCCCGCGCTCGCGTCGTGGCACCAGACGTCGCCGATGCGCTGCGCGCCCAGGCCCTGCAGGCGCTCGTCGAACTTCTTGCCGCCGAAGGCGAAGGTGTTGAGGTAGGTGCGATCGCCCAGCGCGATCACGCCGTAGCGCACGTGGCCCAGGTACTTGGGCTGCGAATCGAGCGAGTCGTAGAGCTGGCGCGCGTTGTCGGGGACGTCGCCGGAGCCGTAGGTCGAGGAGCAGATGAGATAAAGTGCATCTTCATCGAAGACAGAGATGTCGAGGCCATCCATCAGGTGGACTTCGATCTCCTCCACCACATCCGCGCAGTCCATCTGGATGGCCTGCGCCACATAGTCGGCGGTGCTGGTCATGGTGCCGACGAGGATCTTCAATTTCATCTTGCTTCCGATCATCCGGTGTGGGCCAAGCAACATGCAATAAACTGCTTGACAATTCGATGATAGGAAGTATACTGCAATCTTGATTTAACGCAAGTCCCCGCGAAAAAAAGACGCCAGCATGCAACTGATGACCGACCACGACGCCCGGGCGACGCTTGCCGAGCTCGGTGCGCGCGTGCGGGCCTGGCGTGCGCGCCGCGGGATGACGCGCAAGCAACTGGCCGCGGATTCTGGCCTGTCCGAGCGCTTCCTCGCGGACGTGGAAAGCGGCAAGGGCAACGTCTCCATCAACTCGCTCGAAGCGGCGGCACGCGCGCTCAACATCACCATCCTGGAATTGCTGCAGGACGCGCCGCGTCCTGCGCTGGCACGGGCCCAGGGTTTGCTGGCGCGCCTGGACGATGGCCAGCTGGACCAGGCGCATGCGCTGCTGTCGTCGACCTTCGGCCTGGACGACGAGAAGGGCCGCGAGAAGCGCATCGCGCTCATTGGCCTGCGCGGCGCGGGCAAATCGACGCTGGGTGCGCAGCTCGCCGCGCATCGCGGCATTCCCTTCGTGGAACTGGACCGCGAGATCGAGCGCGAGGCGGGCACCAGCATGAACGAGATCCTGCTGCTGCACGGGCAGGCCGGGTACCGGCGTTACGAGCGCCGCGCCTTGTTCCGTATCGCCGAGGATCACGCGGATGGCGTCGTGATGACCACCGGCGGCAGCATCGTGAGCGAGCGCGAAACCTTCGACCTGCTGCAGAGCCGCTTCTACTGCGTGTGGCTCAAGGCCAACCCCGAAGAGCACATGAGCCGTGTCGTCGCGCAAGGCGACATGCGCCCTTTCGACACGACCCGTGGCGCGACCGGGGAGGCGATGGAAGACATCCGCCGCATCCTCGCCAGCCGCGAAGCGCTCTACGCGCGCGCCGATGCGGTGGTGGACACCGCGGCGCGCAGCGTCAAGCAATCCCTCAAAGACCTGGAACGCGCCGTTCCGATGGAGCCCAAGCCATGAATGCGATGACCGAACCGCTGCTGTTCAAGCAGGGCGACCGCGAGCTGGTGAATTTCGCCACGCACCCCTCCCGCTACCGGCACTGGAGCCTGGCCGTCGAAGGCGACGTCGCGCGGCTCAAGCTCGACATCGACGAGGACGGCGGCATCAAGCCCGGCTACAAGCTCAAGCTCAACAGCTACGACCTGGGCGTGGACATCGAATTGCACGACGCGCTCAATCGCGTTCGGTTCGAGCATCCGCAGGTGAAGGTCGTGGTGTTCGAGAGCGGCAAGGAGAAGATCTGGTGCTCGGGCGCCAACATCTACATGCTCGGCCTGTCCACGCATGCGTGGAAGGTGAACTTCTGCAAGTTCACGAACGAAACGCGAAATGGCCTGGAAGATTCCTCCCGGCACGACGGCCTGAAGTCGCTCGCCGCGGTCACGGGCGCCTGCGCGGGCGGCGGCTACGAACTCGCGCTCGCATGCGACCGCATCGCGATGGTCGACGACCGCGCGTCCACCGTGAGCCTGCCGGAAGTGCCGCTGCTCGGCGTGCTGCCCGGCACGGGTGGCCTCACGCGCGTGACGGACAAGCGCAAGGTCCGGCGGGATCTCGCGGACATCTTCTGCACGACGAGCGAAGGCGTGCGCGCCGACCGCGCCAAGGACTGGAAACTCGTGGACTCGAACGCGAAGCCGCAGCAGTTCGCGCAGCTGGTCGACGCGGAGATTGCCGCCTTGCGCGCGCAGTCCACCCGCTCGGGCGGGCAGGGCATCGAGCTGCCGGCGCTGGAGCGCACGGTGGACGACCAGGGCTACCACTACGAGACGCTGGACGTGCAGATCGACCGCGCGGCGCGCCTGGCCACGATCACCGTGACTGCGCCGAAAGCTGCGATCGAATCCACACCCGACGCCATCCAGGCTGCAGGCGCCACGTGGTGGCCGCTGCGCTTCGCGCGCGAACTGGACGACGCGATCCTCAGCCTGCGCGCGAACGAGCTCGAGATCGGCACCTGGGTCATCAAGACGCGCGGCGACGCGAATCGCGTGATGCACATGGATGCCGTGCTCGAACAGCACAAGGCGCACTGGCTCGTTCGCGAGACGACGGGTGCACTGCGCCGTACGCTCGCGCGCCTGGACGTGACGAGCCGCTCGCTGATCGCGCTGGTGGACGAAGGCTCGTGCTTTGCCGGCACCTTCTACGAACTCGCGCTGGCCTGCGACCGCATCTACATGCTGGATCTGCCCGATGCGCCGGACGCCGCGCCGGCGCTGCACCTGTCGCCGGCCAATTTCGGGCGCTATCCGGTCGTCAACGGCTTGACGCGCCTGCAGACGCGCTTCAATGAAGATGCCCAGACGATTTCACAGCTGCAGGGTTTGCAGGACAGCGCCTTGCGCGCCGACCAGGCCCTGGGGCTGGGCCTCGTGACGCTCACCCCGGACGACATCGACTGGGACGACGAGATCCGCGTCATGCTGGAAGAGCGCGCGTCGCTGTCGCCCGATGCACTGACCGGCATGGAGGCTTCGCTGCGCTTCCCGGGCAAGGAGACCATGGAGACACGCGTGTTCGCGCGCCTGTCCGCCTGGCAGAACTGGATCTTCATCCGGCCGAACGCGGTGGGTGAAGAGGGCGCACTGAAGCTTTTCGGCACGGGCAAGAAGGCCAAATTCGACTGGAAACGCATATGAGCAACATCGACCTGCAAGCGCTGATCCCCAACAACGTGCACCTGGGCGAGAACCGCCAGTTGCAGCGCGCCCTGGAGCATTGGCAACCGGCCTTCCTCAACTGGTGGGACGAGATGGGCCCGAGCGACTTCAAGGCCAAGGAGGTGTACCTGCGCACCGCCGTCGGCGTGGACGCGCAAGGTTGGGCGAGCTACGGCTACACACCGATGCCCGACTATCGCTGGGGCATCTTCCTCGCGGACAAGGAAGAGGGCCGCAAGATCGGCTTCGGCGACTTCATGGGCCAGGACGTCTGGCAGGACGTCCCCGGCGAATACCGCTCCACTTTCCGCCGCCTGATCGTGACGCAGGGCGACACGGAGCCCGCGTCCGTCGAACAGCAGCGCCTGCTCGGCCACACCGCGCCCTCGCTCTACGACCTGCGCAACCTCTTCCAGGTCAACGTGGAAGAAGGCCGCCACCTGTGGGCCATGGTCTACCTGCTGCACGCGCACTTCGGGCGCGACGGCCGGGAGGAGGCGGAGGAACTGCTGGAGCGCCACAGCGGCGACCCCAACAAGCCGCGCATCCTGGGCACCTTCAACGAGCCCATGGACAACTGGCTGTCCTTCTTCATGTTCACCTACTTCACGGACCGCGACGGCAAGTTCCAGCTCAAGAGCTTCGCCGAAAGCGCGTTCGACCCGCTGGCGCGCACCACGCGCTTCATGCTCACCGAGGAAGCGCACCACATGTTCGTCGGCGAGACGGGCGTGGGCCGCGTCATCAAGCGCACGCTGGAAGTGATGAAGGAGTTGGACACCGACGACGTCGCCACGCTGCGCAAGGCAGGCGTGGTGGACCTGCCCACCATCCAGAAATTCATGAACTTCTGGTTCACGAGTTCGCTGGACCTCTTCGGCTCCGAGTCTTCGTCGAACGCGGCCAACTACTTCAGCAACGGCATCAAGGGCCGGCCGGACGAAGCGAAGTTCGCGGACCACGTGGAAGCCGAAACGGAGATGACCATCCAGGTGCCGGACGGCCAGGGCGGCATGAAATCCGAGACGGTCTCCACGCGCAACGGCATGAACGAGATCACGCGGCTGGAATACGTGAAGGACTGCAACGTCGGCATCACGCGCTGGAACATGGGCATCAAGCGCGCGGGCGTCAACTTCGAATTGAAGCTGCCTTCCACGAGGTTCCGCCGCCAGGTCGGCGCATGGTCGGGCGTGCCGGTCAGCCCGGAAGGCCAGCCGATCACCCAGGCCGAGTTCGATGCGAAGAAGGACGACTGGCTGCCCACGGAAGCAGACATCGCCTTCGTGAAGAGCCTGATGCAGCGGGTGGTCGAACCCGGCAAGATGGCGGCGTGGATCGCGCCGCCGGACCGCGGGATCAACGCGCAGGCGATCGACTACGAATACGTGAAGCTGTAGGCGCTATTTGCTCGCGGCATCGGCAGGAGGCTGCGCTTCGGGCTCCTGCTGCCGCGACATCTCTTCCATCTGCCGCACGACATCCTGCTCCGACGGCACAGGCGCGTCCGCCGGTACGGCGACGACGGCCGGGTCGAGCAGATGCACCGCGCGCGGCCACGCGAACACCAACCCCAGCACGACGACCTGCGCCGCCATGAAGGGTGACAGCGAACGCAGCAGGGCGCCCGTGCCCACGCGGGGCAGCCCCGAACGCGTCCGCGCCATCAGCACCGCATAGCCCATCGGCGGCACGAGAAAACTCAATTGCAGGACAAGCAGCAGCAGCACCGCGACCTGCTGCGCGTCACCGAGCTGCACGATCAGGAGCGGCGCGACGATGGGGATGATCACGAAGATCATCTCGAACGCGTCGAGCACCCACGCGCACAGGGCCACGAGCAAGAGCACGGCGGCGGCTGTCGCCGGTGCGGGCAGCGGCGATGCCAACACCCATTGCGCGAGCAGCTTGTCGGTGCCGAACACGCGAAAGACCAGGCTGAACGTGGTCGCGCCCACGAGCAGCGCGAACAGGGCGCCACTGAGTGCCAGCGTGTCGCGCAGCACGGACTCCCACTGGGCGCGGTCGAGGGCGCGCGTGACCAGCGTGACCACCGCCAGCAGGCACCCGCCCATCGCGGCGGCCTCCACCGCGAACAGCTTGCCGACGAAGACGCCGCCCAGCAGCAGCACGATGACCAAGGCGGTCGTCGCCGCCTGGAAGACTTGCATGCGCGACACCGGTGCGGCTGCATCGGTTGATGCAGGTGGCCGCGCGCGCAGCCACGCGACCAGCGCCCACAGGGCCAGCAGCACTGCGGCCGGGAGCAGCGCGGCATGGAGGATGTCCTGCGTGTTGACGATGCGTTGCGTACCGAGCGTGAAGCCGGGCAGGTTGCTGGCCTCGGTATGCGCGCGCAGCATCGCGTCGCCCAGCAGGATCAGCACGAGGGACGGCGGCACGACGACGCCGATCGTTGCGGCCACGCTCACCAGCGTGATCGCGCGGGCGGGTTCGACGCCGGCGAGCCGCGGCGCCACCAGCCGCCCGAGCAAGGCGGAACTCGACGCCACCGAGCCGTTCATCGGGGCGACGAGCGTGCCCACCGCCAGCGCGGCGAGCGGCGTGCCGGCGCCGGTGCGGCGCAGGAGCCGCGCGGCGGATGCGAAGAGCGCGTCGGCGATGGCGACACGCTGCAGCAGCACGCCCACGAACACGTACAGGGGCAGCGCCTGCAACAGGTCATGCTCCAGCAGGTTGACGATGCGCGGCCCCAGCGCCGAGAGGATTCCTGCGTCGAAGGTGCCCGCTGCGAGGCCCGTCGCGGCGAAGGCGCCGGCCACGCCGACCAGCAAGGCCCACACCGGCAAACCCGTGGCGACGATCGTCACGCCCAGCACCAATAGCATCGCGAGGCCGACCGCGTTCATGCGCGGTCCCCGGCGGGACGAACGAGACTGCGCACGGCGTCGGCGAGCACCAGCGCCGCCAGCGCCCACAGTGACAGCTTGATGAGGAAGAAGCCCGGGTTCAGCGTTTCGCCGAAGTGTTCCAGCTGGCGCACCGACTGCCACGTCGACGCAGCCGAGCTCCACAGCAGGAAGAGCGCCCAGGGCGCGGTGCATGCGAAGAGCGCCCAGGCGCGCCAGCGGGAAGGGGCGGTGGGCTGCTCAGCGGGCGCGTGCGCGGCCGCGAGGTGCACGCCGTCGCGGCCGGCCGCGCTCACCGCGAAGGCCATGTACACCGCGAAGAGAACCTGCGCAAAGTCGTTCGCTTGCCGCGAGTAGGCCTGGACGAGGTCCCGCAGCGGCCACTGCGCGAACAGGAGCGCCGCGAGGGGCAACACCAGCCAGGCAGCGGCACGGAAGAGGGGGCGCATGGGGGCCGAGTGTAGGGGAGGGCCGGGTGGCGGAGCCCCCACCGGCTAGAATGCGGGCTGTCGGAGCGTAGCGCAGTCTGGTAGCGCATCTGGTTTGGGACCAGAGGGTCGGAGGTTCGAATCCTCTCGCTCCGACCAGAACAACAAAGGCCCCTCGGGGCCTTTTGTCCATCCGCTGCCCGTAGCTCAGTTGGATAGAGCACTTGCCTTCTAAGCAAGTTGTCGGGGGTTCGATTCCCTCCGGGCAGGCCACCCCTTCCGACGCACGCTCACCGCCGCTCGTACTGCGTCTTGCCGAACAGCACTTCGCGCGCCTTCTCGTCCGTGATCGGCTTGCGCATTCCCGCCAGCACCTCCACCCCGCGCTTCACGGCCGGACGCGCGGCGATGGTGTCGAACCACTTCTTCAGGTGCGGGTAGTCGGTGATGACGATGCCCTGGCGCTCCCAGCTGCGCAGCCAGGGGAAGGTCGCGATGTCGGCGATCGAATATTCCTTGCCGCCCAGCCACGGGCTCTGCGCGAGCCGCCGGTCGATGACGCCGTACAGGCGCTTCGCCTCATTGGTGTACCGGTCGATCGCATAGGTGATCTTCTCGGGCGCGTAGCCGCGAAAGTGGTGCGCCTGGCCGAGCATCGGGCCGACGCCGCCCATCTGGAACATCAGCCACTCCAGCACCTCGAACTTTTCGCGGTCGCCCCGGGGGAGGAACTTGCCCGTCTTGGCGGCCAGGTACACGAGGATCGCGCCGGACTCGAACACCGAGATGGGCTTGCCGTCCGGGCCATCGGGGTCCACGATGGCCGGAATCTTGTTGTTCGGGCTGATCTTCAGGAAGTCGGGCTTGAACTGGTCGCCGGCGCCGATGTCCACCGGGATCGCCTTATAGGGCAGGCCGCACTCCTCCAGCATGATGTGAACCTTGTGCCCGTTGGGCGTAGCCCACGAATACGCATCGATCATGGAGCTCCTTCACGTGTTTTACTGATAATGGCACTTTAGGTGAATCGCACGCAGTATGTTCGAGCGCATCAAAAAAGCCTTCTCCCGCGGGTCCAGGGACGCCGAAGGTCCCCCGTCCCAGCTGTCGCACGGCCCCGTCTCCGAATGGGCCGGCACCCAGGGCTTTGCCTTTTCGGTCGATGGCGCCAACCAGGGCATCGCGCTCGAAGGCAAGATCGGCGGCCGGCCCTGGCGCATTCAGCTGGGCCGCCCGACGCGCAACTACATCCTCGGCGAGGAAGTGCGGGCGCGCGGTGAGCTCGGTATCGACGAGAACGTCGCGATCCTGATCATGAACCGCGCGCTCAAGGAAGCGCTCGAAAAGCGCGCTTACCAGATCTACACGGACAACCTGCAGACCTCGGTGGACAGCAGCCTCCCGGAGGAGATGCGCTGGCTGGCCATGTTCCAGGAAGTGGGTTGGGAAGGGCTGCCGCGCGAGTTCTGGGAACGCTACAGCGTGCTCACCGACCGCCGCGAGAACGCCATGGCGTGGATCGGCGATTCGCTCGCGCACCTGGCGCTCCAGTGGCCCAAGCCGGGGCCCAGCGCCGAGGTTCCGTTCATGGTGCTGCTGATGAACGGCAAGGCCTACCTGCGCATGGAGTACACCCCGGCCGACATCGCCACGCTGCAGCACGCCTCGCTGATCTTCACGACCGCCTGCGAGTCGGCCCTGGGTACCTTCCGGCGCTAGCGCGTCAGGAGCCGCGGGTGATGGGCACCTGCGCGTCCGCGCCGTAGGCGCCGTACTTGCCGAGCTCCCACTTCGCGATCGCATTGCGGTGCACCTCATCCGGGCCGTCCGCGAAGCGCAGCGTGCGCGCGCCGGCATAGGCCGAGGCCAGGGGGAAGTCCCCGCTGACGCCGCCGCCGCCATGCGCCTGCATGGCCCAGTCGATCACCTGGCACGCCATCGTCGGCGCGACCACCTTGATCATCGCGATCTCGTTCTTGGCGACCTTGTTTCCGGCCACGTCCATCAGCCACGCCGCCTTGAGCGTGAGCAGGCGCGCCATGTCGATCTTGCAGCGGGCTTCCGCGATGCGCTCCTGCGTCACCGTCTGCTGCGCCACCGTCTTGCCAAATGCGACGCGCGCCAGCGAGCGGCGGCACATCAGCTCGAGCGCGCGCTCGGCCAGGCCGATGAGGCGCATGCAGTGGTGGATGCGACCCGGGCCCAGGCGCCCTTGCGCGATCTCGAAGCCGCGGCCCTCGCCGAGCAGGATGTTGTCCACGGGGACGCGGACGTTCTCGAAATACATCTCGACGTGGCCGTGCGGCGCGTCGTCGTAGCCGAAGACAGTCAGCGGGCGCACGATGCGGATGCCCTTGGCGTCCGCCGGCACGATCACCATGCTCTGCTGCGAATGGCGCGGGGCTTCCGGGTCGGTCTTGCCCATGGTGATGAACACGGCGCAGCGCGGGTCGGCCGCGCCGGAGATCCACCACTTATGGCCGTTGATGACGTATTCGTCGCCCTGGCGCTCGATGCGCGTGCTGATGTTGGTCGCGTCCGAGGACGCGACTTCCGGCTCGGTCATCGCGAAGGCCGAGCGGATCTGGCCTTCCAGCAGGGGCTTCAGCCAGCGCGCCTTGATCGCCTCCGAGCCGTAGCGCGCGATCGTCTCCATGTTGCCGGTGTCCGGGGCCGAGCAGTTGAAGGCTTCGCTCGCCCATGGCACGCGGCCCATGATCTCGGCGAGCGGCGCGTATTCCTGGTTCGTGAGGCCCGCGCCCTCGTACCCCGAAGCCGAGGCGCTGTCCACCGGCAGGAAGAGGTTCCAGAGCCCGGCCTTCCGGGCCTGCACCTTCAGCTTCTCCACGGTCTGCAGGGCGCTCCAGCGTTTGCCCGCCTGCGTGTTGGCGAGCATCTCGGCTTCGTAGTCCTTCTCCGCAGGGTAGATGTAGTCGTCCATGAACTTCAGCAGCTTGGCCTGCAGTTCGCGTGTCTTGGGGGAGTATTCGAAGTCCATGTGTCTTCCTTGGGTAAATCGGTGATGGGGCGGTGCGGCGGCTCAGGCCTTCTGGGCGAACTGCCAGGCGAGTTGCGCCATCGGCTTGGCGCCCGCGGCGTTGGCGGCCGCCTGTGCGCTCGACGCCGTGCCTGCCTCGACGCGCTTGGCGATCCCCTGCAGGATCGCGGCGATGCGGAACAGGTTGTAGGCCATGTAGAAGTTCCAGTCCGCGCGCAATTCGGCCGGTGTCGTGAGGCCGGTGCGCTCGCAGTAGCGGCGGATGTAGTCGTCTTCCGTGGGGATGCCCAGCGCCGCATAGTCCAGCCCGCCGATGCCCCGTGCCTGGCTGTGCGGGATGTGCCAGGCCATGCAGTGGTAGCTGAAGTCGGCGAGCGGATGCCCCAGGGTGGAGAGCTCCCAGTCGAGCACCGCGATCACGCGCGGCTCGGTCGCGTGGAACATCAGGTTGTCCAGCCGGAAGTCGCCGTGCACGATGGACACCTTGCTTTCGTCGCGCGCCGCCGCCGGGATGTGCGCGGGCAGCCAGGCGACGAGTTCTTCCATCTCCGGGATGGGCTGGCTCATGGGGCCCGCGCCGTCGGCGGACGCCTTGTACTGCTTGCTCCAGCGGCCGATCTGGCGGTCGAAGTAATTACCCGGCTTTCCGTACGCCGCCAGGCCGCGGTCCGCGAATTTCACCGTGTGCAGCGCGGAGATGACGCGATTCATCTCGTCGTAGATCTCGCCGCGCTGGGCGGGTGTCATGCCGGGCAGTGCCTGGTCCCAGATCACGCGGCCTTCCATGCACTCCATGATGTAGAACGCGCGGCCGATGACGGATTCGTCCTCGCACAGGCAATACATGCGGGGCACCGGGACGTCGGTGCCGTACAGGCCGCGCATCACCGCGAATTCACGCTCGATCGCATGGGCCGACGGCAGCAGTTTGGCCACCGGCCCCGGCTTGGCGCGCATTACGTAGCTTTGCTTGGGCGTAACGAGCTTGTACGTGGGGTTGGACTGCCCGCCCTTGAACATCTCCACCGTCAGCGGACCGGCGAATCCTTCGAGGTTTTTCTCCAGCCAGGCCGTCAGTGCGGCGGTGTCGAACGCGTGCTTGTCGGAAACCGGCCGGGTGCCGATGAAGTGGTCGTAGTTCATTTGGAAACCTGCGTGCTGCGCACTGCGGTGCGAGCCCCTTCGGGCGGCCGTGCGGGGCTCATGCCACATCCGTGTCGATGATTCGAAGCAGCGCTTCGCGGTTGCGCACGACGAGCCCGCCCGGCTCGATGCGGATCACTTCCTCGCGCTCCATCGCCTTCAATTCCTGGTTCACGCGCTGGCGCGACGCGCCCAGCAGCTGCGCGAGTTCTTCCTGCGCCAGCTGCAGGCCGATGCGCACCTCGCGCCCATCGGACAGCGACGGCACGCCGTAGCTGCGCACCAGGTGGCTCAATTGCTTGGCCAGGCGCGCGCGCAGCGGCAGGGTGTTCAGGTCTTCCACCAGCCCGAACAGCTGGCGGATGCGGCGCGCGTGCAGCCGCAACAGCGCTTCGTACAGCTCGACGTGCTGCGTGAGGATCTTGCGCAGGTCGCCGCGCGAGACCGACAGCATCGTGGTGTCGCCGTGCGCATAGGCATCGTGCGTGCGGCGGTCGCCGTCGAAAATCGCGACGTCGCCGAACCAGATGCCCGGCTCCACGTACGTGAGCGTCACCTGCTTGCCCGTGATCGAGGTGGAGCTCACCCGCACCGCGCCGCGCGCGACCGCGCTCCACTCGTCGGCCGCGTCGCCGCGGGCGCAGATCAGTTCGCCGTCCTTGTACCGTTTGACGTAGGCGCATCGAAGAATGTCGTGCCGCAGGGAAGGCGACAACGCGGAAAACCAGCGACCGGTATTGATCGCCTCTCGTTCTTCGATGGTAAGAATGGGGTCGTCCATGGGCTGTCTTGCAAGTGACTGGTTCCATGGCCATTGTCGCGTGTGGGGCCCCGCGAAAACAACGGGGTTGTCCCCCGTGCGTCACTCGTAGCGCGGTTTTTCCCGGGCGAGGAACGCGGCGATGCCGACACCGGCGTTGGCGTGATGCAGGTTTCGAACGAAATGGTCGCGCTCGTCGCCGAGGTGGTGGCTGAGCGTGGCGCCCGCGGCATCGCTGAGCAGCTCCTTGATGCTGGCCAGGGCATTGGGGGCGCGTTCGTTCAGCCGCTGCGTCAGCGCGAACGCCTCTTCCAGTGCCGCACCGGGAGCGGACACCCGATTGACGATGCCCAGCTCATGCAGACGCGCGGCGCCGATGCGCTCGGCACCCATCAGCAATTCGCTGGCGAGCTGGCGGGGCAGCGCGCGTGCGAGGCTCCAGGTCGCGCCGGCGTCGGGCGACAAGCCCACCGTGCTGTAGGCCATGACGAAGATGGCGTCCTGCGCGGCGACGATGAAGTCGCAGGCGAGCGCGAGCGAGAAACCCGCGCCGGCGGCGGCGCCCTCGACCGCGGCGATCACCGGCTTGGGAAACGTGCGGATCGCCTCGACCCATCCGTGCAGCGCTTCCACCGACTGCGCCTGCACCTCCGGCGGCTGCTGGCGGTTGGACAGCAGCCGCTGCAGGTTGCCGCCGGCGCAGAACATGCTGCCTTCCCCGGTCAGGATGACCGAGCGGACTTCCGGATTCGATTCGGCGACGCTGAGCGCCTCGACGCCCGCCGCGTACATCTCGGGGCTGAGGGCGTTGCGCTGGTCCGGGTTGCTGATGGCCAGCACCATGGTGCGGCCCTGGGTGGTGCTCTTGAGTTCGGACGTCATGGCGGGTCAGGATTCCTCGTGCAGCAGCGACAGGCCGATGGCGCCGCGGCGCCGCAGCCAGGGGCTCGGACGATAACGCGGATCGCCGTACACCGTCTGCATGTTGAACAGCACCTCGAGGATGCTGTCCGGCCCCCAGCGGTTACCCATGGCGAGCGGGCCCATCGGGTAGCCGAGCCCCAGCGTGACAGCGGTTTCGAGATCGGCCGGGCTGCAGATGCGCTGCTGGCAGATGTCCGAGGCGATGTTGACGATGCAGGCGACGACGCGCTGCGTCACGAAGCCGGCGGAGTCGCGGATGACGCTCACGGGCTTGCCGTCGCGCGACAGCAGGGCGTGGGCGGCGTCGCGCATGTCCGTGCGGGTCGCGGGATTGGTGGCGATCACGCGGCGTTTCGTCGCGGCGTCCTCCACCAGCATGTCGATCCCGACGGTGCGCGCCGGGTCGAGACGTTCGACGACGGCGACGGTCGTCACGTCGAAGCCCAGCGGCGCCACAAAGGTCAAAGCCTGTGCGGAGGGCGACTGCCCGGTCTCGATCTTCGCGCCCAGGTCCTTGAGCAATTGCAGGAGTTCGGAGCGGCGCGCGGCGCGCGTGGAGACCCACACGGGCGGCATCTCGTCGACCTGCGGCGCGGCGCCTTCGGGCGTGATCTGCGCCTTGCCACCGGTGTAGCGGTAGAAGCCTTCGCCAACCTTGCGTCCGACGACGCCGCCCGCGAGGCGCTGCGCCGTGATGACGCTCGGGCGGTAGCGCGGCTCATCGTAGTACTGGCGGTAGATCGACTCCATCACCGGATGCGACACGTCCAGCGCCGTGAGGTCCATCAACTCGAAGGGGCCGAGCTTGAAGCCGACTTGGTCGCGCAGGATGCGGTCGATCGTCGCGAAATCCGCGACGCCTTCGCCGACGATGCGCAGCGCTTCGGTGCCGTAGGCGCGGCCCGCGTGGTTGACGATGAAGCCGGGCGTGTCCTGCGCCTGCACGGGCGTGTGGCCCATGTCGCGCGCGTACGCGGCGAGCCGCTCGCAGACTGCCGCGTCCGTCTTGAGCCCGGCGATCACCTCCACCACCTTCATGAGCGGCACGGGGTTGAAGAAGTGGTAGCCGGCAAAGCGGGCGGGATGCTTCATCCCGGCGGCAATGGCGGTGACGGACAGCGACGACGTGTTGGTCGCGAGCACGGCCGACGCATCGACGACGCCTTCGAGTTCGGCGAAGAGGGACTTCTTCACGTCGAGCCGCTCCACCACGGCTTCGATCACGAGGGCGCACGTCGACAGGGCCTGGAGCGAATCCGAGGTCAGCAGGCGCTGTTTGCAGGCCTGCACCTGCTGTGCGTCCAAGCGGCCCTTCTCGAGCTGCCTGTCCCATTGCGAAAAGATCTCGTCGCGCGCCTTGGCGACGGCCTGCGGCTGCGTGTCGTAGAGGTGGACGGTGCTGCCGGCCTGCGCGGCGATCTGCGCGATGCCGCGGCCCATCGCGCCCGCGCCGACCACGCCCACGGAGTCGAAAGAGAGTGTCATGCGGCGGATTATCCCGCGTGGGCTTCAGGCGGGCCGAAGCGCAAGCGATCGCGTGGCGATGGCGCTCACCGCCATCGACAGCAGCAGGCCGATGAGCCCGGCCCAATGCAGGTGGTCCATGGCGCCCTGCGAGATCATCCAGCCGCCGCTCGCGGCGCCGATGGCCTGGCCCGCGTACATGGCGGAGCTGTTGAGCGCGATGGATCCCGAGGCGAGCGTCGGCGCGATTCCGACGAGCCGCGCCTGCTGCGCCGAATTCGACGAGAAGCAGCCGAGCGCCCACGGGATGGACACGAGCGCGGCAAGCATGAGGGTCGTGCCCAGCGGCCATATGAGCATGGTGAGCGCCATCGCGCCGACGGCGAGCATCACCGACATCGGCGCGCCGATGCGGTCGATGTAGCGCGACATCAGCATGTTGCCGATGAAGCCGAAGGCGCCGAACCACATGAACATCAGGCCGAGTTGGCCGGGCGTGATGCCGATCTTCATCTTGTAGTACGGCGCGAAGTACGAGAAGAGCACGAACTGGCCGGCCGAATACAGCATGGTGACGAGGACGCAGAGCATCAGCGGACGCGACGTGAAAGTCTCCCGCCAGGCGGCGGCCGAGAGGGCCGGCGGCTTCACGCCGTCGGGCATCGCACGCCACACCCACACGGCACTCGCCAGGCTGAGGAGCCCGATGGCGCCGAAGGCGCTGCGCCAGCCGAGCGTGCCGCCGATGTACGCCCCGATCGGCATGCCCAGCACCGATGCGACGGACCAGCCCAGGAACACGAAGGTGATCGCGCGGCCGCGCTGCTCGGGCGGCACCAGCAGGCCCACGCATGCCGCGGCCTGGGGCGTGAAGATCGCGGGAGCGATCATCGTGAGCACGCGCAAGGGGAGCAGGGCGGCGAAGGTGGTGGAGAGCGTCGACGCCAGGTGCAGCGCGCCGTACCAGACCATCGAGAGCGCGAGGAGGCGGCGCCGGTCCCATCCCGCCACCACCGCGGCGCACAGGGGTGCGCCGATGCACATGAGCAGCGCCGCAGCGGAAATGAGTTGGCCCGCCGTCGCCACGGAGATGTCGAGCGAACTGCTGATCTCGTTCAGCGTGCCCGGCACGACCATCACGCCAGTGCCGATGACGAAATTGCCGAACAGCAGCGGCCACAGCACGGACGGCATGCGGGCCATGGGGTCAGCGGCGGACCTGGAGCGCGCCGGGATTGACGATGTTGGTCGGCGTGCCCTTGATGAAGTTCACCACGTTGTCGAACGCGGAGCCGAAGTACATCTCGTAGCTGTCGAGCTCCACATAGCCGATGTGCGGCGTGCAGATGCAGTTCTCCAGCCGCAGCAGCGCGTGGCCCTGCAGGATGGGTTCGCTCTCGAAGACGTCCACGGCCGCCATGCCCGGGCGGCCGCGATTGAGGGCGGCAATCAACGCCTCGGGCTCGACGAGCTCCGCACGCGAGGTATTGACGAAGAGCGCCGTGGGCTTCATGCGGCCGAGGTCTTCCAGGGTCACGATGCCGGTGGTTTCGTCCGCCAGGCGCAGGTGCACGCTGAGCACGTCGCTCTCGGCGAAGAGCTCTTCACGCGAGCCCGCGGCCTGGAAGCCGTCGTTGACTGCCCGTTCGCGTGCGGAGGGACTGCCCCACACCAGGATCTGCATGCCGAAGGCCTTGCCGTAACCGGCGACGAGCTGGCCGATCTTGCCGTACCCCCAGATGCCCAGCGTGCGGCCCCTGAGCACCACGCCCAGCCCGAAATTCACCGGCATCGACGCCGACTTCATGCCCGACTGCTGCCAGGCGCCGTGCTTGAGTGTGCCGATGTACTGCGGCAGGCGCCGCATGGCGGCCATGATGAGCGCCCATGTGAGTTCGGCAGGAGCCACGGGAGAGCCCACGCCCTCCGCGACCGGGATGCCCCGCTCGGTGCAGGCCTGCACGTCCACGTGCGCGCCGACGCGCCCGGTTTGCGAGATCAGCCGAAGCCGCGGGAGTTTTTCGAGCAGCTGCCGCGTGAGGTGCGTGCGTTCCCGGATCAGCACGATCACGTCCGCGTCGCGCAGCCGGACCGACAGCTGGCCGATGCCCTTCACCGTGTTCGTGTAGACCTTGGCCGGGTAGGCTTCCAGCTTGGAAGCGCAGCGAAGCTTGCGTACTGCGTCCTGGTAATCGTCGAGGATTACGATGTTCATGGCTCGATT
Organism: Caenimonas aquaedulcis; assembly: GCF_015831345.1. NCBI lineage: Bacteria > Pseudomonadati > Pseudomonadota > Betaproteobacteria > Burkholderiales > Comamonadaceae > Caenimonas > Caenimonas aquaedulcis. The sequence goes on along the minus strand of NZ_JADWYS010000001.1, from coordinate 761,448 downwards.
GTGCCTCGGGCCGGCCGGCCCCCGCCAAGCAGAGTTGTGGCGCGGCCGTTAGCATCGGCGTTTCGACCAAAACGAGGAGCATCCCATGAGCATTTCCATGTATTCCGCCAGCATTCCCGTCTTCAAGGCCATGCTGGGCAACCTCAGCCACATCCTCGACAAGGCCGTCGCCAACGCCGAATCACGCAAGTACGATCCGTCCGTCCTGCTGCAGTACCGCCTGGCACCGGACATGCTGCCCTTCACGCGGCAGATCCAGATTGCCTGCGACGCCGCGAAGAACGGCATCTCGCGGATCTCGGGCGTGGAAGCCCCGAAGTTCGAGGACAACGAGGCGAGCTTCCCGGAGCTGAAGGCGCGCATCCAGAAGACGATCGACTACCTGTCGAGCGTGCCTGCGGACAAGCTCGACGGCACCGAGGCCAAGGAAATCACCTTCCCCGTGGGCCGCGAGACGACGCGCACCATGACGGGCGAGGCCTACCTCAAGCACTGGGCCTTGGCGAACTTCCACTTCCACGTGACCATGGCCTACGCGATCTTGCGGCACAACGGCGTGGAGCTGGGCAAGGCCGATTACCTCGCTGGTGCCACGCTCAACAAGGGCTGAGCGTCACGGCCCGCGCGGTCAGCCCGCTGCCGCCTCGAGCGCCGCCAGGCGGTCGAGCTCGGCGCACACGTCTGCCATGCGGCCGGACATGAACATCCGGCCGGCAGCCGCCGGCCCGCAAGGCGATTCCACCAGCCGCACCACGCGCAGGGGAGGTACGCGTCTTGCGGGCGCATGTGCCACTGCCGCGTTTGCAGTCGCTGCACGTGCAGGCGCGTGCCCACGTGGTTCGGCGGGACGGGACGGCGCCAGCCACGCCACCAACGCCTGCAGGGGGGCGAACAATCCGCCGAGGGTGAGCATCGTGATTCCCATTTGAATGACTCCTTGAATTCCAGAGTTGGACCACGGCAGGATTGAAATGAAGAGGGCTTCCGCAGGGTGATGGCTTTGCGCCATACGCCCGCCACCTGCGGCAGTGCCCGGGATGCTGGCGCCCTACATGAGCATCGTGTTGCGGATCAGGCCGACGGCCAGGCCCTCGATCTCGAAGGCTTCACCGGGCTCGACGACGATGGTCGGGTAGTCGGGGTTTTCCGCGTGCAGTTCGATCAGGTGCTTGTTGCGGCGAAAACGCTTCACTGTTACGTCGTCGCCCAGGCGAGCCACGATGATCTGACCGTTCTTCGCGTCTTTCGTGGCTTGTACTGCGAGCAGGTCGCCGTCCATGATGCCGGCGTCTCGCATGGACATGCCGCGCACTTTCAGCAGGTAGTCGGGCCGGCGCTGGAACAGCGAGCTCTCGACGTAGTAGGTCTGGTCCACGTGTTCCTGCGCGAGGATGGGTGAACCGGCAGCCACACGGCCGACCAGGGGCAGGGCCAGTTGCGCGAGCGTCTGCAAGGGCAGCGAGAATTGCTTGTTGCGCGATTCGTTGATGGAGCGGAGTGCCTCGCTGCGCAGACGGATGCCGCGCGAGGTGCCGCTGACGAGCTCGATCACGCCCTTGCGGGCGAGCGCCTGCAGGTGTTCCTCCGCGGCGTTAGCGGACTTGAAACCGAGTTCCGTCGCGATCTCCGCACGGGTCGGCGGGGCGCCGGTGCGTGCGATGGCGCTCTGGATGAGGTCCAGAATCTGTTGCTGTCGGGCGGTGAGCTTGGGCGTGTCGAGCATGAAGGGCACTCCACTGTGTTGATATCCAGTACCTGTATTTTTAAACAGTTTTGGAAAGTGTGCAAGTGACGCGCAAAAAAATTGTGGTTTTGGCAACGGGCGGCACGATTGCCGGACGGGCCGCCAGTGCCGGGGACAACATCGGCTACACGGCGGGGCAAGTGGGCGTCGAGGAATTGCTCGACGCCGTGCCCGGGCTGCGCGACGTGGTGGCCGGCGCGGAGCAGGTGGCCCAGGTCGACAGCAAGGACATGAGCTTCGAGGTCTGGCGCGCGCTCGCGCTGCGCTGCGCGCACTGGCTCGGCCGCGACGACATCGCGGGCCTCGTGATCACGCACGGCACGGACACGCTGGAGGAGACCGCGTTTTTCCTTCAGGCTGTCCTTTCGCCCGCCAAGCCCGTGGTTCTCACTTGTGCCATGCGCCCCGCGACCGCGATGGCGCCCGATGGGCCGCAGAACATGCTGGACGCCGCGGCCGTGGCGCTCCATCCGGGCGCGCAGGGCGTCACCGCGGTCTGCGCCGGGGTGATCCATTCCGCCGCCGACGTCGCGAAGCGGCACACCTACAGGCTCGATGCGTTCAGCTCCGGCGATGCCGGCGCCGTCGGTTACGTGGAAGAGGGGCGCGTGCGGCAGCTCCGCGCCTGGCCCGTGCCGCGGCCCGCGCCGGGGGTGTTGGAGCGCTTCGTGGCTGCCACCTCACTGCCGCGCGTGGAAATCGTCACCAGCCATGCGGGCGCGGGTGGCGCGCTGGTGAACGCTCTTGTCCAGCAGGGGGTGGACGGCCTCGTGGTCGCGGCGACGGGCAACGGCACCGTGCATCGCGACCTCGAAGCGGCCTTGCTCAACGCGCAGGCTGCGGGAACGAAGATCGTGCGTACGAGCCGCTGCGCCGAAGGCGTGGTGCTGGCGCGTGGCGACGACCGGTTTCCGGCGGCCGCGATGTCGGCCGCCAAGGCGCGGATTGCGCTGGTGCTGGAATTGCTGGGGTGATCAGGCCGACAGGGCCTGCAGTGCGCGCGCGGTGATTTCTTCCACCGTGCCCGTGCCGTTGATGGCGCGATAGCGCGGACCGTTGACCGGATCGGCCTTGGCCCAGTCCGAGTAGTAGGCGACCAGCGGACGAGTCTGCGCCGAGTACACCTCGAGGCGCTTCTTGACGGTTTCTTCCTTGTCGTCTTCGCGCTGCACCAGCGGTTCGCCCGTGACGTCGTCCTTGCCCGCCACCTTCGGCGGATTGAACTTCAAGTGGTAGGTGCGCCCCGACGCCGGGTGCGAGCGCCGGCCGCTGATGCGCTCGATGATCGCCTCGAACGGCACGTCGATCTCCAGCACGTAGTCAAGCTTGACGCCCGCGTTCTTCATCGCGTCGGCCTGCGGGATCGTGCGGGGGAAGCCGTCGAACAGGAAGCCGTTGGCGCAATCGGCCTGCGCGATGCGCTCCTTCACGAGGCCGATGATGATGTCGTCGCTGACCAGCGCGCCCGAGTCCATGACCTTCTTCGCCGCGAGGCCGAGCGGCGTGCCGGCCTTGACGGCGGCGCGCAGCATGTCACCGGTGGAGATTTGCGGGATGCCGTACTTCTGGCACAGGAAGGTGGCCTGCGTTCCTTTGCCCGCGCCCGGCGCGCCCAACAGAATCAGTCTCATGGATGTCCTCGGATGTCTTGGATGTGGCCTGCGTCGCGCTGCGGGCAGGGCGTCGCCCGCCTTCGCGCTTTGTTGGCGCAAAGGATAGCATGCGACTCCTTCTGCCAGCCTTACGCGGACCGCTCGCGCCAGAGGGCGCGGACGCGTTCGAGGTCCTGCGGCGTGTCGACGCCGATGCCCGGCGCGGTGTCCGTCACATGCACCGCGATCCGGTGGCCGTGCCAGAGGGCGCGCAGTTGCTCCAGCGCCTCCACCTGCTCGACCGGCGCCGGCGCGAGGCGGGGGAAGAGCCGCAGGAAGCGCGCACGGTAAGCGTAGAGACCCACGTGGCGCAGGGGTGGGAGCGCGGCCGTGATCGACGCCTGCCCCGGCGAGCCGTCGCGCCACCACGGGATCGGCGCGCGGCTGAAGTACAGGGCCATGCCGTTCGCGTCGAGCACCGCCTTCACGACATTCGGATTGCGGAACTCGGCTTTGTCCGCGATCGCATGCGCGGCCGTGCTCATCGCAGCTTCCGGGCGCGAGACGAGCAGGGCCGCGACCGCGTCGATCAGCGCGGGCTCGATCAGGGGCTCGTCGCCCTGCACGTTGACCACGGCGTCGTCGCCGTCCAGCCCGAGCAGCTCGCACGCCTGCGCGAGGCGATCGCTGCCTGAAGGATGGTCCTTGTGCGTGAGCACCGCCTGGACCCCGTGCGTCTCGCACGCCCGGACGATCCGGAGGTCGTCAGCGGCGACGACGACGCGCGCCGCGCGAGAGCGTGCCGCGCGTTGCGCCACGCGCACCACCATCGGCGCGCCGCCGATGTCGGCCAGCGGCTTGTCGGGCAGCCGCGTGGACGCGAGGCGCGCGGGGATCAGGACGCAAAAGCCCATGGCGCGTTCAGACGAGCGGGGTGCGCGGCGGCAGGCGGTCGAGTTCGTCGTCGGACAGAGTGCGTGCCTGGTCTTCCAGCAGGATCGGGATGCCGTCGCGAATCGGATACGCCAGCCGCGCGGCGCGGGAGACGAGCTCGCCGCGCTCGCGGTCAAGGTCGAGGTGACCCTTCGTGACGGGGCACACCAGCAACTCGATCAGTTTGGGATCCATGCGGGGATGATAGCTTTGCATCGAGCAGGCGATCGAGCGCATCCCAGAATCCGCGCGGTATTTCGACGCGCAGCGGAACCGCCCAGGCATCGGGACGCAGCCGCCACAGCTTGACCGCGTCCTTTTCCGTGCAGACGATGGCCTCGTCCCCGGGAACCGGCGGGGCCGCGTAGTCGTGGTGGTCCGCAAGGGCGATGGTGCGGTCGGGCTGCAGACCGTTCTCGCGCAGCATGTCGAAGAACGCCCGGGGATTTGCGATGCCCGCCACGGCGGTGAGATGGCGCTGCCGCAGTTCGGCCCATTCGATGCGGGTGCCGTCGGCGCTCACGGCGAAGGATGCGAGCGTCCTGCGCATCGCCCATCCGCCCGCACCGGGCCCGTCCCCGGCCTGCAGTACCAGGTCCGCTGGCCTTGGCCACTTCTCCCGCAACGGGCCTGCCGGCAACAGCCACCCGTTGCCGGTGCCGCGCGCGTCGAACACGCAGATCTCGATGTCCCTCGCGAGCGCGAGGTGCTGCAATCCGTCATCGGAAACGATGACCTGCGTGCGCGGATGCGCCAGCAACAGCGCGCGGGCCGCATCGACCCGGCGCCGCGCGACGAAGACCGGCGCGCCGGTGCGGGCGATCAGCAAGGGCTCATCGCCGACGTCTGCGGGCAGGCTGTCAGGCTCCACGGCACGGCAATCCGTGGTCTGGCGTCCATAGCCGCGAGAGACCACGCCGGCTTCGATGCCGCGCGCGGCGAGGTGTTCGAGCAGGGCCGTCACCACGGGCGTCTTGCCGGCCCCGCCGGCGACGACATTGCCCACGACGATGACCGGCACGGGCAAGCTCGTGACGCGAAGCAGGCCCGCCCGATACGCTGCGCGGCGCGCGGCGGCCAACGCGCCGTACAGCAGCGAGACGGGCCACAGCAGGCGGGCCGGCACACCGCGCCGCAGCCATGCGCGCTGCAGCGCTTCGCGCACCTACTTTCCCCCGGCCTGGGCCGATGACTGCGTGGCGAAGGTGATCTGCACGAGCCCGATCCGGCGCGCGGCTTCCATGACGGTGATCACCGACTGGTGCGGCGCCGTGGCATCGGCGCTGATGATGACCACGCTGTCCTTGCCCGCCGTGGCGGCCTGGCCGAGCGCCTGCGCGACGGCATCGACACTGCGGCCCGCGACGGGCGTGCCCTTGATCGAATAGCGGCCGTCGCTTCCCACGGCGACGATCACTTCCTTCGGGTAGTCGCGCTGCGCATCGGCGTCCGCGACGGGCAGCTTGAGCTGCAGCTCGGTGAACTTGCTGTAGGTCGTGGACAGCATGAGGAAGATCAGCACGACGAGCAGCACGTCGATGAACGGGATCAAATTGATCTCGGGTTCGTCTTTCTGGCGCGGGCGGAAGTTCATGGCGGCGCGACGCGATTCATTTGCCGCGGAGCGTGTTGAGGTGGCGCACGAAGCGTTCGGCGGACAGTTCCAGCGTCAACAGGTATTCGTCCACGCGCACCCGGAAGTAGCGCCAGAAGATCAGCGACGGGATCGCCACGATCAGCCCGAAAGCCGTGTTGTAGAGCGCGACCGAGATGCCGTGAGCGAGCTGCGCCGGGTTGCCGCCGGTCGCACCGCCCGCGGGCGACTGCGAGCCGAAGATTTCGATCATGCCGATGACGGTCCCCAGCAGGCCGAGAAGCGGCGCCGCCGACGCGATGGTCGCGAGCGCGCTCAGGTAACGCTCCAGGCGGTGGGCCACGGCGCGCCCCGTGTTTTCCATCGTGGCCCGAAGGTCGACTTCAGTGCAGCGCGGGTCCGAGTTGAGGGCGCGAAAACCGCTTGCGAGCACTTCGCCCAGCGCGGAGTTGCGCTCCAGCTGGGTGACCACGTCCGGCGCCGGGACGGAGGAGCGCGAGACGGCCAGCGCCTCGTCCAGCAACCGGGGAGGCGCGATCTTCGCGGTCTGGAGGCTGAGGAAACGCTCGATGACGAGGGCCAGGGCGAGGATGGAGCATGCGACGAGGGGCCAGATGGGCCAGCCGGCGGCTTGTATGATCGAAAACAAGAGGGTGACTCCGGGCGCGAGGCGGGTTGGGAAGCAGGATTGCGGCCGATTATCGTGCACGCGCAAGCTTGTAGGAAAACGGCGCATCGACGTAGGACACGACTCACAGAAGTTGTGGATAACTTTGTTGAAAAGCGCACCCCCTCACGGCGGAAACCCGCGCCAATACTTCTCCGTGACAAATCGATGACAAATTGAGCAGGAAAAACAGCAGTGAATTCAATGACTTGCTCGGAAAAATGCGCCTTGCGCGGGGAAACCCGCCCCGCAGCGGCCTGCGGCGCGGCGCTGTGGACTAAGTTCGGCCCCCAACCCCTCGGAAAACCGCGATTTTCCTGATGTCCGGCTTCCCATCCCCTGCATCGGCGCCCCGGGTCTGGCAAGTCGGCGCGCTATGCCGCGCGGTTGCTGATGCGCTCGACGCGCGCTTCAACCCTGTCGCGGTGCGCGGCGAGCTTTCGGGCTTCTCGCGCGCTGCCAGCGGGCATTGCTATTTCTCCCTGAAGGACCCGCAAGGGCAGATTCGCTGCGCGATGTTCCGCCGCGCCGCCGGGCTGCTGGACTTCTCGCCGCGCGATGGCGACATGGTGGAAGTTCAGGGCCGGCTGGGCGTGTACGAGCCGCGCGGGGACCTGCAGCTCGTCGTGGAAAGCATGTCCCGGGCGGGGCAGGGTGCCTTGTTCGAACAGTTCCTGCGGCTCAAGGCGAAGCTGGAAGCCGAAGGCCTGTTCGACACTGCGCGCAAGCGGCCGCTGCCCGCACTGCCGAAAGGGATCGGCCTGGTGACGTCGCTGGGCGCGGCGGCGCTGCACGACGTCGTGACCGCACTGCAGCGCCGCGCGCCGCACGTTCCCGTGGTGCTGGCCCCGGCGGCCGTGCAGGGCGCCCAGGCGCCGGCGGACCTCGTGCGTTCGCTCGGCGCGCTCTACTCACTGGCGCAGCGCGGGGACATCGACGTGATCCTGCTCGTGCGCGGCGGCGGCTCCATCGAAGACCTGTGGGCGTTCAACGACGAGCAGCTCGCGCGCACCATCGTGCGCAGCCCTGTTCCGCTGGTGTGCGGCGTCGGCCACGAGACGGACTTCACCATCGCGGACTTTTGCGCCGACCTTCGCGCCCCCACGCCGACAGCGGCCGCCGAGCTGGCGGCCCGGCCGCGGGATGCATGGGTCGCCGACCTCGACGATGCGGGCGAGCGCCTGGCGTTGGCGTTGCAGCGGCGCGTGGACATCGCGGGGCAGCGCCTGGACGCCGCGGCAGCGCGGCTCGGGCGTCCGCTCAACCGCATGGCGCAACAGGGCACGCGGCTGGAACGCGCCGTGCACCGCCTGCGCTACTCGACCCTGGCCCGGCTGGAGAAGGAGCGGCAGCGCAGCGAGTCCGCGGAATCCACGCTCATGCGCGCGCTCGAGGCGCGCTCGCTGTCGGCTTCGCATGCACTGGAGCGCATGCGGCTGCGCCTCGAATCGCTGGATCCGCGCCTGGTGCTCAAGCGCGGCTATGCGCTGCTTGCGGATGAGCGGGGGCGCACGGTCGCCAGCGTTTCGCAGACATACGAAGGCCAAGCGCTGCGCGCAATCCTCGCGGATGGCGAGGTTGATCTCACGGTCGCGCCGCGAACCGTGATTTAGTTCTTAGAATCGCGCATACCCCGACACAACCAAGAGGACACCATGGAACACACCCTGCCCCCGCTGCCGTACCCGATCGACTCCCTCGCGCCGCACTATTCGAAGGAGACGCTGGAGTACCACCACGGCAAGCACCACAACGCATACGTGGTGAACCTCAACAACCTGCAGAAGGGCACCGAGTTCGAGAACATGACGCTCGAGGAGATCATCAAGAAGTCCTCCGGCGGCATCTACAACAATTCCGCGCAGATCTGGAACCACACGTTCTTCTGGAACTGCATGAAGCCGCAGGGCGGTGGCGAGCCCACCGGCGCACTGGCGGCCGCGATCAACAGCAAGTGGGGCAGCTACGCGGCCTTCCGCGAGGCGTTCGTGAAGTCGGCCGTCGGCAATTTCGGCTCCGGCTGGACCTGGCTCGTGAAGAAGCCGGACGGCAGCGTGGACATCGTCAACACCGGCGCCGCCGGCACGCCGCTCACCACCGCCGACAAGGCGCTGCTGACGGTGGACGTGTGGGAGCACGCGTACTACATCGACTACCGCAACCTGCGCCCGAAATTCGTCGAAACCTTCATGGACAAGCTCGCGAACTGGGACTTCGCGCAGAAGAATTTTGGCTAGGGCCTAACCCTTGAAGGGCGGGCCGCCGAGCTTCGCACCCGCCTTGATCCCCTTCTTCGCGAACCAGCCCTGGTTCATCTCGAGCACGAAGCGCACGGGCTTCTTCGAGCAGTGGGAGTCCGTGGTCTGCGGCTTCATGTCCACGAGATTGACGATGGTGCCATCGTCATCCACGAAGGCTGCGGTCAGGGGCAGCAGCGTGTTCTTCATCCAGAAGCACTGCACGGTGGGCTGTTCGAACACGAACAGCATGCCTTCGAGCTGAGGCATGTCCTTGCGGAACATGAGCCCGATCATCCGCTGCTCGGGCGTCGCGGCGACTTGCGCGTCGATGCGGTGCAGGCCCGCATTCAAGGCGACGCGGGGCAGGTCCATCTGAGCCTCCTGGGCGGATGCCAGGAAACCGGTTGCGGCCAGTGCCAGGGCGGCCAACCCTCGGAAGATGCTTTTCATGCCCGCCATTCTCACTTGCAAATGAAAACGCCCGCCGAAGCGGGCGTTTTGCCAGCCGAGGCCGGATTACTTCTTGGCGGAAGCGGCCGAAGCGGCCGGCTTGGCGGCGGAGGCCGAAGCCTTCGCGCCGGAAGCGCCGGCCATCGGGGCGCCGGCGTGCGAGGCTGCGAAGGTCGCAGCGGCGAAGAGGGTGGCGACGAGGCCAGCGATCAGCTTGTTCATGGTTTGAGTCCTTAGATATGGTTTTTCGAAAAACGGCTCGGGTCCATTTACCTGAGCCTCCGCGCTAACGCCGCCATGGATGGGCTGGTTGACACACCCCGGGAAACCCCGGGTTCGCGCGCTAGAATCCGATGGCTTCGCGCATCGCGAACCCCCGCAGCAATTCCATCCCCGGAGACGTTTTTTCCATGTACCAGCACATCAAGGTCCCCGCCCAGGGCCAGAAGATCACCGTCAACGCCGACACCTCCCTCAACGTGCCGGACCAGCCCATCATCCCGTTCATCGAAGGCGACGGCACCGGGGCGGACATCACCCCGGTGATGCTCAAGGTCGTGGATGCCGCGGTGGCCAAGGCCTACGGCGGCAAGAGGAAGATCCACTGGATGGAGGTGTACGCCGGCGAGAAATCGACCAAGGTGTACGGCCCCGACGTCTGGCTGCCCGAGGAAACGCTCTCCTCGGTGCGCGAATACGTGGTCTCCATCAAGGGCCCTCTCACGACGCCCGTCGGCGGCGGCATCCGCTCGCTCAACGTGGCCCTGCGCCAGGAGCTGGACCTCTACGTCTGCCTGCGCCCCATCCAGTACTTCGAAGGCGTGCCGAGCCCCGTGCGCGAGCCGCACAAGACCAACATGGTGATCTTCCGCGAGAACTCGGAAGACATCTACGCCGGCATCGAATTCGAGGCCGAGAGCGACAAGGCGAAGAAGCTCATCAAGTTCCTGCAGGACGAGATGGGCGTGAAGAAGATCCGCTTCCCGAACACCTCCGGCATCGGCATCAAGCCCGTGTCGCGCGAGGGCACGGAGCGCCTGGTGCGCAAGGCCCTCCAGTACGCCATCGACAACGACAAGCCCAGCGTGACCATCGTGCACAAGGGCAACATCATGAAGTTCACCGAAGGCGGCTTCCGTGACTGGGCCTATGCCCTGGCGCAGAAGGAATTCGGCGCGGTCGAGATCGACGGCGGACCGTGGTGCAAGTTCAAGAACCCGAAGACGGGCAAGGACATCGTCGTCAAGGACTCCATCGCCGACGCCTTCCTGCAGCAGATCCTGCTGCGCCCGGCTGAATACAGCGTCATCGCCACCCTGAACCTGAACGGCGACTACGTCTCCGACGCGCTGGCGGCGCAGGTTGGCGGCATCGGCATCGCTCCGGGCGCCAACATGAGCGACACGGTCGCGATGTTCGAAGCGACCCACGGCACCGCGCCCAAGTACGCGGGCAAGGACTACGTCAACCCCGGCTCGGAAATCCTCTCGGCCGAGATGATGCTGCGCCACATGGGCTGGAAGGAAGCCGCGGACCTGATCATCAGCTCCATGGAAAAGTCCATCAAGTCCAAGAAGGTCACCTACGACTTCGCGCGCCTGATGGACGGCGCGACGCAGGTGAGCTGCTCGGGCTTCGGCCAGGTGATGATCGACAACATGTGATCGCCGGGCCCCATCCAGGGAGCGAAGGAGCGTGAATCCGGCCATCGTGTTCGAACCCGATGGCTACCGCACCGACGGCGAGCGCCTGATGGGACGGCAGGCGGCCGGCAGCGGCTTCCTGCGGGCCGCCGTCGCGGCGGCCAACGGCGAGGCCCTGGCTGGTTACACGCCTACGCAACGATCCGCCGAAGTCTTCGCACGCACCGTCGCGGAGATCGATCCTTCGGCGAAGGCCCAGTGGCTGCAGCCCGGCCGGCCAGACCAGCTCGCACGCATCGGCCACCTCTACATGCCGGGCCCCACGCTGGGCGACCTCGCGCGCCAGCGCATGCGCGTCTCGCCGTCCGCCTGGTCGATCACGGGGATCACGCACACGACGGCCTCCCACGGCGCGATGGATTCCATCGCGGACCTTCTTGCAGCGCCTGTGATGCCCTGGGACGCGCTGATCTGCACATCGAATGCCGTCGTGTCCACCGTGCGCGTGGTGCTGGAAGCGCAGCGGGACTACCTGCGCTGGCGTTTCGGGACGCAGCTCGCGCTCACCACGCCGCAATTCCCGGTGATCCCGCTCGGCGTGCATTGCAAGGACTTCGATCTCGCGCCGGACGAGAGACGCCTCGCACGCCAGGCCCTGGGCATCGGGGACGACGAGGTCGTCGCGCTCTTCGTCGGCCGCCTCTCGTTCCACGCCAAGGCGCATCCGCACGCGATGTACGCGGCCCTGCAGGCGGTCGCCAAATCCACCGGCCGCAAGCTCACCTTGATCCAGTGCGGCTGGTTCGCCAACAAATCCATCGAGCAGGCCTTCCGCTCCGGCGCCATCGCCGATTGCCCGGACGTGCGCTGTCTCTTCACCGACGGCCGGGCCGCATTGAGCCGGCGCAGCAGCTGGGCGAGCGCGGATCTTTTCATCTCTCTCTCGGACAACATCCAGGAGACCTTCGGCCTGAGCCCCGTGGAGGCGATGGCCGCCGGCTTGCCGGTGGTGGTGAGCGACTGGGACGGCTACAAGGACACCGTGCGCGACGGCGTGGACGGGTTCCGCGTGCCGACCTGGATGGCGGGGCCGGGGGCGGGCGAGGGGCTCGCACGCGCGCACGAAATCGGCCTGGAAACCTACGATGCCTATTGCGGCCTGAGCTGCCAGTACGTGTCCGTGGATCACGCGGTGCTTGCCGCGCGGCTGTCGTCGCTCGTGACGGACGACGCATTGCGACAGCGCATGGGCGACGCGGGCCGCGCACGCGCGCGCGAGGTCTTCGATTGGGCGGTCGTCTATCGGCGTTACCAGGAGCTCTGGACCGAGCTCGACCGGTTGCGCGCGGCCGCGCCCGGCGTCGCGGGCGTGGCGCGGGCGTCGCCCGCCAGGCTCGATCCCTTCGTCTCTTTCGCGCATTACCCCACGCACCAGATCAGCGGCGCCACCGTCGTGCGGGTTCGCGGCGGCACCGCCGCCTCGGCTTATGAAGCGATGGCGAAGCAGGGGCTGTACAGCTACGCGCAGCGCGCCATTCCCTCCGTGGACAGCGTGCAGAAGCTGTGGCCGGTCATCGAAACGGGCTCCAGTGTGGAAGCGATCGCGGCGAAATTCCGCGTGTCGCAGGCCGAGGTCGTGCGTGCGGTGGCGGTCCTCGCCAAGATGGGCCTGGTCGAACTCACGGCGGGCGGGACATGACTGCGGCAGGTTCCGATGCGCTGACCGGGCAGCTGCGATTGCTGCGCATGACAGGCGAATTCGCCAAGGCGCGGGACCTGATACGGGCGCAACCCGGGTTCGGGAGTTCCGGGTCGTTGCAGCGACTGCTACACGAGCACGAAGACTTCTGGTGGGCGCCCATCGTCGGCAAGCGCGTGACCTTGCGCAGGCGCGGCGCGCAGGATGTTTCATTTGTACGCCGTTGCTGGAGCGACGCGGACTTCATGCGCCGGTTCAACCGCCTCGCGCGGCCGCTGCCCGAAAGCGACGAGGCACTGGCAGGCATCCTCGCACGCGAACGCGCGGGCTTGTGGAGCGAATCGAAGGCGCTGCACTGGACGCTGGAAGCCAAGGGCGAGGCGATCGGTTTCATCAGCGCCACCGACTATGCGCCGGGGCACAGGCGCTGCGAATTCCTCATCGGGCTGCTGGGCCGGGCGGCGAGCCCGGTACCGGTGGAGGCGACCCATCTCGCGTGCGACTTCCTGCGTGATCGCGCGGGCGTGGAGCGGCTGACGGCGTATTTCTACGCCGAGAACCAATACGCGTCGAAAGTCGCCGCCAAGTTCGGCTTCGAACCGGAAGGTGTGCTGAAGGGGTACATCCGCGATCCGGACGGCGGCCGGTCGGACCTGATGGTGTCCGGATTGCTGCTGGCAGGTGTTGGCACCGACGCCGCGCAAAAACGACGCAAGCGACTTTTTACCTAGATCGGCGCGCGGAATGCCGTGAAACTGAATTACATTTTTACACTGTTGTAGCAGTACGAGGGAGACGACAACAGTGGCGACGTTCAATGGAACGAGCGGCAATGACACGCTCATGGGCGGCGCCGGCGATGACAGCATCGACGGCGGCTCCGGCAACGACAAGGTTGTCTTCGCCGGCTATTTTTCCGACTACCTCGTCAGCTTCGACCCGGCCGCGGACAGCGGAGCCGAAGTCTTCGTGGTTGCCGACACGGCGCCAGGCCGTGATGGATCGGACACCATCTCGCACGTCGAGCAGTTCCAGTTCGCGGACGGGGTGCGCACCACCGCCCAGATGCGCGGGACGCTGGGTACGTCCGGCGGCGATTCGATCACGGGCTCCGCGTTCCCCGAAGCGCTGAACGGTCTGGCCGGCGACGACTCGTTGAGCGGAGGCGACGGCGACGACACACTCACTGGCGGCGCGGGCAACGACACGCTCAACGGCGGAGCCGGCAGCGATACGGCTGCCTACACGGATGCGATGGTGGCAGTTCGCGTGAATCTGGCGTCGGCTGTCGCGCAAAATACGGCGGGAGCAGGTGTCGATACGCTCGTCTCGATCGAGAACGTGTTCGGCGGGCAGGGCAACGACACGCTGACGGGCAACGGCGAGGCCAACCGCCTCGAAGGCGGCGCGGGGGACGATTCGATCGATGGTGGCGCCGGGATCGATTCACTCTATGGCGGCAGCGGCAACGACATGCTGGCCGGCTCAGGGACTCTCGCGGGCGGCGCCGGGGCCGACCTCATCATGGCCGGCGGCAAGGGCGGCAGCACCTTGTATTCGGACATGCCGACGCCATCGTTCTCGCGCCCGTACTACGACTACGTTCCTGCGGTCTATCCCGTGCTGGACACCGGAGCGGAGCGGGACACGCTGGTTGGTGGTACAGGGTACGACACCTTCTTCGCGGGATACGGCGACAACGTCGACGGAGGCGGTTCGGACAGCTCCAATGCGCTGTACATCAGCTTTCTCGGTTCGACGACAGGCGTGCATGCGGACTTCCGTCTGCTGTTGTCACAGGCCGCGATCACGGTGGGTGGCGCGACCATCACCCGCATCAACGATGTGGAATGGCTGCAGGGCAGCGAATTCGACGACTTCCTCGCGCCCCTCAATACCTACTACTCCAACTTCCCGCCGGTCTACGGGATGGGCGGGAACGACGAACTGGTGGCGAGCTATTACACAGGCGTGATGGACGGAGGCGAGGGCAACGACCTGGTCGATGCGCGCGCCGAAGGCTACAGCTTCCCTGTGTACGGCGGCAACGGGGACGACACCTTGCTGGGAAGCGGCGCCCTCTATGGAGGCGACGGCAACGACGTGCTGCGCGGCTCGGGCAGTTCGACTGCGTATGGCGGGGCCGGCGACGACCAGTTGTACGGCGGGAAATCCGCCGAAACGTTGCAGGGGGGCGATGGCAACGACACCATGACAGGGTCCGGTGGCGCCGATACGCTGGCAGGGGGTGCCGGAACCGACGTCGCTGTCTATACGAGTGCTGCCGCGGACTACTCGGTCGGCTTCAATGCGGCGGCCCGCGCCTTCCAGGTCATCGATTCGAACCCCTCGCGCGACGGCACCGACAGCCTCTCGTCCGTCGAACTCGTCCAGTTCTCGGACGGCACTGTCGCGATCTCCGATCTGATCGACCTCGACATCGTGGACGGCACGTCCGCGGCGGACACCCTGGCCGGGGCGGACGGGGCCAGCGCGATCTATGCGGCAGAAGGCAACGACCTCCTGCACGGTGCGGCCGGCAATGACACGCTGATGGGAGAGGCGGGTGCGGATACGCTCGCCGGCGACGCGGACGACGATTCGCTCGTCGGCGGCGACGGCCCGGATACGGCTCTTTTCACCGGGAATTTCGCCGACTACGTGGTGCACTACGAGACCACCACCGGAACCTACGTGCTGGCGGACACAGCGCCGGCCCGGGACGGAGTCGATCGGGTGATCGGCGTCGAGAGCTTCCAGTTCCAGGACGGCACACGGGCCGCGGGACTGCTGCAGGCGATCATCGACGGGACGGACTATGCCGATTCGCTCAGCGGCGACGGCAACGCCAACGCCATCAATGGCCGGGGGGGCGCCGATGTCTTGTACGGCCTTGCCGGCACCGACACCCTGGATGGGGGTGCGGGCAGCGACACGCTCTACGGTGGCGATGGCAACGATGTGCTCACCGGCGGCGGCGACGACGACACCCTCGACGGCGGTCCGGCTGACGACATGGTCACGTGGCGGGGCAATCTTGCGGAATATGCGGTTCGCTATGTCGCCGCCACGACGACTTACGTCGTGCATGACCTCGTCGAAGGACGTGACGGCAACGTCCAGGTGCGCAACGTGGAAACGTTCTCGTTCGCCGACGGCGCGCGCGCGGCAGACCAGGCCATCAACAACGCGGCATGGTACGGAACCTCCGGCGCGGACACCCTGACCGGCACCACGGATGGAGAAACGATGTGCGGGCTGGGAGGCGAGGACCGCCTGGACGGCGCCGCAGGCAACGACTCGCTGGCGGGTGGAGCAGGCAACGACACCCTCCTCGGCGGCGCGGGCGACGATTCGCTGGACGGCGGTGCGGGGTACAACGTGATCGCAGGTGGCGAAGGAAGCGATCTCATCCAGGGCGGCGCGAACGCCGACCGGATTTATTCCGCGTCCATCACGCCAGACTATTCGCCTCCGTACTTCGGACTGGCAGGCGTGCCGCCGCTGCTCGATACGGGGGCGGAGCGCGACACGATCGACGGAGGGGGCGGCGACGACTGGCTATTCGCCGGTTACGGCGACAGCGTCGACGGCGGCCCGAAAGAAAGCTGGGGCAACACGCTGCTGCTGAGCCTGCAGGGGGCGACCGCGGGTATCAGCGCTGATTTCCGCGCTTTCGACCGCGGGGAGTCGATCGTGATCGGCGGCGCGACCCTCGCCAATGTGCAGATTCTCGGGTGGTTGCAAGGCAGCGAGTTCGGCGACACGCTCGTCATGCAGGACGCCTCTGCCTATTTTGCGAGCTTTGTGCCGGTCTATGGCATGGGCGGCAATGACACCCTGCGTGGTGGCTACTACACCGGACTCATGGACGGCGGAGCCGGCGACGACGTGGTGGATGCCAGTCGTACCGCCTATGGATTCGACGTCCTGGGCGGCGCGGGGAACGACACGCTGATCGGTGGCATGCAAAGCGCGGTGCTGGACGGTGGCGACGGCAACGACGTGTTCCAGCTTCCGTACGACCTGGGCCGTGTCAACGGCGGTGCTGGCATCGACACGATGGTGTTGTCCCTTGCCTTCGCCAACTACGACCTGTCCTACAACGCCGGGCTTGGCATGTACAGCGTCGGCTTCTCATCGGCCGTCGGCGTCGAGTTCTTCCAGTTCACGGACCAGACATTGACGCCAGAACAGATGCTCATGGCGCGTGGCACGCCGGGCAACGATACCCTCACCGGGACGGCCGCGTCGGAGCGGCTGGCGGGACTCGCGGGCAACGATGTCATCAACGCCCTGGCGGGCAACGACACGCTCGATGGCGGCCCGGGCAACGATACGCTGAACGGTGGGGACGGCATCGACACGGCGTCGTACGAGAATGCGGCGGCTGCCGTGAAGATCAGCCTCTCCGTCGTGAAAGCGCAGCTCACGGGAGGCGGAGGAACGGACCTGCTCATCGGGATCGAGAATCTGCAGGGCAGTTCCTATAACGATGTGCTAACCGGAAATTCCGGACCCAACCGGCTCGACGGCGGCGGCGGCAACGACACGCTCGACGGTGGTACGGGCGCCGATGCCATGTTGGGCGGCGCGGACAACGACACCTATGTGGTGGACAACGCCGGCGATACGGTGACCGAGATGTACGGCAACGGAATCGACAGCGTGATCAGCGCCGTGAGCCTCACGCTGGGCGACCAGGTCGAGCACCTGACGCTGACGGGGAAACTCGCGATCAACGGGACCGGCAACGAACGGGACAACATGCTGATCGGCAATTCAGCCGCTAATGTGCTGATCGGCGGGGTCGGCGATGACACGCTCAATGGAGGCGCCGGGGCGGACCGGATGGCAGGGGGCAGCGGAAGCGACGTCTACATCGTCGACAGTGTTCAGGATGTCGTCAGCGAAGTCGACGAGACGAACATCGACACGGTGATTGCGAGCGTGAATTTTGTGCTCGGCGCCTTCGTGGACAACCTCGTGCTGGCGCCCGGCAGCAAGGCTGCCAGCGGAACAGGCAACTCGCTCGACAACGTGATCACCGGCAACGCCGCTGCCAACACCCTCAACGGGGCGGACGGCGACGATGTGCTCGACGGCCGTGCGGGCCTGGACATCCTGACCGGTGGCGCGGGCAACGACCAATTCGTCTTCAGCACCCCGCTCCCGAAGAACATCGACAAGGTGATGGATTTCCACGCGGCGCAGGACCAGATCGTGCTGGACCACGCCGTGTTTGCCGTGCTGGGAATGGGCAGCCTGTCGGCGTCGGCATTCCAGGCTGCGGCGACTTCCGCAGCCGCGACGCCCGACGTGCACATCGTGTTCAACACCGTGTCGGGTGCGCTGCTTTACGACGCCGACGGGTCGGGCGCCGGAAAAGCGGTGCAATTCGCAACCATCGTGCTCGCGGGCCTTGCGGGCCCAGTGACTGCCGAAGACTTCCTGGTCGTCTAGACGCTACTTCGACATCATGTCGCCATGCCCCGCGGCATGGAATTGCGGCGCGCGTACCTTGCTGTGGCGCTGCGGGCGCTCGCTCGGCTGCGTGGTGATCGGCTCGATGCTGCCGGTGCCCGGCTCGGCCTGGATGTTCTGCGCGAGCTGGCCCTTGGGACCCTCGGTGACCTCATAGGACACGCGCGAACCCTGCTTCAAGGTCTTGAAGCCTTCCATCGCGATGGCCGAGAAATGGGCGAATACATCAGCGCCTCCACCGTCGGGTTCGATGAACCCGAAGCCTTTTGCATCGTTGAACCACTTGACTATTCCTGTCGCCATTTTCTCGGGCCCCTGTTTCACTTAAATCGAGCCGCCAGTGTCCTGCATTCGGGGTACAGTTGTCAACGTTTTGAAGAACTAAAGTGTACTGACGGGTGGAATTATTTTGCACTGCGCCGCCGCGCCGGGGCGTGGGGCCGCCGCTGGCCGGCGCGCGCGGTTTTCGGCCCGCCGCGTGCGTGCTTGAATGTAGGAATTCCGCCACCAATTCACCTACAGGCTGCACTCGCCTACCCCGCTCGATAGAATGAATTTCATGGCCAGTAAAACACCCACGCCTGCTCCGGTAGCGCCCAAAACGCGGCCGAAGG
This sequence comes from Caenimonas aquaedulcis, assembly GCF_015831345.1. NCBI lineage: Bacteria > Pseudomonadati > Pseudomonadota > Betaproteobacteria > Burkholderiales > Comamonadaceae > Caenimonas > Caenimonas aquaedulcis. The sequence goes on along the minus strand of NZ_JADWYS010000001.1, from coordinate 742,788 downwards.
AGGACGATGGCGGGTCGGTGGTGCTCGAGCGCAGGACCCAGAAGACCAAGCCCCCCCAGATGTACCAGGTCGTCATGCTCAACGACGACTACACCCCCATGGAGTTCGTGGTGGTGGTCATCCAGGAGTTTTTCAACAAGGACCGGGAAACGGCCACGCAGATCATGCTGAAGATCCACCTGGATGGGAAAGGCATCTGCGGTGTCTATTCGAGGGACGTGGCGGCGACGAAGGTCGACCAGGTGCAGGAAGCAGCCCGGCAGGCGGGACATCCCCTGCAGTGCGTGAGCGAACCGATAGAGTGATTTAAAGTGTTGTACACAGCAAGGCAGAAGGAATTTTCATGATTGCCCAGGAATTGGAAGTCAGCCTCCACATGGCATTTGTGGAGGCGCGGCAACAGCGCCACGAGTTCATCACCGTGGAACACTTGCTGTTGGCCCTGCTGGACAATCCCAGCGCGGCCGAAGTGCTGCGCGCATGCTCGGCGAACATCGACGACCTGCGCAAGTCCCTGTCCAACTTCATCAAGGACAACACCCCGCAGGTGGCGGGCACGGACGACGTGGACACGCAACCCACGCTGGGCTTCCAGCGTGTGATCCAGCGCGCCATCATGCACGTGCAGTCCACCGGCAACGGCAAGAAGGAAGTCACCGGCGCCAACGTGCTGGTCGCGATCTTCGGCGAGAAGGATTCGCATGCCGTCTACTACCTGCACCAGCAGGGCGTGACGCGGCTGGACGTGGTGAACTTCATCGCGCACGGCATCAAGAAGAGCGATCCGCCGGAGCCGGCGAAGGGCGGCGAAGCCGCGTCGAACGAGAGCGAAGAGGGCGGCGAGAAGAACGAGAAGGCATCGCCTCTCGAGCAGTTCACGCAGAACCTCAACCAGTCCGCCAAGGACGGCAAGATCGACCCGCTGATCGGCCGCGAGTACGAGGTCGAGCGCGTGATCCAGATCCTGTGCCGCCGCCGCAAAAACAACCCGCTCCTGGTCGGCGAGGCCGGCGTGGGCAAGACCGCGATCGCCGAAGGCCTCGCCTGGCGCATCGTGCAGAAGGAAGTGCCGGAGATCCTCGCGGACTCCCAGGTCTACTCCCTCGACATGGGCGCGCTGCTGGCCGGCACCAAGTACCGCGGCGATTTCGAGCAGCGCCTGAAGGGCGTGCTCAAGTCGCTCAAGGACAAGCCGAACGCGATCCTCTTCATCGACGAGATCCACACGCTCATCGGTGCCGGCGCGGCGTCGGGCGGCACGCTGGACGCGTCCAACCTGCTCAAGCCCGCGCTGAGCTCGGGCGTGCTCAAGTGCATCGGCGCGACGACGTTCACCGAATACCGGGGCATCTTCGAGAAGGACGCCGCGCTCTCCCGCCGCTTCCAGAAGGTGGACGTGGTCGAGCCGAGCGTCGCCGAGACGATCGAGATCCTCAAGGGCCTGAAGTCCCGCTTCGAAGAGCATCACAGCGTGAAGTACGCGGCGGGCGCCCTGCAGGCCGCTGCCGAGCTGAGCGCGAAGTACATCAACGACCGCCACCTGCCCGACAAGGCGATCGACGTGATCGACGAGGCCGGCGCGGCGCAGCGCATCCTGCCGGTGAGCAAGCGCAAGAAGACGATTTCCAAGACCGAGGTCGAGGAAATCGTGGCCAAGATCGCCCGCATCCCGCCCGCGAACGTCTCCAACGACGACCGCGGCAAGCTGCAGACGCTCGAGCGCGACCTGAAGAGCGTGGTGTTCGGCCAGGACAAGGCGCTGGAAGTGCTTGCCGCTTCCGTGAAGATGGCGCGCTCGGGCCTTGGCAAGGGCGACAAGCCGATCGGCTCGTTCCTCTTCTCGGGCCCCACGGGTGTCGGCAAGACCGAAGCCGCCAAGCAGCTCGCCTACATCATGGGCATCGAGCTCATCCGCTTCGACATGTCCGAGTACATGGAGCGCCACGCGGTGTCGCGCCTCATCGGCGCGCCTCCGGGCTATGTCGGTTTCGACCAGGGCGGCCTGCTCACCGAAGCCATCACGAAGAAGCCGCACGCGGTGCTGCTGCTCGACGAGATCGAGAAGGCGCACCCGGACATCTTCAACGTGCTGCTGCAGGTGATGGACCACGGCACGCTCACGGACAACAACGGGCGCAAGGCCGACTTCCGCAACATCATCATCATCATGACGACGAATGCGGGGGCGGAATCGCTGAACAAGTCGGTGATCGGCTTCACCACGGCGCGCGAATCGGGCGACGAGATGGCCGACATCAAGCGCCTGTTCACGCCGGAGTTCCGCAACCGCCTGGACGCGACGGTGAGCTTCAAGGCGCTGGACGAGAACATCATCCTGCGCGTGGTCGACAAGTTCCTGCTCGTGCTCGAGCAGCAGCTCGCCGAGAAGAAGGTCGAAGTGACCTTCACCGACGCGCTGCGCAAGCACCTGGCGAAGAAGGGCTTCGATCCGCTGATGGGTGCGCGGCCGATGCAGCGCCTGATCCAGGACACGATCCGCAGGGCGCTCGCCGACGAGTTGCTGTTCGGCCGCCTGACCGAAGGCGGGCGCCTCACCGTGGACATCGAGACCAAGGCGGACGACAAGGGTGTCGACACGTCCGAAGTGGTGCTCGACATCCAGCCGCTGCCCAAGAAAGAAGGCAAGGCGAAACCGGAGCCGGAAGAAATCTCCACCGACAATCCCTGAGCCATCGGGGACGCCTGAAGAGCCGCCCGCGAGGCGGCTTTTTCTTGGTCGCTGGAAGGTGCAGCGGCGTCCTCCTACGGTCGGTTGCAATTCTTTCCGATAAGGCGCGGAACGCGCGGATGGTTTGATGCCCCATGGACCGCATCACCCCACCCGCCACCGCCGCATTGACCGAGGCGTCCTCCAACGCCGGCAAGCCGCGGCGCAGGTGGTGGGACGGCCCCAATTACCCGTGGTCCACCCAGACCGAAGAGCAGTGGTCCGTCGGGGCGCACTGGCCGCAGCTGTGCGCCGCATTGAGCGAACAGGTGGCGAGCGAAGCCAATGCGATCCGCCGTGAAATGAAGCGGCTCCATGCGGACCGGGGGATCGATCGCGCCGAACTCGCGGCGGCGGACCATCTCGCGCAATCGATCCGGCGCGCGGGCACCACGGTCCAGCAGATCGTTCGCCTCGCGGCCGGCGGCGTGCAGCCGAAGGCGGAGCTCGTCGATCTGCCGGCGCTCGCCAAGCACGTCGTGAACGAGCGCCGCGCGCTCCTCGCCCGCCGCCATGCGGAGATCCGGCTCGATCTCCAGCCGGCGGACGTCTACGTCGATGCCGCCGTCGCGCTGGAAGTCATGAACGCCGCGGTGGACTGGGCCCTGGGGTTCAGCAGCCAGGTGGAGCTGGGCGTGGAGCCGGCGCGCGACGGAGGGCCGGTGCGGCTGATGGTCACGGGCGATCGGGCCGCCCCGCCGCGCGACAACCCGACCGCGCCGACAGCGAGGCGCCGCCGGATGAACGACAGCCTCGACTGGCTGCTGCTCAGGCAGCTGGCCGTCGTGACGCGGCTGAAAGTGTTCCGCGCCACGCAGGGCATGCGCGAGATCGCGTTCATCGAGTTTCCCCGCACCTATGCCACCATGGACGGTGTCGCGACAGTGGAGCTGCTCCCGGGCGCACAGTCCGAGTCGCAGCTGAAGGACGCGCGCGTGCTGCTCATGATCCGCAACAAGCCGCTGCGACAGAAAGTGCTGCGGTTGTTGCTCGCCAACGGTTTGCAGGTGAGCGTCGCGGACAGCGTGGAGCTGGCACGCCCGCTCTGCCAGAAGGACAAGCCGCGAGCCATCGTGTCCTGCCACGAGTTCATCGGCCCGGCCTACATCCGCGACGGGCTGGACCTCGACGGGTCGCGCTGTGCCGTCGTGCAGATCACGCTCGCCCGGCCCTCTTTCCAGGCGAGCGGCTTCCACGGCCACGAGTGCGTGCGGGTGGGCCGCGGCGATGTGGAGAAGGAATTGATCCCCGCGCTGCTGTTCGAGCTCGCCCAGCAGGAGTAGCGCGCGGCTCAGCCCCTGGCGTGGGGCCTGGGCGGCGAGATGCCCAGCACGGTCGTCACGAGCGCATGGGGCTTGAGCGGCTTGGCAGTGTGCGCGTCGAACCCGGCCTCCAGGGCGCGTGCCTTGTCTTCCGGCCGCGCGAACGCCGTCAGCGCGACGGCGGCCAGGCGCGCGGGGGCGCCCGGCGGCGGTTTCAGTTCGCGGATCCTGCGGATCAACTCGTAGCCGTCGCGCCCCGGCAGGCCGATGTCGCTGATCAGCACGTCGGGCCAGTGCGTGCCGACCTCCGCGATCGCCGAGTCGAAATCGTTGGCCGTCCTGATCCGGGCGCCGCGGTCGGAGAGCACCACGGAAAGCATTTCCGAGGCGCCGGGATCGTCCTCCACGATGAGGATGTCGAGGTCCTGCAGCGGCCGGCCCAGGCCGTCGGTTTCGTCGTCGTCCGACGAGGCGGAGGCCCTGAATTCCGCAGGCGCGGTGATGGCGGGAATGGTCACCGGGATTTCGACCAGCATCGTCGTTCCCTGGCCCGTGCCGCCGCTGCGCGCCTCCACGGTGCCCGCGTGGAGATCGACCAGGTGCTTGACGATGGACAGGCCCAGCCCCAGGCCGCCCTGGGTGCGGTTGCCCGGTGAATCGCTTTGCGTGAAGCGGTCGAAGAGAAGCGGCAGGAAGTCGGCCTTGATGCCCTGCCCGAAGTCCTGCACCGTGAGCGTCAGGCGGTCGGCGTCGCGCCGCAGCGTCACGCGCACCTCGCCGCCTTTCTTCGAGAACTTGATGGCGTTGGTCATCAGGTTCCAGAAGATCTGCTGGAAGCGGCCGGGGTCGAGCCAGGCGGGCTGGTCGGCCTGCTGGATGTCGGCCTGAACGGCGATGGCCTTCTCGTCGATCGATGCGCGCAGGGAGGCGATCGCGTTGCCGATGACCTCCGACGGAATCACGACTTCCGGCTCCAGGTGCAGCTTGCCGGAGTTGATGCGCGACACGTCGAGGATGTCCGAGATGATCCGTGCCTGGGTCTTAACGTTGCGCTCGATGGACTGCAGCCCCTTCACCTGGTCGGGCGTCGGGTTGCGGCGCATGAGGATCGCCACCCAACCCACGATCGAGTTGAGCGGCGTGCGCAGCTCGTGCGACAGCACGGCGATGAAGTCGTCCTTCGTGCGGCTGTGCTGCTCGGCGACGGAGCGCGCGGCCTGCTCGCGCTCCAGCACGTCGCGGCGGCGCTGCTCCAGGTCGTGGCGTTCGGACGCATCGTTGGCGATCGCCACGCGCAGGCCACCTTCGATCGGCGCGGAGATCGTCCAGTCCAGGTAGACGTCGCGGCCATCGGCGGCGAGCAGGGGAAATTCGCCGTGCCAGCCCTCGGCGTTGCCGGGCTCGATGAGCCGCGCCGCGCGATTGGCCACCAATCCGCTCCAGTCGGCCGGCGCGAGTTCGGCCAGCGACTTGCCGATCATTTCCTCGCGCGTGCGGCCCAGCAGGCGCTGCATCGCGGGGTTGGCGTCCTCGAAGCGGCCCTGCGCGTCCAGCACGGCGATGCCGCTTTGCGCGTGGTCGTGGATCGCGCGGTAGCGTTGTTCGCTGCGCCGCAGCTGGTCCTCGGCCGTGCGCGCCCGGATGAGCGCCTGCATGGTCGCGACCAGCACGGCCGGCTCCGCGGGGTGGACGAGGTAGGCGTCCGCGCCGGCGTTCAGGCCCGTGACCCGGTCCTCGTCGGCGACGTGCGTGGCCGACAGGTGCACGACCGGAAGGTGCTCCGTGCTGTTGCGCGCGCGGATCGCGCGGCACACGTCGAAACCGTCGATATCCGGGAGGTGGACGTCCAGCACCACGCCCGACACGCCTTCGGCGGAGCGCTCGATGGCTTCGGTTCCGTTGGCCGCTTCCAGGATGCGGAAGCCCGCAGCCTTGAGCACGCGCCCCGTGGAGTAGCGCGTCGCGGCGTTGTCGTCCACCACCAGCAGCGTATGCAGGCTGCGGTCGATGGTGACGTTGATGACGTCCGTGTCGATCATTGCTGTTTCGTGGCAACCACTTCGAGGGGAATGGTGACGGAAAAGACCGACCCTTTGCCCAGTTCGCTGCTCAATTCCACATGGCCGCCGAGGAGTTCCGCCAGGCGCTTGCTGAGCGACAGGCCCAGGCCCGTGCCCTTCAGGCGCTTCTGCAGCGGGGAGTCCACCTGCGAATAATCCTCGAAGATGCTGCGATGAAAGCCCGGCGCGATGCCGATGCCGGTATCGCTCACCCGGAAGCGGATCTTGTCGTCGCCTACCAGCTCGGTCGTGATGCGCACCTCGCCCTTCTGGGTGAACTTGAGCGCGTTGGAGATGAAGTTGCGCAGGATCTGCGAAAGCTTGCGGTCGTCCGTGTAGAGCCGCGGCAAGTCGCCGTGCGGCTCCTCGAAGACGAGGTTCACGTCGGGGTTGGTCAGCACGGGCTTGAACATGCCGCGCAGCGCCGAGAACAGGTCGACCATTTCGAACCACGCCGGGGAAATCTCCACCCGGCCGGCCTCGACCTTGGCCAGGTCCAGCAGGTCGTCCACCATCTCCGCGAATTCGACGGCGTTCTGCTGGATGAACTTGACCTGCTTTTCCTGCTCCTCGGTCAGGGGACCGTCCACGCGGTCGAGCAGCAGGCGCGCGATGCTGCGGATCGAGCCGATCGGCGTGCGAAATTCGTGGCTCATGTAGGCGAGAAAGCGGCTCTTGAGCTCGGTGGCCTGGCGCAGCTGGTCCGCCTGCGCCTCGAGCTCGGCGTACAACGCGAGCACGCCGCGGTTGGTTTCCTCCAGCTCGCTGCGCAGGCCTTCCAGCTCCCTGCGCGCGGTTTCGAGGTCCATGTCGGCGTCGCTCATGGCGTCATTCCTTGCGGCGCAGGACGACCACCGTGGCGTCGTCGCGCCCGCGGCAGTGGTCGCGCATGAGGATGGCCGCCGCGAGCGACGGGTCGCGACCGAGCACGGGCATCAGCCGCGACGTGCTCCAGCGCGATTCGATGCCGTCGCTGTGCACCACCAGCAGCGCGTGGGCGGGCCATGCGGTCACGGTTTCCTCGGGTTTGCGCACCTGGACGCCGGCGGTGCCGTGCTGGGCCAGGAGGGACTTGTCGGACACGCCGGAGACGATGCGGCCCATGACGTTGCCCGCGCCGCACGAGACGATGGTGTCGTTGGCGGCGTCCAGCCGCATCACGGACACGGCGGCGCCTCGCGTGCTGCGCAGGTGCGCGTGCGTGCGTTCCATCATTTCCGCCAGGCCGCATGCCGGGTCGATGCCGAAGACTTCGAGCGCCGCGAGCGACGCTTCGGCCGCGTCCGGGCCATGCCCCAGGCCGTCTGCCACCATGACCGAGCCGCCGGACCCATCCAGGCCCACGGCCCAGGCGTCGCCGCACACCGTTTCGCCGGGCGCGGCGGTGGAGATGCCCGCGCACTCGACGCGCTGCTTGCCCGCCGCGGCGCGCACCGCGCCCGAATTGCGGATGCGCGCGACGGCCACGGTGCCTTCGCCCATGGCCGAGTGCATGTCGAAATCCTGCGCGAGGCGGCGCACCGCGCCCAAACCGGTCCCCGGCGTGCCGCCGGTGGAGTACCCGTCGCCCATGCTGCGGGCGATGTCGGGGATGCCGGGGCCGTCGTCCATCGAGATGACTTCCACCTCGCCCGAGCCGGGGCGCGCCGCGATGAGCAGCTGGCCGCCCTTGGCATGGCGCACGAGGTTGTTGCCCAGTTCGGTGACCACCAGCGCCAGGCGGCCGGCCGCGGTGTCGTCCAGCGCGGCCGACTCGGCGAGCAGGGCTGCGTGGCGGCGCGCCTCGCCCACGCGTGTGACGTCCCCCATCGGAAACGCGGTGTGCAGGCAGCCGACGATGAGGTCCATGGCGGCTACTTCCATCGCGCGATGGTCACGCACGTGCCTTCGCCCGGCGCGGTGCGGATGTCGAATTCGTTGACGAGGCGCTTGCTGCCCGGCAGGCCGAGGCCCATGCCGCCCCCCGACGTCCAGCCGTCCTTGAGCGCGAGGTTGAGGTCGGAGATGCCCTTGCCCTGGTCCTCGAAGTAGAGGCGAAGGCCGAGCTTCATCCCGTTTTCCAGGAGTTCCCAGCGCATGTCGCCGCCGCCGCCGTGCACCAGCGTGTTGCGCGCGAGCTCGCTGGCCGCGGTGATCATCTTGGTCTGGTCGACGATGGAGAACTTGATGTGCTGCGTCAGCACGCGCACCATCTGGCGGGCGGCGACGATGTTCTCTTCGCTGCGCAGGGGCAGGGCGCCCGTCGGTTCAACGGCGGCCAAATGCGTTCTCCCCGCCCGACAGCCGGAGCAGGTCCATGCCCTTTTCGACATTGAGCGCGGTTCGCACGCCCTGGAGCGACAAGCCCAGTTCGACCAGCGTGATCGCCACCGCCGGCTGCATCCCGACGACCACCGTGGTGGCATCCATGATGCGGGCGATGCCCGAGATGCCGGCCAGCATGCGCCCGACGAAGGAGTCGACGATCTCCAGAGCGGAAATGTCGATCAGCACGCCCCGCGCGCCCGAGTTGGAAATCTTGTTGGCCAGGTCGTCCTGGAGGGCCAGCGCGGTCTGGTCCTGCATGTCGACCTGGATGGTGACGAGCAGGAAGCTGCCCATCTGCAGAATTGGGATGCGGTACATGCGGTGCCTTAGACCGCGTCGGCGTCGCGCGTGATCTTGTAGCCGCCTTGCTGCAGGGCCAGCAGCAGCGCGTCGGCCAGCGAGGCTTTGGTCGCGATGCCCTGCAGGTCGATGCCCAGGTGGACGATGGTCTGCGCGATCTGCGGGCGGATGCCGCTGATGATGCAGTCGGCGCCCATGAGCCGGATCGCGCTCACGGTCTTCAGCAGGTGCTGCGCGACCAGCGTATCCACGGTGGGCACGCCGGTGATATCGATGATGGCGAGCTGCGAGCCCGTCTCCACGATGCGCTGCAGGAGCGCCTCCATGACGAGCTGGGTCCGCGCGGAATCCAGCGTGCCGATCATCGGCACCGCCAGCACGCCTTCCCAGAGCTTGATCACGGGGGTCGAGAGTTCCAGCAGCTCGGCTTGCTGGCGCTTGATGACTTCTTCGCGCGACTGCTGGTAGGTGGTCACCGTCCACTGCGCCATCCGGTCCACGACGGAGGAGATGGCCCAGATCGCGTCGAACTGGTCTTTCGAATCCGCGCCCACCTGGCGCTGCATCGCGCTGAAGAGCGCGCGCTTGACGGCGAGCACGAAGCCGCTCGTGTCCCCGGCGGACTGGCCCTGCGCCACGCGCGAGCGCGACAGCGCGGTCAGCGCTTCGCGCAGCGGCGCCCAGGCCGGCGACTGGAAGGACGTCGCGTCGCCGCCGGCCTTCAAACCCGTCACGAGGGCGGACAGCAGGTCGTTGATTTCGCCCTGCATGGTGCGGCGGCCCGCCTCCGTGGACGACGCCCCCGATTCCTGCAGCCACGCGGCCGCGATCTGGGACTCATCCTTTCCGATGAGAGAAAGGATGGCGTCTGTTTCTTTGGTCATGCGGGCTCCGTGCTGCAGTTGGAATGATGAGGCCGCGCCCTTCGGGCGCAAGCGGACCATTCTAGGGTTGCGGTTGAGCTTCCCCTGTAGGACAAGGCCGACGGGCGGCCTGTCAGCCCTTGGGAAGCCGGCCGGTGATCGCTTTCCAGTGCTTCGCATCGACCGGCGTGATGGACAGGCGGTTGCCCTTCTGCAGCACGACCATGTCCGCCAGTTCGGGGCGGGCGCGCATCTCGGCGAGCGTGATGTTGGGGATCTTGCGTGTCACCTGGACGTCCACGAGCTGCCAGCGCGGCTCGTCTTTCTTCGACTTCGGGTCGAAGTATTTCGACTTCTTCTCGAACTGCGTCGGGTCCGGGTAGGGCGTGGACGCCACACGCCCGATGCCCACGATGCCCGGCTCCGCGCAGCTCGAGTGATAGAAGAGGACCCCGTCGTCCACGCGCATCAGGTCGCGCATGTAATTGCGTGCGAGGTAGTTGCGCACGCCGGTCCATGCCACGGTCGACTGGGGCGCCGCGATCGCGTCGTCCACGGAAACCTCTTCGGGTTCGGACTTCATCAGCCAGTAGTTCTTCGCCATGCGCGGGATTATCGGGGCTGCAAAGCGGCCAGCCGCCGGCGAAGCTCGGCGACTTCCTCGATGAGGTCGGCCGTCAACGCGGCGAGCTGCGGGTCCGCGTCGAAGTCGGATTCGAGCCGCGCGATGCGGCGCGCGCGCACCAGCGTCGTGCTGGCGAAGCGCCATTGCCCGCTGCCCGAATCGAGGCTCAGGACACCCGCCTGCACGTGTTCGTGCACCCAGGTGAGCTGCACGCCGCAGGCCCGCGCGAGCTCCTCGTCGGTGAACGCGGCGTCGCCCAGCAACTGCGCATGATGGGTTTCGTGGGCCATGGTCATGCTCCTTGCGCGCGGCGCGCATCGAAAGAGGGAAATGCCTTCGCCAGCGCGGCGAAGGCCTCGCGGGCGGCTTCGGTGTCCGTGGGCGGCAGGGCGAGTTCGAGCTCGAGGTAGAGGTCGCCCGGGTCCTTGCCCGGGATGCCGCGGCCCTTCAGGCGCAACTTGCGGCCGGGCTTCCACCCGGCCGGCACGGTCACCTCCGCGTCCCCCGTGGGCGTGCCCACCACCACGGGGCCCCCGAGCGCGGCCTCCCACGGCGCGAGCGGAACGCGCTGGTACACATCGCGGCCCTCGGCGCACCAGCGCGCGTCCGGCTTGAACGCCACTTCGAGCAGCAGGTCCCCGGGCGGGCCGCCGGCGTAGCCGGGCTCGCCGCGGCCGGCCAGGCGGATGTGCTGGCCCTCGCGTACCCCGGTGGGAATCTTCACCTCGAGCTGGTGGTCCTGCATGACGACGCGCCCCTGCTCGTCCAGGCGCGGCTGCCGCAAGGAGATGGTGCGCTGCGCGCCGTGGTAGGCGTCCAGCAGGTCGAGCTCGATGCGCGCGTGATGGTCTTCGCCGCGGGACGCGGCCGGCCGGCGTCCCGCCGCCTGGGCGCGCTGGCCGTGCGCCGCGCGGCCGAACAACTCCTCGAAGAAGTCGCTGAACTGACCGCCGCCCTGGCCGTCGCCGGTGAATTCGAAGCCGGCGTCCCAGTTCGGGGGCGGGCGGAAGTCGCGGCCGGCCTGCGCGTGGGGCTGCGATCCGAGCGAATCGTAGGCGGCGCGCTTTTCGGGATCGGACAGCACGGCGTTCGCCTCGTTGACTTCCGACATGCGCACCGCCGCGTCGGCTTCCTTGCTCACGTCCGGGTGGTACTTGCGGGCGAGCTTGCGATAGGCCTTCTTGATCTCGGGCTCGGTGGCGGTCTTCTCCACGCCCAGGATCTTGTAATAGTCCTTGAAATCCATGCGTGCGCTCCTGTGCACAATCCGTGCGATGCATTCACTCTACACCGGGCAACGGCGCCGCTTCGTGCAATCGCTGCTGGCCGCGCCCCTGCTTTCAGCTCTGCCGTTGCGCACGTTCGCGCAGGGCGCGGCGCCCTTCACCGAAGACGACCTCGCGCATGCGGCAGCCTTGCGCGACCAGGCGCTGCGCAGCAACCTCGCGTTCAACCTGATGGCTTCGCTGGTGAGCGAGGTGGGGCCCCGGCCCGCGGGCTCGCCCGGCTACGACAAGGCCACGCAATGGGCGCTCGCGCGCCTTGCGGCGCTCGGATTTTCCAACGTGCGTGCCGAGCCCGTTGCGCTCTCGGCGTGGCAGCGGGGGGCCACGACGCTCGACGTGCTCGCGCCGCAGGCGCGAAGGCTGATCGTCGCGGCCCTCGGCAACTCCGTCGGCACGCCCGCGGGCGGTGTGGAAGGCGAGATCGCGTACTACCCGGACTTCGCCGCACTGCGCGACGACACGACGGACCGGGCGCGCGGCCGCATCGCCTTCATCGACCGCCAGCTCGGGCGGGAGCGGGGCACGGGCAGTTACGGCGAGGCGATCCGCGGGCGGGTGCTCGGCGCGGTGGAAGCGGGCAAGCGCGGCGCGCTGGCCGTCGTGATCCGCTCGCTCGGGACGGATACGGACCGCATCGCGCACACCGGGTCCATGCGCTACGACGACGATGTCGCGAAGATTCCGGCGGTCGCCGTGTCGACGATGGACGCCCAGTGGATCGCGGAGCGCGCGGCGAACGGCCGGCCCGTGCGCGTGCGGCTCGCGATGGCCGCGACGGCTCAGGTGCCGGCGCTCGCGAACAACGTGATCGGCGAAGTCCCCGGCACCGGCCTCGCCGGGGAGATCGTCCTGCTCGGCGCGCACCTGGACTCGTGGGACATCACCCCCGGCGCACAGGACGATGCGGCGGGGGTGGGCATCGTGATGGCGGCGGCCAAGGCCATCATCGAAGCGGGACGCAAGCCGCGCCGCACCGTTCGCGTCGTGCTGTTCGCCAACGAGGAGAACGGCTTCGACGGCGCGAAGGCGTACGCGGCGCGCTACAAGGACGTGCCGCACCAGTTGATGGGCGAAAGCGACCTCGGCGCGGGCCGCATCTGGCGCCTGCGCAGCCGGGTTGCCGAATCCGCACTGCCGGCGATCGCCGCGATGGGGCGCGTGCTGCAGCCGCTCGGCATCGCGACGGAAGGCAACGACGGCTCGCCCGAGCCCGACATCTCGGCGCTGATGGACCTGAACCGGTGGCCCGCGCTCGAGCTGTCCCAGGACGCCACGAAATACTTCGACGTCCACCACACCATCAACGACACCGTGGACCGGGTGGACCCGGCCACGATGCCTCAGAACGCCGCGGCCTGGGCCGCGGTCGCATGGCTCGCGGCGCAGAAGGAGGGCGGCTTTGGCCCGATCGCCGGCACGTGACGAGCCCATGAAAAACGGGCCCGAAGGCCCGTCGATCCGCATGCGCCGGAAGCGCGCTCAGCGGCCGTCGCCGTCCGCATCGCCGGGGATGGCGCGCTCGACGCGATGCCATGCGGCGCGCGAGGCGTCCTTCGCTTCTTCCCATTTCAGGCGCGACTGGCCCTTGGTGCGCTCGAATTCGCTGCGCATCGTGGGCTCGTGCTTCTCGAAGCTTTCGCCGTTCGCGCGGGCGCGCTCCCAGCCGGTGTAGCCGGCACGGTATGCGGGCGCGTAGTCGTCGTACGTGTAGTCCTTCTTGTAGCCTGGCGTCTTGGTGTAGTTGTCGCGCCAGTAGCTGTCCTCGGCCGTGGGGTTCACGCCTTCGGCGGCGCCCTTGCCTGCGAGGCCGCCGGCGATCGCACCGACCGCGCCGCCAACCACGGTACCGACCGGGCCCGCGATGGAGCCGACAGCGGCTCCGGCTGCCGCGCCGGCCGCGGCGCCAGCGCCGGTGCCGACAGGATGGGCACCGGGCGCGCCGGTGATGGGATCTGCATTCGTGGGATTCTTGTCTGACATGGATGGTCTCCTTGATGTGCCGTTCGGATGAAGAGCCCTCGCATGCCAGGCGCAGGCTCAGGCGTCAGATTGACGTGCTCGGCGGTATGGTCATGTCGGACAACGCGCACTGGCGCAGTCGGAAAAACGGAAAGAGTCCCCGGACAAGCTCAGCTGTCGGCCGAAAGCAGCCACTCGATCGCTTCGCTCTCGGTGGTGAAGACCGTGAGGTTGACGCCCGAGCGCTTGGCCGTCTTCTCGCTGGCGCGCGTCACGCGGTCGGCGGGCACCACCGACGCCATCTTGCGCAGGTGGGCGAGGTGCCTCGCGACCGATTCGCCGATCGCGTAGTGCTCGGTGAAGGTCTTGAGCGAGCGGACGGTGCGCATGTCCACCAGCACCTCGCGCACACCCCAGCCGGCGGATTCCACGCCCAGGCGCTCGACGAAGGTCAGGAATTCGTTGAGGTCGGGCTCGCCGTCGACGCGTACCACCGAATACCGGCTCCGGTGCTCGACGGTGAAAGTGACGGGCATGGAATCACTTCACTTGCAGCAGTTCGATCTCGAACACGAGCGTGGCGTTGGGCGGGATCACGCCGCCGCCCGCGCCGCGCTCGCCATAGGCAATGGCCGCCGGGCAGGTAAGGCGGGCCTTGCCGCCCGGCTTCATGAGCTGGACGCCTTCGGTCCAGCACTTGATCACGCGGTTGAGCGGGAACTCGGTGGGTTCGCCGCGCGAGTAGGAGCTGTCGAACTCCTTGCCGTCCATGAGCGTGCCGCGGTAGTGGACGCGCACGGTGTCGGTGGCGGCGGGCGACTTGCCCGAACCGTCCTTCAGGGATTGGTAGACGAGCCCGCTGGCGGTGGTGACGGGCTGCGCGGCCGTGGCGCAGGCGGACAAGGCCACGATGGCGGCAGCGACGAAGATGCGTTGGAACAAGATGGAAACTCCTTCAGCCGGCAAGGCCGACGAATACATTCTGCACGTCATCGTGCGCGTCGATGGCCGCGAGGAAGGCTTCCACCTCCTCGAGCGCCGCGGGCGTGAGATTTGCCGGGTCGACCGGGTTCTTCGGCTTGTAGCCGAGCTTGGCCGACAGAACCGTGAAGCCATGCGCGGGCAGGGCGCGGCTCACGAGGTCGAGGTCGGTCGCGTCGGTGATGAAGAGCGTCGTGCCTTCGGCCTCGCCGGCCTCGAAGTCCTGCGCGCCCGCTTCGATGGCGGCGACCTCCGGGTCTGCCCCTGCCGCGGCCGGCTCTGCTTCGATCATGCCCACGTGGTCGAAGTCCCAGGACACCGAGCCGGAGGTGCCGAGCTGGCCCTTGCGGAAGAGCACGCGCATCTCCGGCGCGGTGCGGTTGACGTTGTCCGTGAGGCACTCGACCATCAGCGGCACCTGGTGCGGCGCGAAGCCTTCATAGATCACGTGCTCGAAGTTCACGGCTTCGCCGGTGAGCCCCGCGCCCTTCTTGATCGCGCGGTCCAGCGTGTCCTTGGGCATGGACACCTTGCGCGCCTGCTCGACGACGAGGCGCAGCCGCGAATTGGTCGCAGGGTCCGCGCCGCTGCGCGCCGCCACCATGATGTCCTTGGCCAGCCGGCCGAAGAGCTTGCCCCTCGCGTCGGCGGCTTGCGCCTTGCCTTTTGCCTTCCATTGCGCGCCCATGTGAAGTCCTCCTCGAATTCGGATGCAGGCGCCGAGTTTCTCAGATTCCGCCGCGGGCCATCGCTTACCATCGCTGCGAAATTAGGGGGGAATCGCGGATGTTCAGAAGTTGGATCGTCATGCTGTTCGCTTGCTGCGCCATGGGCGCGCACGCCGGCGAGTCCGAGATGCGCAAGGCGCTGGGGGTCGAATTCGACAGCGCGTTCCAGCGCGGCGACTTCGCCGCCATCGAGGCGCGCTATGCCAGGGCGCTGGGCTCGCGCGAGCGGATGCCGAGCGGGGTCTTCGTCACGAGCCAGATGGTGTACCTGATGTTTCGCAGCTTGCCGAAGACCGTGGAGGCGAAAGGCAACGACGCGTACTGGAAGCCTATCGAGGACCAGGCGCACAAGTGGTTCGCGCAGTATCCGAAGTCCACCATCGCTGCGATCGCGCTGTCGAAGGCCTACTCGGAACACGGGTGGGACTATCGGGGCACGGGTTATGCCAGCACGGTGGGCAAGGAGGATTGGGCGAAACTCAAGGACTACCTGGCGAAAGCGGGAGTTGCCTTGTCCAGCCGCGCCGAAGAAGGCCGCAGGGACCCGACATGGCGCTGGCAGATGCTGCACCTCGGGCGCCTGGCAGGCTGGCCCGACGACAAATATCGCGAGTTCGCGCAGGCGTCGCTGGAAGAATTCCCCGGGTATTACGACACTTATTTCGAAATCGCCGAGGCCATGCTGCCTCAATGGGGCGGCAGCATGCAGCAGCTTGCCGCCTTCGCGGACTACGCGGCGGACCGCACGAAGAAGACCGACGGCAAGGCGCTCTTCGCGCGGATCTACTGGAGCATGCACGGCTACCTCGGGCCTTCCGGCTTGAGCCAGCCGGAGGTCGACTGGCCGTCCATCCGCGCGGGCTTCGACGACCTCGTCAAGCGCTACCCCGACCCGTGGAACCTCAATTACTACGCGCGAATCGCCTGCGATGTCGGCGACAAGGCGACGACGCGGCGCGTGCTCACCGCCGTGGGAGAGCGCGTTGATCCCATGGCCTGGGAGACGCGGGCGAACTGGATGCGCTGCAAGCGCTGGGCGGAGGGCTGAGGCGATGCAATCGCCGATCGCGCGCTGGATGGCGATCGCCTGGCTGCTGCTGGCGTGCGCACCGGGCTTCGCGCAGTCCTCGGCATTCGCCCGGGAGACACGCCCCTTGTTGGTCGCCGGCAGGTTCGACGAACTCGACCAGCTCTATGCCCGGGACATCGCGGCGGCTCCGGTGCCCGGCGCATGGGAACACGAGACGGTCTACTTCTTCTTCAACATGTGGCTGGGCTTCAACGACAAGAAGTGGGCCGAGGACGACGAAGCCACCCGCAAATGGCTCCAGCACTCCCCGCGATCGACCGCCGCCATGATCGCGCGCGCCATGGAGCGCAGTCGCTACGCCGGACGCCTGGAGAAATCCGGCGACTGGGGCAAGGAGGAGGCAGCCCTTGCCGAGGTGCGCAAGCTGCTAGCCGCGGCGCAGCCCAACGCGAAGAACGATGTCGTGTGGCACACGCTCACGATCATCCAGGCCCAGCGCGACGGCTGGCCCGCCGACCGCCTGAAGCGCGCGGTGGAGGCCGCGTTGCGCGTGGACGCCACCTCGATGTTCTACGCCACGGCCGCAGCCAAGGCGCTGGTGCCCGAGCAGCGAAGCGGCCCGGAACCGCTCGCGTGGCTGGCGCGCCGTTCCGCCGAGCTGTCGGAGAAGACGCACGGCAAGGGCATGTACGCGCGGATCTATCTCTGGAACCCGTACGTCTCCGCCGAAGTTTACGAAGACCCGTTCGGCCGCGGCCTCATCGACTGGCCGACGATGAAGCGGGGCCTCGCCGACCTGCAGGAGCGCGGCCCTGCATCCGACGACTTGCTCAACCAGGCGGCGGTCATGGCGTGCAAGGCGGGCGACCAGGAGGCCACGGCGCAGGCGTTGCGCCGCATGAAGGGCGCGGTACAGCTGGAGGTGTGGAAGCAGTGGGGCGGCGATCCACTGTACGAGCGCTGCAGGAAATGGGCCGCGCCGAAGGCCGTGACCTCGTGATTCGCGGCGTGACATCGCGAGGCGGCATGGGCAGAATGCGGCATGCCCGATGTACGCATACCAACACAGCGTGCCCAGCGCTTCCTCACCGCCGCCTTCGACAAGCTGGGCCTTCCACCCGATGATGCCGCGACCGTCGCTCGGTTGATGACCGAAGCGGAGGCGCAAGGCTCCGACGGCCATGGCGTGATCCGCCTTATCCCCTACGCGCGGCGCATCCGCGCGGGCGGCATGAACCTGAAGCCCGACATCCGCGTCGTCAAGGAGAAGGCCGCGATGGCCCTCATCGACGGCGACAACGGCATGGGCCACCTCGTCATGCAGCGCGCCGCGGAACTCGCCATCCGGAAGGCGAAGCAGTGCGGGATCGCGTGGGTCGGCGCGCGCCTCTCCAACCACGCCGGCCCGGCGTCGCTGTATGCGCGCATGGTGCAGCAGCAGGACATGATCGGCATGTACTACGCCGTCGGCAATGCGAACCACCTGCCGCCCTGGGGCGGGCTGGACATGCTGCTGTCCACCAACCCGATCGCCGTGGCCGTGCCCGCGGGCGAGGAGCCGCCCATCGTGCTCGACATGGCGACCACCGTCGCCGCGTACGGCAAGGTGAAGGCGAAGGCGCAGCGCGGCGAGCAGATGCCCGAGGGCTGGATGATCGACCGCACCGGCCAGCCGCTCACCGACCCGAAGCGCGCAGACGAAGGCTTCCTCATGCCCATCGGCGGCTACAAGGGCTATGGGCTTGCGCTCGTCGTCGGCATCCTCGCCGGCACCTTGAATGGCGCGGCGATGGGCAGCGAGACCATCGACTTCAACAAGGACGACGTGACGGTGACGAACACCGGTCAAGCCATCGTCGCGATCGATCCCGATGCCTTCGGCGAGCTGGATGAATTCAAGGCGCGCGTCGACAAGCTGATTCGCGAGCTGCGCGCGAGCGAACGCATGCCCGGCGTAGACCGCATCTGGCTGCCCGGCGAGCAAAGCCATGCGAAGCGGATCGCCAATGAGCGCGATGGCCTGCTGCTGCCGCCCGCGCTGCTGGCGCAACTCGACACATTCGCCCGCGAGGTGGGCATCACGAACATTCTGGAGACGACATGAAGTACGCAGCGATTTTTCTATCGGCGGTACTCGCCACCACCGGCGCGCAAGCCCAGAGCTGGCCCACCAAACCGATCCGCCTCATCGTGCCGCTCGCGGCCGGCAGCGCGGTAGACGCGGCCGCGCGCATCGTCGCGGAGAAGATGTCGCGCGACCTCGGACAGAACATCGTCGTGGAGAACCAGCCCGGCGCGGCGGGGATCATCGGCGCTGGCGCCGTTGCGAAAGCCGCACCCGACGGCTACACCTTCGGCGGCTTCAACGACAGCATCATGACGATGGTGCCCAACCTCACGCCCAAGATGCCCTGGGACATCACGAAGGATTTCGAGCCCGTGTCGCTCGTGGCCACGGTGGAGTGGGGCCTGGTGGTCAACGCGGAACTGCCCCTGAAGAGCGCGGGCGACCTGATCGCCGCTGCGAAGAAGGCGCCCGGCAAGATCAACTACGGCTCGGGCGGCAACGGCAGCCCGCAGCACATCGCGATGGCGCTCTTCGCCTCGCAGGCCGGTGTGCAGATGACCCACGTGCCGTACAAGGGCGCAACCCAGGCGGCGATGGGCGTCGCGGGCAAGGAGGTGGACGCGGCGTTCCAGGGCATCGCGACGGTGAACTCGCTGATCAAGGCGGGGAAGGTGCGGCTGGTCGGCGTCACGACGCCGAAGCGCATGCCGCAGTTCCCGGACGTGCCGACGGTGAGCGAGTCCGGCATGCCGGGCTTCGAGTTCAATTCCTGGTTCGCGATGATGGCGCCCGCCGGCACGCCGAAAACCATCGTGAACCAGATGGCGGCCGAAGTGAAGAAGGCGCTGGAAGACCCGGAAGTGCGCGAGAAGCTGAACGCGCAGGGGCTGACACCCAGGGGCACCACGCCGGATGAGCTCGGAACGGCCACGAAGGCACAACTGGCGAAGTACGGCGAGTTGATCCGGAAAAACGGGATTACGGCGGAGTAGTTCACGATGCGCTGATCCGCGCACACACGGCTCGGCGGTTTCCGCCTAGCATCGGACCGCGCAGCGGGCTCGCCGCTGCGTTTCCACCCCAAGGATCCATGCACAGACGCGAATTCTCCAAGCGGGCCGCCACCACGGCTGCCGCGTTGCTCGGCGCTACACGGCCGTACGAAGCCACAGCAAGCGCCGATGTGGAAGCCGCAGCCTCGCGGGGCAGCGGCGGCGGCCTGGCGCTGGGCACCAATCTCTCCGGCATGGAATGGGCGCGGCCCGGCCTGCGCTATGGCGGCAGCACCGCCCCGAACATCAACTTCACCGTGCCCCGCAAGGCGGACGTCGCCTATCTCGCGTCGCTGGGCTATACGAAGAACCGGCTCCCGGTGCAGTGGGAGTTGCTGCAGCCGATGCTGAACACGACGTTCGCCAGCCAGGCCGTGCAGGCCGCCATCGGCGCGCCGGGGGCGTTCCATGCGGTGTACGCCTCGTATATCACCGACGTGCTCGACGCCCATGCGGCCGCGGGCATCAAGTGCATCATCGACTGCCACAACTACTGCCGCTACCAGGACTTCGTGTTCCAGCCCGACGGTTCGGTCGCCGGGCTCACCACCTTCACGAACCCGCTGCTGCGGCCGTACACCACCGACCCATCGCAGGTGCAGGTGCGCATCTTCGCGCTCGCGCCCGGCGCGACCTTGACGCCCGCCAACTTCAGCGACTTCTGGACGAAGGTCGCGCTCACCTGGAAGAACCATCCGGGCTTCGGCGGCTACGGGCTCATGAACGAGCCGCACGACATGCCCGCGCCGGGCGGCATCGTGGAGTCCTACAACGGCGAAGACCTCACCATCTGGCCGGCGTTCGCGCGCGCGGCCATCGCGGCGATCCGCGCGGTGGATGCGGCCAACCCGATCTATGTCGCGGGCAACGGATGGGACGCCGCGATGACCATCGGCACGATGAACCCGGGCTGGCCGCTCGCGGGCACGAACCTTATCTACGAAGTCCACATGTACCTGGACGCGTACAGCAACGGCGGCGCGTTCGACTACGACACGGAAGCCGCGAAGAACTATTCGGCCGGCATCGGCGACGTCGCCATCAACGTCAATACCGGAGTGAGCCGGCTCAAGCTCGCGACCGCATGGGCGTCCGCGCACAAGGTCAAGCTCGCACTCACGGAAACGGCGATGCCGATCGACGACGTGCGCTGGCAGCAGATGTTCCTCGCGGCGGCGGCTTTCGCGCGCAAGCAGGGCGTGGAGGTCTACACCTGGATGGGCGGCAACCACTGGCCGATCCACAACCACGCGACCAATCACGTCCCGGGCTGGCACCAGAACAAGACGGTGCATCCCGCCGTGGCGGGCGCGCAGCTGGCGGCTGCGGGCATTGCGCGCGCCGCGCTCTTCGACGATGGTCCCGGCTACGCGCCGGCCGGCATTCCGGTCACGGTCACGGTGTACGCGCGCGGCAACCTCGCCAAGTCCGCGTCCTTGAAATTGGCGGCGCCGCCCGGCGTGATCCTCAGCAAGTCGAAGCTCACGATCCCTGCCGGCGCCAACGGGCAGGACAGCTACACCGTCACCTGCCCGGCCAACACCATCGTCACGCTCGTTTATTCGGGCTCGGGTGTGACGGCTCCGCCGCCGCGCAAGCTGTATTCGCTGGCCGATCCGGTCGCGTATGCGGCAGGCACGAGCCTCGCGGATGGCGCGAGGGCCATCCTGGCGAAGTACAGCGCCTGCAAGTGGGACATGGCCGATGGCTACACCGACTACCTCCTGGGCG
Organism: Caenimonas aquaedulcis; assembly: GCF_015831345.1. NCBI lineage: Bacteria > Pseudomonadati > Pseudomonadota > Betaproteobacteria > Burkholderiales > Comamonadaceae > Caenimonas > Caenimonas aquaedulcis. The sequence goes on along the minus strand of NZ_JADWYS010000001.1, from coordinate 721,808 downwards.
CGCCCGCCGCCGACGGCCAGGTGGTGCGCGCGATTTCCGATTCGGGCTACGGCTCCTCGCCGGGCAACGCGATGGAGATGCTCAACTGGATCAACAAGGACAACCCCAACGGCGGGACGATGTCCCTGCCCGTCATGCGCGTGACCAACGGCCGCAGGAATTCCGACCACACCGTCTACGACACCTACGGCTTCTGGTGCAAGAAGACCGAGCCCGTGCCCAACATCCAGCCGCGCCCGCGCAACCGCGTGCCCTACAACGTGGAGGACCCGCACTTCACGATCATGGCGTTGAGCGTGCCCGGCTTGAACAACACCGGCGTGGCTTTCCAGGTGTCGAAGACGGAAGCGGGCTACCGCTCGGAACTGGCCTTCGCCAACAGCCAGCCGCAGGCCAACTGGATCGACGGCAACGGGCAGGTGGTGTCGATCACCAGCCCGTTGCGGCTGGTGCCGGGGGCCGTCTCGGTCGTCTCGCTCACCTCGATGCCCGGCGCGCAGGCCTTGCGTGTCGACTCGGCCGTGATGGCCACCAGCGCCGCGAGCTTCGCGCCGAGTCCCTGCACGCAGATGCTGATCGGATGGGGCTATGTCGACTACTACCCGCGCGACGGCTTCCAGGGAAATGTCTACGGCGTGATCACGGGCAAGGGTGTCCCGACGGCGGGTGAGCTGGCGGTACTCGAGCGCTTCCTGGCCGGCTAGCGCCCCGTGAGGAGGCGCACGATGGCCGCCTCCTTGATCCAGATCAAACCGCGGCGGTGCGCCGCGCACCATCCTTGGGCACCAGCACCAGAAAGGTCGGTCCCATGAATGCTCCGCTGCGCAATGCCGCCGGCGTCCTCCTCCTGTCATGGCTTGCCGCTTGCGTGCCCGCGCCCGCGACCGACGCCTACGACACCTCGAAGATGGATCTCAAGCCTATCGCGGCCAAGCTCACGCAGGAGCGTCACAAGGGCGCTTTCGCGTCAGGCGATTCGCTCAACCTCACGGCGCTGCTGAAGCCTGTCGATCCCGCACCGGTCAAGACCGTGCAGCTGGACACGACGCACAAGATCATCGAGATCGCGCCCGGCGTGAAGTTCAGCGGCTGGACCTTCGGCGACCAGGTGCCCGGCCCCGCGATCCGCGCGCGGGTGGGTGAGAGGATCCGCTTCAGCATGACCAACCGCAGCGACGAAGCCGCCCCGGGCATCAGCCTCACCGCCGCGCCGATGATGCATTCCATGGACTTCCACGCGGCGATGGTGTCGCCGCAGGACAAGTACCGCTCCGTGGCGCCGGGCCAGACCATCGAATTCGAGTTCACGCTCAACTACCCGGGCGTGTTCATGTACCACTGCGGCACGCCCATGATCCTGGAGCACATCGCCTCGGGCATGTATGGCGCCGTGATCGTGGAGCCGCGCGGGGGCTACCCCACGAAGGTGGACCGCGAGTACCTGGTCGTGCAGAGCGAGTTCTACGCGAAGCCCGATCCGGAGGGCCGCAAGGTGGACGGCGGCCCGCTGTACGTGCTGGACAACGAGCGCCTGCGCGCCGCGCAGCCGACCCACACCGTCTTCAACGGCTCGCACAATGGCATGGTGAGGAACCCCTTGCCCGCGAAGGCCGGGGAACGGGTGCGGCTGTTCGTGCTCAACGTGGGCCCGAGCAAGACATCCAGCTTCCACGTGGTGGGAACGATCTTCGACCGCGTCTGGCTGGAGGGCAACCCGGACAACCAGATGCGCGGCATGCAGACCGTGCTGCTCGGCTCGAGCAACAGCGCGATCATGGAGATGGTGATCCCGGAGAACGGCTCCTACATCATGGTGGACCACCACTTCGCCAATGCCTCGCAAGGCGCGATCGGGCTGATCTCCACGGAATCGAAGCCGAAGGAAGCCGACCTCGAGCATCACAACATGTCCGCGTCGGCCGCGCCGACGGACCCGCAGGTGCTCGCGGGGAAGACGGCCTTCGAGAGCAAGTGCTTCGCCTGCCACTCCGTCGGGCAGGGCAGGAAGCTCGGCCCGGACATCGCGGGGGTGACGACGAGGCGCACCGACGAGTGGCTCCGGCAGTGGCTGAAGGCGCCCGAGAAGATGCTGCAAACGGACCCGGCGGCGCAGGCGATGCTGAAGGAATCAGGCGGCATCCCGATGCCCAACCAGGGGCTGAGCGAGGCCGAGATCGCGCAGTACCTCGCCTACTTCCACTGGATCGATGCGCAGGCCGCGGCCGCGCCGAAACCGGCGGCCTCGAAATGAAGCGCCTCCATGGTGTCATTGCAGTCGCGATCGTCGCCATGGCCAACGCGGCGGCGGCCTGCGGCTACTGCGTGGAAGACCGGATTGCCGCCGTGTACGACCATGCGCTCACGCTGCGGGCCGCGGGCGGCAAGCTGCAGATCGCCTACTTCGCCTGGGACGGCCCGGTGGCGCGCAGCAGCGAAATGCGCGCGAAGATCGTCTCGGCGGTGCAGGGCACCGGCGGGGTGGACGGGCCCTCGGTGCGCGTGTCGATGGAGCCGGCGGCCATCGCGGTCGCCTTCGACCCCGCGCGCGTCAAACGCGAACAACTCGACGCATCGATGCGCCGGCGCCTCTCCGCGCTGAAGATCGACCTCACATCGTTGCAAACATCGCCACCACCGCCACGGCCATGAGCACCGCGGTGGCCCAGCCCGTCGTTCGCAGGCGCCCCGAAATCACGAACGGGCCCATGACCCGTGCGTTGGCCGCCATCAGCAGCATCACGCCCATGATCGGGATGGAGATGACGCCGTTGATCACCGCGCTCCAGAAAAGCGCCCGGATCGGGTCGATCGGCAGGAAGCCGATGGCGATGCCGAGCACGGTCGAGACCGCGATAATCGAGTAGAAGCCCTTGGCGCGGCTGGGCGGCAGCTCCAGGCTGTTGCGCCAGCGGAAGGTGCCCGCCATGGCGTACGCCGCGGAGCCTGCGAGCACCGGAATGGCCAGCAGCCCGGTGCCGATGATGCCCATGCCGAACAGGAAGAACGCGAAGTCGCCCGCGATCGGGCGCAGCGCGGACGCGGCCTGCGCGGAGGTCTGGATGTCGGTGACGCCCTGCGTGTGCAGCGTCACGGCAGTCGTGAGCATGATGAAGAACGCGATCAGGTTGGAAAAGCCCATGCCGACCACCGTGTCGAGCTTGATGCGCCTGAAATTCGCGCGCGCCTGCACAGGCGCCTTGAGCAGCGACAGGGCGCCGGGCGTGGCATGCAGCTCCTCCACCTCCTCGGAGGCCTGCCAGAAGAAGAGGTACGGGCTGATGGTCGTGCCGAACACGGCGACGAGCGTCGTCACGTAGGCCGCGCTGAACGTGAGGTGGGGCCACACGGTGGCACGCACGACGTCCACCCAGTCGATCTTCACGGCGAAGACGATGCCGACGTAGGCCAGCAGCGCGAGCGTGAGCCACTTCAGGACACGCACGTACCTGTGGTAGGGCACGAAGACCTGCAGCACCAGCGACAGCAGGCCGAACGCGACGGTGTAGACCTTGGCATTGCCGCCGGCCAGCAGGGTGAGCGCGTCGCCCATCGCCGACACGTCGGCGGCGATGTTGATCGTGTTGGCGCAGAGAAGGAGCAGCACGATCGTGTACAGCAGCCACTTCGGGTAGTGACGCCTGATGTTGGTGGCCAGGCCGTGCCCGGTGACGCGGCCGATGCGCGCGCTGACCATCTGGATGGAGACCATCAGCGGATAGGTCAGCACGATCATCCACAGCAGCCCGGTGCCGAACTGCGCGCCGGCCTGCGAGTAGGTGGCGATGCCGCTGGGATCGTCGTCCGCGGCGCCCGTGATGAGGCCCGGGCCGAGTTTCTTCAGCCACGACTGCCGCGCCGGTGCGGCGTTGGGCGCGGGTGCGGGGTGGGACATGGCGCGCAGTGTAGGCCGCGCGCCTTAGTGCCGGCTGACCCCGGCCGCCGCTGGCTCAGCCCGCGCGCCGGCTCGCGGCGGCTTGCGCGACCTCGGGCGGCAGGCGCTTGAGCAGCCAGCGGATGGCCAGCGGGACCAGCACGATGTCGTCCATGAAGCCGACGAAGGGGATGAAGTCGGGGATGAGGTCGATGGGCGACAGCACGTAGAGCACGATCAGCACCGAGCCCACCTTGAGCCAGCGCGGCGCGGCCGGGTGGCGCAGGGCGAACCACAGTTGCCGCGCATCGCCGCGCAGGACGGTCCACAGCAGGGGCAGGCGTTTCCACATGGCAGCGTCTTTCACTGGGGTGCCCGGCGGGCACGATGCTGGGAAGATGGGCACGCGCGCCGCCGCTGCAAGGGGCCGCACGAGCAGTTACATCGCCGCGGCTCAGGCCGTGGCCGTCATGCCTTGCCGCACCGGCATGCGGGCGGTGAAGCACGTGCCGTCTTCGCGGGAAGAGCTCACCTGCAGCGTGCCGCCATGGGCACGCACGATTTGCGAACAGATATGCAGCCCGAGGCCCAGGCCGCCGCCGAGGTTCCCGCCGGCCTTGGTCTCCGGCGGGCGCCAGTAGGGCTCGAAGATTTTCTCGAGGCTCGCGCCCGGGATCGGGTCGCCGCCATTGCGCACGGACAGGCAGAGCCAGGCCGCGTCGCTGTGGACGTCGACGCGCACCGGCTCGCCGGGAGCCCCGTACGCCAAGGCGTTGCCGAGCAGGTTGGACAGCAGGCGCTGCACGCGGTTCAGGTCGCATTCCACGATGCCGTCGATCCGGTATTGCTCCTCGATTGCGCGGGCCGCATTCGAATCGCGCAGTTCCTGCACGACGTCGCGAAGGTTCGCAGCCAGGTCCGTGACAGGTTCGATGTGCAGGCCCATTCCCGCGCCCATGCGGCCGCGGGCGAAATCCAGCACGTCTTCGATCAGACGGGACATGCGCCGGGCGCTGGCGCGAAGCCGCTGGCCGTACCCTGCGACCTGCTCTTCGGACCGCCGCGCGAGGATTTCCGCGATCATCGCGACCGACGAAAGCGGGTTGCGCAGGTCGTGCCCCAGCACCGCGATGAACTGCTCGCGCAGCTCGACGGTGGCGCGGGCATCCAGCAGCGCGATCTCGGTTTCCTCCTGCTTCTGCTCGATGTCCAGCTGGCGGCCGATGAGTTCGGCGAAGCTCTGGAACATGGAGACGATCTTCGGGTCCGACACGACGGCGGGGCGGGGATCGATCGCGCACAGGTTGCCGAAATATTCGCCGTTCGGGCGCACGATCGGCACCGAGATGTAGCTTTCGATGTTGTATAGCCGCGGCGTGTGGTGGTCCCTGTAGTCCGGGTCCCGGCTGGCCTGGTCGATCACGACCGGGGCGCGCGCGGCGCGGGACTCCTTGCACAGGGTCGTGTGCACGTCGAGCTGGCTGCCCGGCACGAGGCCGAATTCGATCTGGTCTTCCACGGCGCAGGCGGTCCAGGTGCCGTCCGTGACGCGGGCGACGGCGGCAAAGCGCATGCCGGTGTTGTCGCAGATGATCTTCAGCAGGGAGGGAACGGAGCCGATGCGCGACACGACGGCGATGTCGCGCGCGATGGCCGAGGGACTGTCATCCAACGGGAGCCTTGTCTAAAAACGGGGGGCGATGCGCCATTCTAGGCATCCCGCTGGCCGCGCGTGCATGGCGGGGTTTCCGGTGGGAGCTCATCAGTCCCCACAGCGGCTCCAGGTCCGGTCGCGGATCGGGCAGGCGGCCGGTTTCTTCAAGGTAGAAGCGAGTGTTTCAGCGGCGGCTGACGGATTCGTGCTTCGCCCACCTACAAGCCGCAGCGGCAGCGTGCGTCACCCTCGAAGCCTCAACCACAGGCTCCCCGATGCAGCAGTACCGCACCCGCCTCGCCCTCACCACCCTGGCCGCGCTCTGGCTGAGCGCTTGCGGCGGCGGAGGTGACGGCGGTCCCGCGGGGGAAGCACCGGCGCCCATGGGCATCGCGTCCTCCTCCGTCGCCCCGCTTCGGGCTGCCATCGCCTCTGCGTGGAACGTGGCGTATCCGACGCCGCTCATCTGGCATTCGATGTCGACGAATGCCGCCGGCGACGTGCTGGCGGCAGGCACCGCCGGCGGCTCGATCCTCGTCTCCGCCGACGCGGGCGCCACCTGGACCGCCGGCAACAGCCCGTCGGGCATCTGGATTTCCAGCGCGATCTCCGGCACGGGCGACCTGATCCTTGCCGTGCAATACGGCGTGGGCATGTACAGGAGCACCAACCGCGGCGCCACGTGGACACAGGTGACGAACAGCCCGCTGGTCTACAACGCCAACGGCATCAACTTCGAGGCGGTGAGCATGTCGCAGGACGGGCGGCACATCGCCGTCGTGATCCAGAACGGCCGCATCGTGCTCAGCGACGACGCCGGCGCGACATGGCGCCTGGCGACCCTTCCCGATGCGCCGCAGGAGCGCTGGTGGCGCTGGGTCGACAGCTCATCCGACGGACGCGTCATCGTTGCCGTCTCGCACAACGGCGAGATCTACCGTTCGGCCGATACCGGCATGACCTGGAAGGCGATCACCGTGGCGGTGGGCTCGCCGAAGACCACCGTGGCCGAGCACTGGTATCGCGTGAAGCTGTCCGCCGACGGCAACACGATGGCGGTCGTCGCCAACTCCTTCGGCGGCGGGCCGGGCACCGGCATCTACGTGTCCCACGACGGGGGCTCCAGCTGGACCAAGGGCTACAGCCTGGTGGCCGACTACACCTTCCTCGCGATGTCCGCGGATGGAACGGCGATAGGCGCCACGGTCTCGAACACCGGTTCGACGCCGGGGCGCGTCCTGCTGTCGAGCGATGGGGGCGCGACATTCGCGGCGCAGGCGATGCCGGGCAGCGACACGAACTGGCGGGCGATGACGATGTCGGCGAATGCCGGCCGCATGGCGGCCGCGACGGGGGGCTTCAATACGCAATCGACGGGACTGCTCTACACGCGATCGGCCGGTGCGCCTGCGCCGGCACCCGCGCCGACTCCTGCCCCGGCGCCGGCTCCTGCACCAGCCCCCACGCCTGCGCCAGCCCCTGCACCTGCACCTGCACCTTCGTGCAACCCGCCCCTGTGGAACACGAGCACGCGCTACATGCCTGGCGATACCGTCACGCGCAACAGCAGTTTGTACGTGGCCACCCAGCAATCCGCGACTTCCTGGAATGTGAACAGCCCGCCGGAATGGACGCCCAGCCTCTGGTCGGTGACGAGCTGCGGCGCACCCGCCCCGGCGCCCGCACCGGCGCCCGCGCCGGCGCCAGCTCCCGCGCCGACGCCTGCGCCAGCGCCTGCTCCAGCGCCAGCGCCAGCCCCATCGCCCGCACCCGCACCGGCACCGTCGTGCACCGCGGCGGCATGGAACACCACCATGCGCTACATGCCCGGCGACCGGGTGCTGCGCAACGGCACGCTCTACACCGCCACGGATGCCTCCGCGACGGCCTGGAATGTCAACAGCCCGCCCGAGTGGACGCCGAAATACTGGTCGGTCACGGCGTGCTGACGGACGGTGCGGCTCCATGCCGCATGGCGAAGGACTAAGATCGATCGGGCCCGCTCGAAGCTTTTCCTCGGCGGGCCGGTCATGCAATCACCTCCGGACGTCACCCCCTACATCGGCCAGCTCATCAAGTTCCGGCGCGACCTGCACACGCACCCCGAACTCAAGTTCGAGGAGACGCGCACCTCCGACCAGGTGGCATCCTGGCTCACGGCACTGGGATTGCCGCTGCGGCGCGGCCTCGGCGGCACCGGCCTCGTCGCGACCTTGCGCGGCACCGGGCCGAACGCGGGCAAGCCGGGCCGCGCCATCGGGTTACGCGCCGACATGGACGCCTTGCCTGTCCAGGAGACCAACGCCTTCGATTACGCGAGCGCGAACCCCGGCCGCATGCACGCGTGCGGCCACGACGGGCACACCACCATGCTGCTGGGCGGCGCGACGCTGCTCGCCAAACGCCCCGACTTCGACGGGACCGTGCATTTCATCTTCCAGCCGGGCGAGGAGGGCGGCGCGGGCGCGCGCCTGATGATGGAAGACGGCCTCTTCGACGAATTTCCGATGCGCGCCGTGTTCGCCCTGCACAACTGGCCCGCGCTGCCCGCCGGGCAGATGGGCGTGCGCATCGGGCCGATCATGGCGTCCGCGAACCGCTTCGAGATCCGCGTGCACGGCCAGGGCGGCCACGCCGCGCAGCCGCACACGACGGTGGACCCGATCCCCGTGGCCTGCGCGATCGTGGGCGAGCTGCAAAAGCTCGTGTCGCGCGGCGTCGACCCGCTGGACAGCGCCGTGCTCACCGTCGGCAAGATCGAATCGGGCACGGTGGAAAACATCATCCCCAACGACGCGTTCATCTACGGCACCTGCCGCACGCTGGGCGCCGCCACACTGAAGCAGCTCGTGGAGGGCATCGAGCGCGTCAGCACGCACATCGCGCAGGCGCATCGCGCGACCGCCGAGGTCATCATCAAGCCCGGCTACCCGACGACGGTGAACACCCCTGACGAGGCGCGCTTCATGGCGCGCGTGATGGGACAGATGGTCGGCGAAGGCAACGCGCACGCGGACGTCCTGCCCGCGATGACGTCGGAGGACTTCGGCTTCATGCTCGAGAAGGTGCCGGGCGCCTACGGCTTCATCGGCAACGGTCGCGGCGGCAAGCCGGGCGTCAACCTGCACAACGCCGCCTACGATTTCAACGACGACATCCTCGGGCCCGGCGCGGCCTTCTGGGACACGCTGGCGCGGCAGTGGTTCGAACAACATCCGTGAACACGGCAAGAAAGAACGACATGACATCCCGACGACACGCCCTGGTCCTGGGCCTGGGCTCCCTCACCGCCACGATGCTGCCCTTCGCCGTGCGCGCGCAGGCCGCCTGGCCCACGCGGCCGGTGCGCATCATCGTGCCGTACCCGGCGGGCGGCGTGAACGACGTGGTCGCGCGCATGTTCGCGGACAAGCTGCAGCCGATGCTCGGCAAATCCGTCATCGTGGACAACCGTGCAGGGGCGGGCGGCACGATCGGCATGGACGCGGTAGCCAAGGCCGACGACGGCCACACGCTGGCCTTCGCGGCGATCAGCCCGCTGACGCTCAACCCGCACATCATGAAGGTGCAGTACGACCCGATCAAGGACTTCGTCCCGGTCGCCTCGGTGATGTATTCGCCGGTGTACGTGCTGGCGACGAAACGCTTCAAGGGCGCGAGCTTCAACGACGCCATCGCGATGGCGAAGGCGGAGCCGGGCAAGGTGAGCATCGCGAGCTCCGGCTTCGGCACGCTCGGCCACATAATGATCGAGCAGATCCGGCGCAAGTCCGCCGCCGACTTGACGCACGTGCCCTACAAGGGCGGCAGCCAGCTCATCACCGATGCGGCGGGCGGCCAGTTCGACCTGTTCGTCGCCAACCCTTTCGCGGCGATCAACGGCTTGATCGACGAGGGCAAGCTGCGCGTGCTCGCGGTGACCGGCCCGCGCCGCCTGCCGGCGATGGCGCAGGTGCCGACCCTCGCCGAGCTCGGGTTTCCCGAAGCCAACCTGACGTCGCTGTTCGGTTTCTACGCCCCCGCGTCGATGCCGGCAGACCGCGTGCAGCGCCTGAACGCGGACATCAACAAGGTGCTGGGCGACAAGGATGTCCAGGAGCAGCTGCGCAAGCTGGACAACGTGGTGAGCACCGGGACGCCGCAGCAGTTCGCATCGGTGATCGAGAAGGAACACGCCGCGAACGCGCGCGTGGTGAAAGAGGCGAACATCAAGGCTGAGTGAGCCGTGGCTGGGTTGCGCGGGGGATGTCGATTCCCAGGCGACTCGTTCGTCGTATCCCTGTCCACTTTCACCAGGAGCAACCGTGTCCACCTTGAAACCCGCAGCGGAGCTCGCGGCAGCCGCCGCCACTCCCTATCCCAACGACAGCGCCGAGTACCGCGCAGCCCGCACCCGGCTGCTCGCGGAAGAGATCGAACTGCGGCGCCACATCGAGCGCGTCGCGGCGATGCGCCGCGAACTGCCGCTGGGCGGCCAGCCACCCGACTACCGGTTCCAGGACGCGAACGGCAAGACGGTAGGCCTGGCCGACCTGTTCGGTGCGCACGACACGCTGGTGACCTACTTCTGGATGTTCGGGCCCCAGCGCGAACGGCCGTGCCCGATGTGCACGTCCTGGCTGGGTTCGCTCGACATCCCGATGCGCGACATCACGCAGCGCGTCGCATTCGCCGTGCTGGGCCGCTCGCCGGTGGCGCGGCAGCTCGCCTTCGCCCGCGAGCGCGGCTGGCGCAATCTCGAGTTCTATTGTGTCGGCGACGACTTCGCTCGCGACTACCACGCGCTGCAGCCCGACGGGGAGTGGGCCGCGCTGGACGTCTGGGTCAAGCGCGACGGCGTGGTGCGCCACTTCTGGGGCGGCGAGATGGGCGCCAGCACCGCCGACCCCGGGCAGGATCCGCGCGAGGCGCCGGAGATCGCGCCGCTGTGGAACATCCTGGACTTGACGCCCGCCGGCCGCGGCGAGAAGTGGTACCCCAAGCTGGCCTACTGAGCTAGCGGCCGGCCGGTACCGTGTTGCGGTGCCGCGCGGCCGCCTGCATCGTCGTGCTGCGCAGGCGCGACGCGAGGTCCAGCGAGATGTTCATGAGAAGCTGCTGCGCGATGCGCGGATGCGCGTGCGCGAGCTCGTCGAACGCCTCGCGCGCCAGCAGCATCGCGATCAGCGGCGAGTCGGCGATGACGGTGGCGGACCGCAACGCGCCATCGAGGAAGCCGATCTCGCCGATCAGCGTGCCGTTGCGCACGCCCGCGAGGCGCACGGAGGGCTTGTCGTCGAACGCGATGACGACGCTGCCCGTGCCCTTGAGCACGAGGTGGATGCCATCGGCGACCTCGCCCCGAGTCACGATGGCCTCGCCCGGCGCGTAGTGGCGCACGACCATGCGCCGCGTCACTTCCTCGCGTTCGCTGTCCGAGAGGCCGCGCAGGAAGCTCGAGTCCTCCGCGGTCGTGATGCCCGTCGCTTCCATCTCCTGCTGGTACTTCTCGATCAGCCGGTTCTCCGCGAGCTCGAGGCCGCGGTCCAGGTCCGCCACGAGAAGCGCGCGCGGCAGGTGCTGCGCGAATTCCTGATTGAGGTGTTCCTGCTCGAGCTCCGTGCCCGCGTGCACCAGCAGGACGCCCTGTTTCGCCGCGTGCGACTCCAGCCGCGCCAATGTCTGGATCAGGCTCGTGTCGATGTTGCGCACGCCGGACCAGTCCAGCACGACCGTGTGCGCGCCCGCCACCTGCTCCTTCACCGAGGCGCTCAGCTGGGCGGCGGATGCGAAGAACTGGTTGCTGTCCAGTTGCAGCACGCGGATCTCGTCGCCGTGGCTGCGCAGCAGCCTGCGCTCGTTGCCGGAGCGCGCGCAATTGGAGCCGATCTCCCGGCCGGTCCAGGCCTGGCGCACGGGCCTGCGCGTGTTGCGCAGCGCGTGGAGCAGCAGGCCCAGCAGCAGGCCGACCACGAGCGCGGCGACCATGTTCACGAGCAGCGAAGCCGCCATGACCCCCACGATGACCACGATGTCCTGCTTCGCGTTGGTGGCGAGCGGGCGGCCGCGCAGCCAGGTCCAGAGGTTGCGGGCGGAAGGCCTGTCCCACATCGCCCATGCATCGGCGATGAAGATGCCCGTCAATGCGGCGAGCGGGACAAAAGCGAGGATGTGCGTCGCGTACACCAGCGTGATCGCGACCGCGACGGTCCACACGACGAGCGGCGTGACCATCGCGCGGCGCGAAGCGATGGCTGCGACGTTGGGCCCGCCCGAGATGGGCGCCGCGCCCATCGCCCCGGCCCACGCGAGCGCCGCGGACTGCAGCAGCGCGTCGCTGCGGCGCATGCCCTGGCGCTCGTCGTTCTGGGTGAGCATCTGCCCGGTGACGACGGTGTTGAGGAACACGAGCGCGCCGAGGATGATGCCGTTCTGCGCCAGCTCCAGCACCAGTGCGGGTGTCTGCACGCCGGCCGCCGTCATCGCGCGGAAATCCGCGAGCTGCACCGGAAGCACCAGGCCCGAACCCACCGACAGCAGCGGCAGCGGCGCGGGCCCGAGCCGCGCCAGCAGCAGGGCGAGCAGCGCGCCGGCGAGGAGGGCGGTCGCGCCGGGCGGCCACATCGGCCGCCAGCGGCGCAGCGCGACGGCAAGGGCGGCGATGAATGCGATGAAGGGCACCACCGGCGATCCCGGCGCGGCGTCGCTAGCCTGGTGCCAGAGCGCGCGAATCTGCAGGAGCACGAGCAGCACCGCGACGCTGTTGGTAAAGCCCACGTAGACCGGCGCCGGAACGAAGCGGGCGAAGCGCTCGGCACGCGCCATCCACAGCAGGCCGAGCACCATCCCGCCGAGCGCGACGACGATGCAGGCCATGGCGACGCGCACCGAGGCCGTGTTGGCGAGTCCCCAGTTCGGCGCCTGCGCGGCCATCTGCTGCACCATCGCTGCGAGCGTGGCGGCTTCGAAGAAGCGCGCCGCATAGACCACGGGCCGGTGGATGTGCGCCGTCATGGCGTGCACGAGCACCATGCCCAGGCAGCCGGCGAGGACGCCGCTCGCGAGCCACTCCGGTGCGATCTGCGAATACAGGATGACGGTGCCGCCCAGCGTCATGGGCACCGAGACGGCGGCCGCGTCGAGCCCGGCGAGGATCGACCGCTTGCGCCGGGTGGACGCTGCCTCGCCGTCCATCACCGCGGCCGGTGCTGCCCGATCGCTTCGCGCACGCGGGCCGTGACCTCGAAGCCCGGCCCGAACTTCGCCGCGAGCTGCGCGGCGCGCGCGAGGAATGCGTCGATGCCCGTGCCGTAGATGAACTGCATCGCGCCGCCCGTCCACCCCGGAAAGCCGATGCCGAAGATGGAGCCGATGTTCGCGTCGTGCACGGTGGTGAGCACGCCCTCGGCGAGGCAGCGCGCCGTCTCCACCGCCTGGCGGTAAAGCAGCCGGTCTTTCAGGTCCTGCATGTCCCAGGCGACGCCGGGCTTTTCGAAGAGCGGCTTGAGCTGCGGCCAGAGCGACTTCCTCGCGCCGCGCTCGGCGGGGTAGTCGTAGAAGCCACCGCCGGCCGCGCGGCCGTTGCGGTCGAACTCCTTGACCATGCGCTCGACGAGCAGCTCGCCCGGCGTCGCAATGTAGGTGCCGCCCTCGGCGCGCAGGTCGGTGCGTGTCTGGTCGAGCACGTGCACGGACAGCGAGAGCGCCGTTTCGTCCAGCACCGCGAGCGGGCCGACCGGCATGCCCACCTGCAGGCCCGCCTGTTCCACCACCGGCGCCGGAATACCCTCATCCACCATCGCGGCGCCTTCCATGACGAAGGTGCCGAACACGCGCGAGGTGAAGAAGCCGCGCGAATCGTTCACGACGATCGGGATCTTTCCGATGGCCTGCACGTAGTCGAACGCGCGCGCGACGGTCTCGTCGTCGGTCTTCGCCCCGCGGATGATCTCGACCAGCTTCATCTTGTCGACCGGGCTGAAGAAGTGGATGCCGATGAATTTGTCCGGCCGCGCGCTGGCCTTGGCGAGACCCGTGATCGGCAGGGTCGACGTGTTGCTCGCGAAGAAGCCGCCTTCGGCCAGCATCGGCTCGGCTTCCTTCGTGACGCGCGCCTTCAGCTCGCGGTTCTCGAAGACGGCCTCGATGATGAGGTCGCAGCCGCGCAAGTCGCCCACCGATTCGGCCGGCGTGATGCGCGCGAGCAGTTCGGCCTGCTCGTGCGGGCCCATGCGGCCCTTCTCCACGCGCGCCTGCGTGAGTTTCGCGCTGTAGGCCTTGCCGTTTTCCGCCTTGTCGAGCGAGACGTCCTTCAGCACCGTGGCGATGCCGCGGCTCGCCTGCGCGTACGCGATGCCGGCGCCCATCATCCCGGCGCCGAGCAGCCCGACCTTCCCGGGTTTCCACTTCGGCGAATCGCCCGGTCGCGACCGGCCCGACTTGATCGCGTTCATGTTGAAGAAGAACGTGTTGATCATGTTCTTCGCCACGGGGCCCACGGCCAGCTTCGCGAGGTAACGCGATTCGATGCGCAGCGCCGTGTCGAAGTCCACCTGCGCGCCTTCGACCATCGCCGCGAGCGCGGCTTCCGGCGCGGGATACAGGCCGCGCGTCTTCTGCCGCAGCGCCGCCGGCGCCACGCTGAGCAGGCCCGCAAGTTTCGGGTCCGCCGGCGTGCCGCCGGGCATGCGGTAGTTCTTGTCGTCCCACGGGTGGTGCGGCGGTGCCGCGGCGCCGGCGTGGCGCTCGATCCAGGCGAGAGCCGCCGGTCGCAGCGCCGCGGCGTCGGGCACGAGCTCGTGCACCAGCCCGAGCTCCAGCGCCTCGCGCGGCGGAAAGAGCCTGCTCTCGAGGATGTAGGGCTGCGCACCCATGAGGCCGAGCAGGCGCGTCATCTTGGTGATGCCCGACGCGCCGGGGATGAGGCCCAGCGTGATCTCCGGCAGGCCGAACTGGATCCTGGGGTTGTCCACGGCTACTCGGTAGTGGCCGACCAACGCAACTTCCCAGCCGCCGCCCAGCGCGGTGCCGTTCAGGCAGCTCACGACCGGCTTGCCCAGGGTTTCGAGCGTGCGGAAGTTCTTCTTCATCTGCTCGATTTCGCGAAACACCATCGGCGCGTCGGCCGGCGCGAGGCGCAACGTGGCCTTCAAGTCCGCGCCGGCGAAGAAAGTCGATTTCGCGGAGGCGAGCACGATGCCGCGGATCGCGTCCCTGTCCTTCACGACCTGCGCGGTGACTTCGGTCAGGTCATGCTGCCAGTCGGCGCACATCGTGTTGACGGGCGAGCCCTGCTCGTCGAACGTGATCGTCGCGATGCCGTCCTGCAGTTCGTAGCGGATGGTGTTCATCTCAGGCTCTTTCGACGATGGTGGCGATGCCCATGCCGCCGCCGACGCACAGGGTGGCGAGGCCGTAGCGGAGGTTGCGCCGGTGCAATTCATCGATCAGCGTGTTGAGGATCATCGCGCCCGTCGCCCCGAGCGGATGGCCCATGGCGATCGCGCCGCCGTTCACGTTGACCTTCTCGTGCGGCACGCCCATCTCGCGCATGAAGCGCATCGGCACCGCCGCGAAAGCCTCGTTGACTTCGAACAGGTCGATCTGGTCGATGGTGAGGCCGGCCTTGGCGAGGGCCTTGCGCGCGGCGGGCATCGGCCCGGTGAGCATGATCGTGGGGTCGGCCCCGGACAACGCGGCCGCGACGATGCGCGCGCGCGGCTTGAAGCCGTGCGTCCTGCCCGCGGCCTCGCTGCCGATGAGCACGGCCGCGGCGCCGTCGACGATGCCCGACGAATTGCCGGCGTGGTGCACATGGTGGATGCGCTCGACCTGCGGATAGCGGCCGATCGCGACCTGGTCGAAGCCCATCGCGCCCAGCTGCTCGAACGCGGGCCGGAGCGCGGCCAGGCCTTCCATGGTGGTGTGCGGCTTGATGAATTCGTCGTGGTCGAGGAGGGTCTGGTCGAGGAAGTCCTTCACCGGGACAATGGAGCCCGCGAAGAAGCCGCCTTCGCGCGCCTTCGCCGCGCGCTTCTGGCTTTCCATCGCGAAGGCATCCACGTCGTCGCGCGTGAAGCCGTCGAGCGTCGCGATCAGGTCGGCGCCGATCCCCTGCGGCACGAAGGACGTGGCCGTGTTCGTTTCCGGGTCCTGTGCCCAGGCGCCGCCGTCCGAGCCGATCGGTACGCGGCTCATGCTCTCCACGCCGCCTGCGACGACGAGGTCCTCCCAGCCGGAGCGCACCTTCTGCGCCGCCATGTTCACGGCCTCGAGGCCCGAAGCGCAGAAGCGATTGAGTTGCACGCCCGAGCACCGGAAGTCCCAGCCGGCCTTGAGCGCGGCGACCTTGGCGATCACGGAGCCCTGCTCGCCGATGGGAGAGACGACGCCCATCACGACGTCGTCCACCTGCGCGGTGTCGAAGTCGCTCCTGCGCTGCAGCTCGGTGAGCACGCCCGCCAGCAGGTTGACGGGCTTGACCTCGTGCAGGCTGCCGTCCTTCTTTCCCTTGCCCCGCGGCGTGCGGATGGCGTCGTAGACGAATGCTTCTGTCATGGTGTGCTCCAGGGGCGTTTGAGGGCATCTGCAGTATATTGAAACGCCATGATCGAACGTACCCTCTTCACCGCCGACCACGAAGCGTTCCGCGACAGCTTCCGCCGCTTCGTGGACAGGGAAATCGCGCCGCACCACGAGGCGTGGGAAGAGCAGGGTTACGTGGCCCGCGAGGTGTGGAACAAGGCGGGCGACAACGGCTTCCTGTGCGCCACGCTGCCGCAGGAATACGGCGGGTCGGGCGCGGACAAGCTCTATTCGGTGGTGCAGATGGAAGAACTCGCGCGCGGCGGGTTCACCGGGATCGGCTACAGCCTGCATAGCGAGATCGTGGCGCCGTACATCCTGCACTACGGCACCGAGGACCAGAAGCGCAAGTACCTGCCCCGGCTCGCGAGCGGCGAGATGATCGGCGCGATCGCGATGAGCGAACCCGCGGCGGGCAGCGACCTGCAGGGCGTGAAGACCACGGCCATCGCGCAGGCGGACGGCAGCTACCTGCTGAACGGCAGCAAGACCTTCATCACCAACGGCTGGCACGCGGACCTCGTGGTGGTCGTCGCGAAGACGGATCCGGCGGCAGGTGCGAAGGGCACGAGCCTGCTCCTCGTCGAACGCGGCATGCCCGGTTTCGACAAGGGCAAGCGCCTGAAGAAGCTCGGGCTCAAGGCGCAGGACACCTCCGAGCTCTTCTTCGACAACGTGCGCGTGCCGGCGGAGAACCTGCTGGGCGGCGAGGCGTTTCGCAACAAGGGCTTCATCTGCCTCATGGAGCAGCTGCCGTGGGAGCGCATGCAGATCGCGGTGACGGCCGTGGCGTCCGCGCAGGCGGCCATCGACTGGACGGTGCAATACACGAAGGACCGCAAGGTGTTCGGCCAGCCCGTCGCGGCCTACCAGAACACGCGCTACAAGCTCGCAGAACTGCAGACCGAAGTGCAGGTCGCCCGCGTCTTCGTCGACAAGTGCCTCGAACTCGTGTGCGGGGACAAGCTCGACACCGCCACGGCCAGCATGGCCAAGTACTGGACCACCGACCTGCAATGCAAGGTGATGGACGAATGCGTGCAGTTGCACGGCGGCTACGGCTACATGTGGGAGTACCCGATCACGCGCGCCTATGCCGACGCCCGCGTCCAGCGCATCTACGGCGGCACGAACGAGATCATGAAGGAAGTGATCACGCGGGCGATGGGGCTGGGCGGGCGCTGACCTTCATCGCACATCAAGGAGCAACGCATGAACCCCGTGGTGCATTTCGAGATTCCCTACGGCAACCGCGACCGCATCGCGGCGTTCTACGAACAGGCGTTCGGCTGGACGATGAACAAGCTGGGGCCCGACATGGGCAACTACGTCGTGGCGACGACTTCGGACAAGGACGGTCCGAAAGGCCACCGCGGCGCCATCGACGGCGGATTTTTCGAGCGCAAGGCCGACTGGCCGGACCAGTATCCTTCCGTGGTCGTCGCCGTCGAGGACATCCAGGGCGCGATGAAGAAGGTCAAAGCTGCGGGCGGGGAAGTGCTGGGCGAACCGATGGTGATCCCGGGCGTCGGCCACTACGTGAGCTTTCGCGACACCGAAGGCAATCGCCTGAGCCTGCTGCAGCCGCTCGCGATGTAGCGCCTGCTGTTGCGCTTGGCAACCATTGATGCGCTTGTATCAGGCGCGCTACAAATGGCTGTGTCATTCTCGCGGCACTCTTCCAATTGCCGAGCCATGAACCTAGTCGTCGCTTCCCGTCATGATGGTCCCCTGATGCGTTTCCAGGTGGAGGGCCGCTGGCAGAACGGCGACGCGCTCAAGCTGGCCTACATGGTCAAGGCGGCGGTCTCGCGGCTGCGGCAGGACCACGTGCTGATCGACCTCAGCCGCGTGGCCACTGCCCCGGACGCGCAGGGCAAGTTCCTCATCTGCGACCGCCTGCGCCGCGCGCTGGCCCCCAAGACACGCGTCGGCGTCGTCGCGACGCCGGACCTCGTGGACGCGGATTGCGCGCCCGAAGGCTCTTCCACGCCCTGCCCAGCCATCGCCCTCTTCGGCGCGGAACGCGAAGCGCTGAGCTGGCTCGACTCGGTCTGAGCGCGCGCGAAAAAATCCCCCGGTTTTTGAGGCCGAGGGATCGAAGAGCCGGGGGAAGAAACTTGAAGAAAACCCGGCTTGCGTGTTCGACACGCGCCGCGCCAACAGGTTCCCCTCATCCATTTGCGATAGCGGCGCTGTCCTACAACCCTTTCGCAACACCCCATGGCGCACCCCCGCGTGAATATGTCACGCGTGGCTCGACCATGACCGCTTCATTGACCCTGTCGCTGGCTTGCAATCGCGAGTCTCTGTAGGATTGCACTGACAAAAGGGGCTCGAGCCCGGTGTCACGCCCCAGCGGCAAAAAAGCAACAACAACCCAGCCGCGGCGTTCGCCGGCAGCTCTTCCCGATTCAACCCGAGCAAGGCTCGAGCGTCACGTCCGTGTCGAACGTGAGCCCGTGACTTGCATGATGAAAGAGCACACATGTCGGATCTTTCGGCCAGCCCGCAACCCACGCCCGAGAACGCGCAGCAAGCCGTCGCGCCCAGCCTGTGGTTCCAGCTGCGCAAGCACGTCGCCCGCCTGCAGGACTGGTTCTCGATCCAGTCGCTCGCCATCCGCACGCTCGTCATCGCGATCGCCGTGCTGATCCCCGCCACCGCGATCTATTCGGTCTCGCTGATGCAGAAGCAGGCCGCCGTCGCCGAGGAGGTCAAGACCATGACCGCCGCGGAGCCGCAGGGCGGCGCCGTGTGGACCTTCAACCCCAAGCTGCCCGTGGTGTTCGGCAGCGGCTCCGTCCTGAGCTTCCTCGACGCGAACGCCGTGGACCGCATCACGGTGATCTACAAGCCGCTGATGTGGAACGTCTCCGAGCGCATCGTGCTCGTCGAATCGCAGGGCAAGCAGTACGCCTACTACCCGAGCGACATGGAGACCAAGATCTTCGCGGACAAGGCCGTGAACGCGCCCTGGGGCGGCAAGCTCGCCTTCGTGCCGCGCGCCGACCTCGACCCGGCCAGCGTCGAAGTGCTCGAGCGCCTGGACAACCGCTTCGCCGGCGCCCGCCCGCAATCCGAGAAGGACGGCTGGAAGGCCGGCGTGAGCGGCGTGCTCTCCGCGACGCTGACGGTCGGCCTGATCGGCTTCCTGCTGTTCCAGCTGAAGGGCCAGTTCAAGTCGCTGAAGTTCCTGGAGCCCTCGCAGATCCACGGCTCGATCGACGACCTCGTGGGCATGGACGACATCAAGAGCGAAGTGGCGCAGATCAAGGACCAGTACGAACGCCGCACCGAATACGCGGAGTACGGCATCAACAAGCCGTTCAACGTGATGTTCAGCGGCCCGGCCGGCACCGGCAAGACCAAGCTCGCGAGCTACCTCGCCAAGGAGCTGGGCCTGCCGATCCTGTTCCATTCCGCGGCCAACCTGGAGACGGGCTACGTCGCGGGCGGCTCCAACACGCTGTCGCGCATCGCGGCGATGGCCAAGCGCCGCAAGCGCTGCATCGTCTTCCTGGATGAGGCGCAGGACCTCTTCATGAAGCGCGGCGGCCACCGCAAGTTCGACGACGACACGCAGAACTCGCTGCTCGCGATCCTGGACGGTGTGCGCACCAAGAGCGACGGCGAGATCATCTGGATCGTCGCGTCCAACTTCAACAGCGAATCCATGCAGATGGACGAAGCCATGCTGCGCCGCTTCCAGATGAAGGTGGACTTCCGCATGCCCAACAAGGAAGAACGCCTGGCGATCATCGGCCACTACCTGTCCCAGCGCGCGGACAAGGTGCTGCCCGACCTCGACCTGCGCCACCTCGTGGAGCTGACCGAGGGCCGCAGCCCGGCGGACCTGGAGACGATCGTGAACCAGGCCGGCATCAGCGCGGTGCAGGCCGGCGACATGATCGGCACGGAAACGCTGATGCTCGCCGCCGAGCGCGTGCTGGTCGGCAACGTCAACACCAACACCACGAAGGAGCGCGAGCGGGACCGCCGCATCATCGCGATCCACGAGTGGGGCCACTTCCTCGTGGACTTCGAGCGCGAACGCAAGGAAGCCGGCGGCGACTGGGAGAAGATCCAGGCCGACATGAAGACCATCAAGATCTCCCTGAAGGCCAACCCGCGCAACAACGCGCTGGGCTTCGTCTTCCACAAGCAGGGCGCGAACCTGCTCAAGACCAAGGGCGACATCGAGCACGACGTGCGCGTGCTGCTGGGCGGCATGGCCAACGAGGAGCTGTTCTTCGGCGAGCAGGGCACGACCAACGGCGCGCACAACGACATCACGCGCGTGACGAAGCTGCTGCACCACGCGGTGGGCGAGATGGGCATGTTCCGCAAGACGCGGCTGAACTTCGGCGCGCTGTCCAACGACGGTTCGAGCCGCCACCTCGATGAGGAAACGCGCGGGATCATGGAAGCGCAGAGCGAGCGCCTGTACGGCGAGACGCGCGCGATGCTGGCCCGCCTCAAGCCGCTCACCGAGCACCTCGCCGGCAAGCTGATGGATGCGGGCGAGATGAGCCTGAAAGAGGCGCTGTTCGAGATCCGCAGCTTCGAGGCCGCGTGCCACGAGTTCGGCAACCGCGTCGGCCTGGCGGGCCGCGAACTGACCGCGGACTGAACACTGGGTTTCGAGGGCGCGCGAGCGCCTTCGCGTCCTACACCCACGAGCCCGCGTGTCGCACGCGGGCTCGTCTCTTTTTCCGGCTTCGCTTTCCCGGGGGCGTGACTAATCTCAAGTCATACGAACCCCCAGGAGGCGCACATGTCCGAAGACAAGAACCGGTATTCAGATGACTACGTGGTCAGCCTCGACCATGAATGGGAACGCCGCAACTGGATGAACTGGCTGCACTGCAGCGAGCCCGAGTTGCGGCATGCGGTGGAATCGGTGGGCAGCGACCCGGACAACGTCCGGCGGTTCATCCGCCAGGGACGTTGAAGGCTGCCTAGCGGCTGGCCGGCTTCGCGGACGGGCGTGCGGCCGGCGCAGGCGCCGCGGCGCCGTTGGGCGCGACGCCCAGGCGCTTGGCGATCGATGCTTCGAGCGCGCGGACCTTGGGCTCGATGGTCGGGCGCGTGTCCGCCACGACCTTCTCGATGAGGGCCTTCTGCATGTCGTCGCCCATCGCCTGGAATTTCCCGTAGACGGGCGATTCGATGATGGAGACGATCTGCTTGAGCTCGTCCTCGGTGAACTTCTCCTCCAGCATGGCGCCGATGGTGGAGGGCGCGAGCGCCACGGCGCGATCGCGCACGACCGGCGAAGTTTCATCGACGTACTTGCGGGCGTCGGCCTGGATGTCCTTGGCGACGGATTCCTGCTTGTCCTTGGGGACGCGCGTGGCGATGGCATTGCCGGCGCTGTTGAGCAGCTCCAGGGCTGGCTGCTCGATGAGGCCGTGCGCCATGCCTTCGATGCCGGGGCGCTGCAGCTTCAGGATGCGGCCGATGGAGTCTTTCTTGGATGCGGACGCGTTCGCGGTCTGGGCGAAGGAGGGAAGGGCGCTGGCGAGTGCCAGCGCTCCGATAAGGAGGCTTTTTTGGATCATGGGGCGATCTTAAACCCCACGGACCCACCCCCTGTTCGCGTCAGTAACGGCGCGGATTGTCCGGGCGCGCGTCGTACCGGTTCGGCACGCCGTCGCCGTCACGGTCGCGGCGGTCGCCGTAGTAGCGATAGGCGGGGCGCTGCTCGATCACGACCGCGCTGCTGCCGTAACCGTAGCCGCTGCCATAGCCATAGGCCGGGCCGCTGCTGTAGTAGGCCGATCCGTAGGTGCCGCCGCCGTAGCCGACGCAGCCCGTGAGGCCGGCGACGCCGACCAGCGCGAGGGGAAGCAGGAACTTTCTCATGGGGGTCTCCTTGAGGGTTGCGGACGGTGCCCGCATGCACTCATTGAACGCCCGGCGCGTGTCGGCGAGGTGTCGGCCATGTAGACGGACCATGTCGGCCTGTGTCGTCTTGTTGTGCAGGCGGGGGCCCTCAGGGGCAGCTCACCAGGCCGCCCTGCTGCAGGCACGGGCCGCGCGGCCCCAGCAGCAGCGGGCCCTGGCTGTTGAGCCGGCGGCTGTTGCTGTCCCAGCACCCGGAGGTGTCGCAGGAGGTGATCGCGGCGGGGCGCGGCATCTCCACCGCGGGAGGCGCGGGTGCGAGGGACGGCATCGCCAGCGGCCGCACGGGCGCGATCACCGGCGGGGGCACGCGCACCGGGGTGTCGGGCGCGCCGGTCCGCGCGGGAGTATCCGGTTCCGGCTGGGCTGACGCGCAGGGCGGCAGCAGCAGGGCAAGGCATGAAAGCGTCAGGGCGAGGCGCATGGGGTGTTGGAGTGCGGGCGTCACATTCGGTTCACGCGGCGCTGTCCGACAAATGGCCGCGCCGGGCGCGCCGTAAGCTGGCCCCATCGACTCAGAAGGAGGCCGCCATGCCATACCTCAGACGGGGCACGAGCCCGAGTCGCGCGAAGCGCGGCGATGCACCGATGCGATCGCCTCCCCCGCGCAGCGACTCCGCCGACAACAGCGCGAGCGAGCTGATCGAATCGCCGCGCACGAAAAAGCGCGATCCGCTGGATGCGCACGACTTCGCCGATGGCGGTGGCGGCGGGGGCGCCTCCGCCTTCAGTCGCGAGAAGGTGAAGGGTCCTTGAGGAAACCCGCCGCGTTGATGTCTTCCCCCGGCTTGCCGGCCACGGGCTTGGCGGCTTCCTTCTTTCCGGGAACTTCGTAGCGCCGAGGGGAGGCCGGCCCGCGCGGCCTGGATGCCTGGGGCGCGGCGTCCGGGTCGATCCTGTCGGCGTTGGCGGCTTCGGTGCTGAAACGGATGGGCATGATGGAGCCATGATGCGCCGCCTGCTTCGACACGGATGTAGGACTGCGCCTTCTGCGCGGCGGGCCGCGGTGCGCGATGATGCGTGCGATGCGAATCGCCACCTTCAACGTCAACGGAATCAAGACCCGCCTTGCGCACCTGCTCCAGTGGCTGGAGCGGGAGCAACCGGATGTCGCCTGCCTCCAGGAACTCAAGGCTCTCGACGGATCCTTCCCGCGCCAGGAACTGCTCGACGCCGGCTACCACGCAATCTGGAAGGGGCAGCAATCCTGGAACGGCGTCGCGATCCTCGCGCGCGGCATCGAGCCGCTGGAGGTGAGGCGCGAGCTGCCCGGGGACCCTGACGACTCGCACAGCCGCTACCTCGAGGCGGCCGTGGACGGCGTGATCGTCGCCTGCCTGTACCTGCCCAACGGCAACCCGCAGCCCGGCCCCAAGTTCGACTACAAGCTCGCGTGGTTCGAGCGTTTCATCGAGCACGCCGCCTCGCTCTACAAGTCGGGCCATCCGGTCGTGATGGCGGGCGACTACAACGTGGTGCCGACGGACTTCGACATCTACAACCCGCGCTCCTGGCTGAAGGATGCGCTGCTGCAGCCGGAAAGCCGCGCCTGCTACCAGCGCCTGCTCGACCAGGGCTGGGTCGATTCGATCCGCCATCTCCATCCGGACGAGGCGATCTTCACGTTCTGGGACTACTTCCGGAAGCACTGGGAGCGTGACGCCGGGTTGCGCATCGACCACCTGCTGCTGAACGCGGAGCTCGCGCCGTGCCTGGTGGACGCGAACGTCGACCGGTGGGTGCGCGACCTCGAAAAGCCCAGCGACCACGCGCCCACCTGGATCGAGCTGGACATGACCCGGCTCGGCAAGAAAAAGCCGGCCGCGCGCAAGAGGGCGAAGAAGGCGTGAGGACGGCATGAGCTACCAGCTGCACTATTGGCCAGGCATCCAGGGCCGCGGCGAATTCGTGCGGCTCGCGCTGGAAGCCGCAGGCGCGGACTATGTCGACGTCGCGCGCGGCGAGGGGCGAGGGCAGGGTGTGCCCGCGATGACGCGCTTCTTCGAGGACGAGTCGATCGCCCGGCCGCCCTTCGCGTGCCCCTTCCTGGTCGACGGCAAGAAGGTGATCGCCCAGAGCGCCGCCATCCTGCTGTACCTCGGCCCTCGCCTGGGGCTGGCCGGCAAGTCGGAGGCCGACCAGTTGTGGACGCACCAGATCCAGCTCACGATCGCGGACCTCGTGAGCGAGGCGCACGACACGCACCATCCCGTGGGCGCGGGGCTCTACTACGAGGACCAGAAGAAGGAGGCGCTGAGGCGCGCGGGCGAGTTCCGCAAGGAGCGCATCCCAAAGTTCCTGCGCTGGTTCGAGGCGATCCTGGAGCGCAATCCGCGCAACGCGAAGCGCAAGGACCCGCATCTCGTCGGCGCGAAGCTGAGTTATGCGGACTTGTCGCTCTTCCAGGCTGTGGAAGGGCTGTACTACGCGTTCCCAAAGGCCACGAAGCGCGCAATGAAGAAGGCGCCGCTCGTGGGGGCCCTGCATGACGGCGTGGCCCGCCATCGCCGCATCGCGGCCTACCTCGCGAGCGAGCGGCGCATTCCGTTCAACGAGGACGGCATCTTTCGCAGGTATCCCGAACTCGATGGGTAGCTTTTCCGGGCACGCCGGGCCCCTAGGAAATTTCCCTAAGGCGGCGTCCAGTTTTGCCTAGTGGCGCTTTCCTTGCGCATGGTCTCATTCTGTTACCAATCAACCCCGAGGGTGACCATGAGCCAGAACCAGCAAACCGAGTCGACCAAAGTCCCGCGCATCCTTGTCGTCGACGACATGCCGGACAACCTGTTCCTCATGAACGGCCTCTTCGAGGACCGCTACGACGTGGTGCAGGCGGCGTCGGGCAAGGACGCGCTTCGCGTGCTGATGTCGGCCAACCCGCCCGACATGGTGCTGCTGGACATCATGATGCCGGACATGGATGGCTACGAAGTGCTGCGTCGCATCCGCCAGCACCCGCCCACAGCGAACATCCCGGTCATCTTCCTCACCGCGCTCGCGACGCATCACGACGAGCGGCTGGGGCTGGACCTCGGCGCCGTCGACTATCTGACCAAGCCGGTGGATCCGGGCCAGGTGGTGCTGCGCGTGGACGCGCACGTGCGCGCGACCGAGCGCTCGCGCCGCATCGAGGCACTTTCGGAAAAACTCGCGCGCCACCTCCCGCCGCAGGAGTGGCAGGCCCTCTTCCACGGCGATGGCACGCACGGCATCGAATTCGAATCGCGGCAGCTCACCGTCCTGCATGCGGAGCAGGGCGAGCAGCGCCTGTGGAACGAGCGCGAGCGCGAAAGCTTCGCCGCGGAAGCCGAATGGCTGGCGATGCGCCATGGAGGACACGTGGACCATTTCATCGACGGCGCCGCGGCGATCTGGTTCGACGACCCGGCCGCGTGCGTGAAGATGGCGATGGAGCTGCAGCGCAGCGCGCAGGACCTGCACGTGCGCATGGGCATCCACACCGGCGTGGGCGAGATCGGCACCTTCCGCTGCGGCTTCCAGGTCGCGAGCACGCTCGTCGGGCCGGCCACGCGCATGGCCGCGCAGGTCGCCGCCACGGCGGCCACGGGCAGCATCGCGGTGTCCCCCGAAACGTATGAGCTGGTGCGCGATTCGGTGGAAGCCGACACCTCCGGCTGCCTGCTGATGGAAGAGTACTTCCACGACTCCGACCTGGCGCAGGTGAGCCTCACGCCCGCGCCGCAAAAGGGCGGCCACGCCCTGAGCACCTTCGCGGGGCTCGGGATCCTCTGAGCGCCTCAGCCGGCGAAGCCGCCTTCGTCGAGGAAGCGCTGCTCCTCCTGCGTGGTGCTTCGTCCCAGCACCGCGTTGCGGTGCGGGAAGCGGCCGAATCTCGCGATGATGTCGCGATGCATGAGGGCGAAGCGCTGGTGCTCGCCGCCCAGCGCCTGCGTGAGTGCCACGGCGCGATCCTGATCCGCGAGCGCCTCCGAATGCATCAACGGGAGATAAAAGAAGTTGCGCAGCTCGGGGGGGACCTGCACGTCCCATCCCGCAGCCAGCGACTGCCGCGCGATGTCGCGGGCCTTGCCGTCGGTCGCGAACATGCGCGGCGTGCCGCGAAAGCTGTTGCGCGGAAACTGGTCGAGCAGGATCAGCAGGGCCAGCGCCCCCTCGGCGCTTTGTGCCCAGCCGTCCAGTTCGCCGCGCGCGGCCGCCTCGTGCCGGGCGAGGAAGGCGCCGCGGAAGCGGTCATCGAAAGCAGCATCCTTCTTGAACCACTTCGACGGTCCGGCCTCGCGCCAGAACGCGAGCACAGGTGCCCAAGCCTTGTCGGGTGAGGAAGTCATCGCGACATTCTGCTCGGTCGGGCGAGCTCATCCGTGAACTTCCCTTGCACCGGGTATGTCCTAGCGTGGGTGGCATCGCCACGTGTCGAGAATCACCTGCCCGATATCCAACCTGGAGAAACACATGAAAAAACGCCACGCCGTCCTGCGACTCGCTGCACTCGCCGGTGCGCTCACCCTCGGCCTCGCGGGCTGCGCGCAGATGGGCATGGGTTCCAGCATGCAGGTCTACAAGGCCACGCTCTCGGGAGCGCAGGAAGTGCCTGCCAATGACAGCAAGGGCACGGGGACCGCCGAGCTTCGCGTCGACACGAAGAACAACGAGATGACGTGGAAGGTCAGCTTCAGCGGCCTGAGCGGTCCCGCCACCGCGGGCCACATCCACGGCCCGGCGCCGGCCGGCAGGAACGCAGGGGTGCTGGTGCCCTTCGCGGGCGTTCCCAACGCGACCTCGGCCGAGGGCAAGACCTCGCTCACGCCGGCCCAGATGGCCGAACTCGCGGCAGGCAACTGGTACGTCAACATCCACACGGCCAAGCACCCCGGGGGCGAAATCCGGGGCCAGCTGCAGAGGTAGCAATACCCTTAGAAGTGGCTTTCTGGGGTAGCCGAAAGTACAATCGCGGGTTCCCCCCAGAGAGCCCATGAACGCCCCCGTCGACGTTTCCTTTTTCGCGCGCGCCGCCAAGCCGATCACCAGCTACCGCAAGTACTGGGCGTCGCGTTTCGGCACGGCGAAATTCCTGCCGACCACGCGCGCCGAAATGGACGCGCTGGGCTGGGACAGCTGCGACGTCATCGTCGTCACGGGCGACGCCTACGTGGACCACCCCAGCTTCGGCATGGCGGTGATCGGCCGCGTGCTCGAGGCGCAGGGTTTCCGCGTGGGCATCATCGCCCAGCCGGACTGGCAAAGCGCCGAGCCGTTCAAGGCCCTCGGCAAGCCGAACCTGTTCTTCGGCGTCACGGCCGGCAACATGGATTCGATGATCAACCGCTACACCGCGGACCGCAAGATCCGAAGCGACGACGCCTACACGCCCGGCGACGTCGGCGGCAAGCGGCCGGACCGCGCATCGCTCGTCTACTCGCAGCGCTGCCGCGAGGCCTTCAACGACGTGCCGATCATCATGGGCGGCATCGAAGGCAGCCTGCGCCGCATCGCGCATTACGACTACTGGTCGGACAAGGTGCGCCGCTCCATCCTCGTGGACGCGAAGTGCGACCTGCTGCTGTACGGCAACGCCGAGCGCGCGATCGTGGAGATCGCGCACCGGCTGGCCGCGAAGGAGCCGGTGCAGCAGATCACGGACGTACGCGGCACCGCGTTCTTCCGCCGCGAAACTCCGCAAGGCTGGATCGAAATCGATTCGACTCAGGTCGACCAGCCGGGCCGCGTGGAGGACCACATCAACCCGTACCTCACGACGTCGGACCAGGCGAAGGCGCAGGGCGAGACGTGCGCGAAGGAGGAGGGCACGGGCGCCCCCGCCGAAGCCCCCCACGCGCTCACCTTCGTTCCCAATCCCCGCATCAAGCTCAATCGCGACCGCACCGTGATCCGCCTGCCGTCGTACGACCAGGTCAAGGGCGACCCCGTGCTGTACGCCCACGCCAACCGCGTGCTGCACCTGGAGACGAACCCGGGCAACGCGCGCTCGCTCGTGCAGGCCCACGGCGACCGCGACGTGTGGCTCACGCCGCCGCCCATCCCGCTGACCACCGCCGAGATGGACTACGTGTTCGGCCTGCCGTATGCGCGCAGCCCGCATCCGCGCTACGCGGACGAGAACGGCAGCCATGAGCACGCGACCAAGATTCCCGCCTGGGAGATGATCCGCTTCTCGGTGAACATCATGCGCGGCTGCTTCGGCGGCTGCACCTTCTGCTCGATCACCGAGCACGAAGGCCGCATCATCCAGAGCCGCAGCGAAGACTCCGTGATCCGCGAGATCGAGGAGATCCGCGACAGGATTCCCGCGTTCACCGGCGTCATCTCGGACCTCGGCGGGCCGACGGCGAACATGTACCGCATCGGCTGCAAGTCCCCGGAGATCGAGGCCGCGTGCCGCAAGCCGAGCTGCGTGTACCCGGGCATCTGCTCGAACCTGAACACCGACCACTCCGCGCTGATCCACATGTACCGCCGCGCGCGGGCGTTGAAGGGCGTGAAGAAGATCCTCATCGGCTCGGGCCTGCGCTACGACCTCGCGGTGCAGTCGCCCGAGTACGTGAAGGAGCTCGTGCAGCACCACGTCGGCGGCTACCTGAAGATCGCGCCCGAGCACACCGAGCAGGGGCCGCTCACGAAGATGATGAAGCCGGGCATCGGCAGCTACGACAGGTTCAAGGCGATGTTCGAGAAGTACAGCGCCGAGGCGGGCAAGAAGCAGTACCTCGTGCCGTACTTCATCGCCGCGCACCCGGGCACGAGCGACGAGGACATGATGAACCTCGCGCTCTGGCTCAAGAAGAACGGCTTTCGCGCCGACCAGGTGCAGACCTTCTATCCGAGCCCCATGGCCACGGCGACCGCGATGTACCACTCCGGCCGCAATACGCTGCGCAAGGTGCGCCGCACGGCCACCGACGAAGACACCGTGGACATCGTGCGCGGCGAGCGGCGCCGCCGGCTGCACAAGGCCTTCCTGCGCTATCACGACGCGAACAACTGGCCCCTCCTGCGCGAGGCGCTCAAGGCGATGGGCCGCGCCGACCTGATCGGCAACGGCAAGCACCACCTGATCCCGTCGTTCCAGCCGGTGACGGACGGCAGCTACCAGAGCGCGCGCCGCAAGAACTCGACGCCGCTCGCCGCCCGGCCCGCATCGCCTGCCAAAGGGCGCCTGCTGACCCAGCACACGGGGCTGCCGCCGCGCGTCACGGGAAGCGCCAAACCCCCTGCCAAGGCCTTGCGCAAGCCACGCTGACGGGAAGCTGAAGGCCTTTCCTTCAGTTGACAGCCTCATCCGGACATCATGGTGAGGCGCCGTCCTACACGAGGACGGCTGAGCTTGGCTCAGGATCAGCTTCCCATTCATCGAAAAAGCGAGTTCGCAATGCAGGAAATCATCACCACCGCCGCTCCGCAAGAACAGCGCCGTCCCCGCGGTTTCGCCGCGATGTCGCCGGAGAAGAAGCGCGAGATCGCCAGCCTGGGTGGCCGCGCCGCCCACGCCTCCGGCCGTGCGCACCAGTTCAGCAGCGAAGAAGCCCGCGCCGCCGGCAAGAAGCGTCACCAGCGCGCCGAGAGCCCTTCGACCTGATCTAGGCCCGTTCCGCCCGCAGCCGCAAGGCGCGGGCGAACCACCAGCCCGTCAAGGGCAGCAAGGCCGCGGGCACCGCCAGCAATGGCGCGGCGCCCAGCCGGTCGAACACCCAACCCGACACGCTGACACCGGCCGCCTGGCCCGTGAACAGGCAGAACGCGAACAGCGACACGGCCGTCCCGCGCGCCTGCGGCGCCATCTGAGTCGCGTGCGTCTGCAGCGTGTTGTGGAAGAGGTAGGTCCCGAATCCCACCAGCAGCGCCACGGGAGCGGCGACCTGCCACCACGGCGAAGCGAACCACGCCGCGAAGCCCAGCCCCATCAGCACACCCCCCGTCGCGACCATGCGCCGTTCGCCGAAGCGCTGGACGATGCGGCGTGCCGTCATGGCGTACACGAGGCCGCCTGCGGCATAGAGCGCGATGGCCGCGGATGCGACCGACAGCGTGATGCCGAAACGCGCGTGCAGGTACGCCGGCAGGAAAGCCAGCGGGCCCAGCAGCAGCATGCCTTCGAGCAGCGCGGCGATGAGCACGTAGCGCGACCAGGGCATGGCCAGCACGGAGGCGAGCTGCCTGCCGAACGGCTGCGCGGCGTGCGATGACGCGGGCGCGGCCACCTGGGAGCGCACGCGGACCAGCACCAGGAGCCCGACGACCGCGTAGCCGGCGGCCAGCGTGCCGAAGGCGCCGCGCCAGCCCGCGGCGGAATCGGCGAAGAGGCCGCCCGCCAGCTGACCCGCCATCATCCCGGACAGGGTGCCCGTGAGAAGGCGGGCGAGGGTGGCCTGCCGTTCTGCATACGGCACGGCGTCGCCGATCCAGGCCATCGCGAGCGGCACCACGCCCGCCGCGGCCATGCCCCACACCATGCGCGTGCCCACGAGGAAGCCGAAGCCCGGCGAGAAGACGCAGGCGGCGGCTCCCGCGGCGCAACCGAAGAGGGCGACGCAGACCATGCGCGCCTTGCCGTAGCGGTCGCCGAGCGGACCGAACACCAGCTGCATCAGGCCATAGGCCACGGCGAAGCCGATGATGACCTGGCCGGCGGTGCCGGGCGTCACCTGGAAATCGCTCGCGAGGCGGGGGATGAGCGAGTCGCACACCCGCAGCGCCGCGCCGCTGAAGAAGCACGCGAAGGCGAGGAGCGTTTGGGTGGACAGGCCCCCGGAAGGGGGAGGCGTGGAAACGCCGCCCTGGGGCGGCGTTGGAGGGACTGCGGGAGAGGTCAAGCAGGGAGCTTAACAAACCCCCGCGGGGCGCATCGTCAGATCTTGTCGTTGCGCCGGATGTCCGACTTCAGGTCCGACTTGATGTCGTCGGCGGCATCGGACACGGTGTCCTTCGCGTCGCCGTAGTTCTTCTGCACCTTGCCGGCCTGCTCCTTGGCGTGGCCCTTGGCCTCCTGGGAATCGTTGCCGGTGACGCGGCCCACATGTTCCTGCACCTCGCCTGCGGCTTCCTTGAGACGGCCCTTGACTTGATCCTTGTTCATGCTGAACTCCTTTTCGGTTGGAAGGATTCAGCCTAACGCCGGGCTGGGCCCGGCTGTGCGGGAGCGGCGCGTCCCTGCGCGTGCGTCACGGACTACACGCCTGCGCACGCGCTCAGACGGCTGAGACACTTTCGCCGAAACCGCTGGGGTCGCTCAGGGTGGCGAGCGCATTGCGAACCCGCCGCACACCGGGCACCCGCGTCAGCTGCACGAGCAGGCCGTCGAGTTCCCCCGAAAGCACCTGTCCGCTGACGCGGACTTCGCCCTCGTGCACTTCCACCTCGATCGCGCGCGGATGGCTCACGAGCTCATCGAGCCTGGCGCGCACGTCCTTGCGCAGCCGCGCATCGTCGGCAGGCCGCGCGGACACGGGCACGAGGCGCGTGCCGCGCGGCGCCAGGAGCATGCTGCCGGCCCACCAGGTGACGGCGGCGCCCGCGGCGAAGGAAAGGAGGAGGGTGAGGGTGTCGTCTTTCTTCATCGTCATGCGGCCTTCTTGCGGGGTTTGGCTTTGACGCTCGCGCTGGCGCGGGGCTTGGTCTTCGCGGCGGCAGCGGCACGCGTGCGCGACGGGGTCTCGTCGTTGGCGGCCTTGCGCCGCGAGGGGGGCTTGCGGGCCGGCGTTTCGGCTTCGGCCTCGTCCGCCTCGTCGTTCGCGGCGCCCTTGCCGCCGCCCTTGCGCAGGCTGCGGCGCAGGAGCTCGGTGAGGTCGATGATGTCGGCGCTGGACTGCATCTCCTCGCCCTCGATGGGCTTCACGATGTGCTCGCCCTTGCCGGCCTTGACCTTCGCTTCCACGACCTTCTCGAGCTTCTCCCGGAATTCATCGTGGAAGGACTCGGGCTTCCACTTGTCGGCGAGCTCGGTCACGAGCTGCTCGGCCATCTTCAATTCCTTCGGCGACACGTGCGCGTCGTCGCCCTTGGGCAGCGGCAGGCCTGCGGTGTCGCGCACCTCGTCGTGCCAGCGCAGCAGCTCCAGCACGAGGCCGTCCTCGGCGGGGAACAGCGCAGCCAGGTGCTGCCGGGTGGAAATCACCACCTTCGCAAGGCCCACCTTCCCAGTCTTGCGCAAGGTCTCGAGCAGCAGCAGGTAGGGCTTGTTGCCCTTGGCTGCCGGGGCGACGTAGTACGGCTTGTTGTAGTAGGTGCTGGGGATCTGCCCCGCGTCGATGAACGATTCGATCTCGATCGTCTGGGTCGACTTGGGCAGCGCCGCCTTGATCTCTTCGGGCGTGACGACCACGTACTGGTCTTTCTCGTACTCGAAGCCCTTGACGACGTCTTCCTTTTGCATCGCCTTGCCGGTGGACTTGTTCACCTGCTGGTTGCCCACGGGGTTCATGGAGCGTTTGTCCAGCAGGTTGAATTTCAGCCGGTGCTCCTCGGTGGCCGAGTGGAGCGTGACGGGGATGTAGACGAGACCGAAGCTGATCGCGCCTTTCCAGAGGGTTCGTGTGCTTGAGGGTGCCATGCCAGCACCCTACGCCAACGCAGCGCCCCGGTTGTAGGACGGCGCTGGAAGCCGGTGTGCGGCGGTCAGCCGCCCCGGCCCGCTCTGCTCAACCGCCCTTGTGGGGACGCTTGCCCGGGTTCTTCTTGCTGCGGGTGGCGGTGCCGCGCTCGAGGCTGACCTTCTGGCCCTGCCCCTTGCGCTGCTTGGTCGCGATGCCTTCCTGCACTTTCACTGCCGGGGTGCGCTTGCGGTCTGCTTCGGTGACGATCTTGTTGCCCATGAAGGAATCTCCAGTTACTTAAATTTGCAAACCCGACATTAGGCCATAGTCGGATGTCGCGCGTTGATTGGTGAGGATGTCTTACACAGCCGTTGCCCCTGATGGCCTAAGGTGGATGTCTCAACAGGAGAAAACAACCATGAACTTCAAACTCAAAGCGGTGCTCGGCGCCGCCGCCGTGGTCCTGGGATCGCAGGCGATGGCCCAGGTCACCTTCTACGAGCACGACGGCTACCGCGGCCGGTCCTTCACGACCGACCAGCCCGTGCGCAACATGAGCCGGGCAGGCTTCGGCGACATGGCCAGCTCCGTGGTCGTCCAGCGCGGCCGCTGGGAAGTTTGCGACCAGCCCCGTTTCGAAGGCAATTGCATGGTCCTGCGCCGCGGCAGCTACGCCTCCCTGCGCGACATGGGCATGAACGACCGCGTCTTCTCGGTCCGCAAGGTCGATGATCGCCGCGTGTACCGCAACGAAGCGCCGGAACCCGTCGCCGTGATTCCCGCCCCCGCGCCGGAATTCCGCCGCCGCCCGCAGGAACGCCTGTTCGAAGCGCCGATCAGCTCGGTGCACGCCATCGTCGGCCCGCCGAACCAGCGCTGCTGGGTGGAGCGCCAGGCCGTGACGCAGGGCAACCAGCCCAACGTGGGCGGCGCCATCGTGGGCGGCCTGCTGGGCGGCATCATCGGCCACCAGATCGGCGGCGGCTCCGGCCGCGACGCGGCGACGGGTGTCGGCGCCGTTGCAGGCGCGGCCATCGGCGCGAACACCGGCGGCGGCAGCACGGTCCAGGGGTACAACGACGTGCGCCGCTGCGAGAACGTCGCCAGCACGACGCCGGCGTACTACGACGTCGCCTACGTCTTCCGCGGCGTGGAACACCACGTCCAGATGACCGAAGCGCCGAGCCGCCAGACCGTCATGGTCAACGACCGCGGCGAACCGCGCCAGTAAGGCTCAGGCCGGTCCCGCTGCCATCGTGTGCAGCGGGATGTCCTTCTCCATCGCCAGCCTGTCCAGCTCCCCGCACGTGCGGGTGGCCAGGAAGGCTGCGATGGTTTCGTGCGTGGCGGGCGCGAACATCGCGCGCATGTCGCTCGCGGGCACTCCCGCG
This sequence comes from Caenimonas aquaedulcis, assembly GCF_015831345.1. Lineage (NCBI taxonomy): Bacteria > Pseudomonadati > Pseudomonadota > Betaproteobacteria > Burkholderiales > Comamonadaceae > Caenimonas > Caenimonas aquaedulcis. The sequence goes on along the minus strand of NZ_JADWYS010000001.1, from coordinate 687,893 downwards.
GCGGCGCACAGTGCCGCCGCGAAATGCGGCTCCAGGGCCGCCACCGCCACCCGTCCATCCTTGCACGCGTAGACCCGGTAGCCGGCGTGCGCGCCACCTACCGACCCGCCGGGCTGCGTCAACCCCCATTGCCTCGGCAGCGCGAGATACGCCGCTGCATCGGACAGGGCGACCTCGATCAGCACGCCTTTCGGATGCGTGTCGCCGCTGCCGGCGTACCGTTCGCTCTGCAGGAGCGCTGCGCGCAGCACGGCTTCGCTGGCCATCAGGGAACCGCTCATGTCCGCGTAGAGCGTGGCGGGGAGCTCCAGCCCGGGAACGAGGCCGTTGTCCGCGAGATACGTGAGGTCGTGCCCCGGCTCCTCCGCGCGCGCGCCCGGCGCCCCGACGATGGCGACCTGGCACAGCGACGGGTACGCGGTGTGCAGCTGCTTCCACCCGAGCCCGAGCTTGTCCAGCGCCGAGGGCCGGAAGGAGGTGAGCAGCACATCCGCGCGTGCCAGTTCGCGATGCAGCGTCTTCTGGCCCTCGCCGGACTTGAGGTCCGCGGCGATCACTTTCACGCCCTCGTGCATCCGGGCATACGCGGGCGGGTTGTAGAGCCCCATCGGATCGCCCGAGGGCGGCTCGAGCTTGGTGCAGGTCGCGCCCATGCCGCGGCAGCGCATGAGCGCGGCGGGGCCGGGGAGGTTGAGCGCGAGGCTGAGGATGCGGACGCCGTGGAGGACGGCAGGGGATTGCGCCATGGGCAGGGAATTCGTGAACGGTTGCGCGCAAGACTAGCAGAGCGGCGCGCCCGGGAACATACCGATTCCCGCTGCGCGGGCCTGGGCTACGCTGGCCGGCATCCACAGGAGATCACCATGAATCTGCGTCGCCGTTGTCTCGCCGCCGGGCTGTGCGTCCTGGCTGCCTCCGCGTCCCTGGCCCAGTCCGCATGGCCCGCCAAGCCCGTCACGCTGGTGGTGCCCTTCGCCGCGGGCGGGCCGACGGACGTCGTCGCGCGCACGCTGGGCGTGTCCATCGGCAAGACGATCGGCCAGACCGTCGTCATCGAGAACAAGCTCGGGGCGGGCGGCACCGTCGCCGCAGCGTACGTCGCGAGGTCCGCGCCGGACGGCTACACCTTCTTCATCCACCACAACGGGATGGCGACGTCGACGGCGCTCTATCGCAAGCTCTCGTACAACGCGCTCACCGACTTCGAGTACGTGAGCCAGGCGGTCGAGGTGCCGATGACGATGCTCGCGCGCAAGGACTTCCCCGCCAACAACTTCCAGGAGTTCGCTGCCTACGTGAAGGCGAACCAGTCCAAGATCAACCTCGCGAACGCCGGCCTCGGCGCCGTGTCGCAGCTGTGCGGGATGATGTTCGAGCGCGCGCTCGGCGTGAAGCTCACCGCCGTCCCGTTCCAGGGCACCGCCCCCGCGATGAACGCGCTGCTCGGCGGCCAGGTCGACATCCTGTGCGACCAGACGACGCAGACCATCCCGCAGATCAAGGCAGGCAACGTGAAGTTCTACGGCGTCACGACGAAGAGCCGCATCAAGGCGCTGCCCGATGCGCCGACGTTGGCCGAGCAGGGCCTCAAGGACTTCGAGGTCGTCGTATGGCACGGCATCTACGCGCCCAAGGGCACGCCCAAGCCGATCCTCGACAAGATGAACCAGGCGATCCGCATTGCACTGAAGGACCCGCAGGTGGTCGCGCGCATGACCGAACTCGGCGCGGAAATCGTCGGCGAAGACAAGCTGACGCCGGAATCGCTGCAGGTGTGGCTGAAGGCGGAGATCGACAAGTGGGGGCCGATCATCAAGGCGACGGGCACGTTTGCGGATTGAGGCCCTACAGCGGCAACCCCACGTAGTTTTCCGCGAGCGCCGTCGACGCAGCGGCGGAGCCCACCAGGTAGTCCAGCTCCGCCTCCTGCAGCTTCTGCCCGAAGTCGCCCGTCTCCGGGAAGCGGTGCATGAGAGAAGTGAACCACCACGAGAAGCGTTCGGCCTTCCAGACGCGGCGAAGGCACTTCTCGGAATAATGATCGACGCCCGCGCGCGACCGTTCCCTGTAGAACTCGATGAAGGCCGACGACAGGTACTTCACGTCCGACGCCGCGAGGTTCAAACCCTTCGCGCCCGTCGGCGGCACGATGTGCGCGGCGTCCCCTGCGAGGAAAAGGCTGCCGAAGCGCATCGGCTCCGCGACGAAGCTGCGCAGGGGCGCGATGCTCTTCTCGAGCGACGGCCCCGTGACGAGATGGTCGCGTGCCTCGGGATCGAGACGGCTGCGCAGCTCGGCCCAGAACGCGTCGTCGCTCCAGTTCTCCACCTTCTCGTCCGAAGGCACCTGCACGTAGTAGCGGCTGCGGGTCGGGCTGCGCATGGAACAGAGTGCGAAGCCACGCTCCGTGTTCGCGTAGATCAGCTCGTGCGACACGGGCGGCACGTCGGCGAGGATGCCCAGCCAGCCGAAGGGATAGACCTTCTCGTAGGTCTTGAGCGATGCCTGCGGCACGCTCGCGCGGCTCACACCGTGGTAGCCGTCGCAACCCGCGATGAAGTCGCATTCGATCTCGTGCGGTTGCCCATCCTTCACGTAGCGCACCCGCGGGTGCGCGCCGTCGAAGCCGTGCAGCGTCACGGTGTCGCCGGCGTCGTAGACCGTCTCGAGTCCCTCCGCCCGGCGGGCGTCCATGAGGTCGTGCGTGACCTCGGTCTGGCCGTAGACCGTCACCGTCTTGCCGCCGGTAAGCTGCTGCATGTCGATGCGGTGCCGCGCGCCCTTGAAGAGCAGCTCGATCCCGCCGTGCACCAGGCCCTGCCTGTGCATGCGCGCGCCGACGCCGCATTCGTCGAGCAGGTCGCAGGTGACCTGCTCCAGCACGCCCGCGCGGATGCGCCCCAGCACATAGTCCGCGCTCTGCCGCTCGATGATGATGTTGTCGATGCCGGCCTTGAACAGCAACTGGCCGAGCAGCAGGCCCGAGGGGCCGGCGCCGACGATGGCGACCTGGGTGCGCATGATGGGTACTCCTGGGTCGCAGCGTAGGCGCTGCGCGCGCCCGCGCCAAGGACGATCGGGCGGGTCTGTGCGATCATTGCGCCGTTTGCGCGATCACCGCGCAAACGCTCCGTGTTCGCGCCGCGAGGATGACCGCATGATCGCCAGGGCAGACTTCATCGAGGGCATGGCCAAGGGCCTGGCCGTGCTGGAAAGCTTCGACACCGAACGCCAGCGCCTCAATGCCACGCTGGCGGCCCAGCGCGCCGGCATCACGCGCGCGGCGGCCCGTCGCCACCTGCTGACGCTCGCGCACCTGGGCTACCTGGAAACCGACGGCTCGTATTTCTGGCTCGCGCCCAAGGTGTTGCGCTTCTCGGGCAGCTACCTGGCCTCCGCCCGGCTGCCGCGGGTGATCCAGCCCACGCTCAACCGGCTCGCCGCGCAGACTGCGGAGTCCTTCTCGGCGGTGGTGCTGGATGGCGACGAGGTGGTCATCGTCGCGCGCAGCGGCTCGACGCGCGTCCTGGCCTATGGCCTGCACCTGGGGGCGCGCCTGCCCGCGCACGCCACCTCGACAGGGCGGGTTCTGCTCGCCGCGATGCCCAAGGCCCGGTTCAACGCCTGGATGAAGGGCCGCGAGCTCGCGCGGCTCACGGCCCACACCACGGTCGATCCTCGGAAGTTCAAGGCCGTCGTCGAGGCGGTGCGCGAGCAGGACCTCTGCGTGGCCAGCGAGGAGCATGAACTGGGCGTCCATGCCCTGGCCGTTCCCCTGCGCAACATGCAGGGGCACACCGTGGCCGCGCTCAACGTGGTGGCGGCGCCCCAGCGGCTGGAGGCCCGCCAGATGCAGCGCGACCTGCTGCCGCTGCTGCTGGAGGCCGCCCGGGAGCTGCGACCTTTGTTGTAAGGCCTTATAGGCCTGGGCGCATGAGCTAACAACAAGACGGTCGTTGGGAGGGCGCCTGCGCGCCCCAAAATCGGAGGAACATGAAAACCTCGCTCAAGACCCTCCTCGCCGCCGCCGCCTTCGCGGCCAGCGGCCTCGCTTCCGCGCAGACCCTGCTCAACGCGTCCTACGACGTGGCGCGCGAGTTCTACAAGGATTACAACGCCGCCTTCATCGCCCACTACAAGAAGACCACGGGCAAGGACGTCAAGATCGACCAGGCCCACGGCGGCTCCAGCGCGCAGGCGCGTGCCGTCGCCGACGGCCTCGATGCAGACGTGGTCACCATGAACACGACCACCGACGTGGACTTCCTCGCCGAGCGCGGCGTGGTCGCCAAGGACTGGGCGAGCAGATTCCCGGGCAACGCGTCGCCGACCTCGTCGACCATGCTGTTCCTGGTGCGCAACGGCAACCCCAAGGGCATCAAGGATTGGGACGACCTCGTCAAGCCCGGCGTCGGCGTGGTCGTGGTGAACCCCAAGACCGGCGGCAACGGCCGCTACGCCTACCTGGCGGCGCTCGGCTACCTGAAGAAGAAGGGCGCGACCGAGGCGCAGCAACAGGAATTCCTGTCGAAGCTGTACAAGAACGTGCCGGTGCTGGCGCGCGGCGGCCGCGATGCGACCACGGCCTTCCTGCAGCGCAACACGGGCGACGTGCTCATCACCTTCGAATCGGAAGTCGAATCGGTCAACAAGGAATTCGGCGCCGACAAGGTGGACGTGGTCTACCCGTCGATCAGCATCGTGGCCGAGAACCCGGTCGCGGTCGTCGAGCGCACGGTGGCGAAGAAGGGCACCGCGGAGCTCGCGAAGGCCTACCTGCAGTACCTGTACTCCGATGAAGGCCAGGAGATCGCGGCGAAGCACTCGATCCGCCCGCACTCCGCCGCCGTCCTGAAGAAGTACGCGTCGACCTTCAAGCCGATCAAGCTGTTCACCGTGCAGGAGCTGTACGGCTCGCTCGCCGAGGCGCAGAAGGTCTACTTCAACGACGGCGGGCAGTTCGACAAGATCTACACCGTCAAATGAGCGCGGCTGCCGCGGTGCCCGCGACGGGCGCGAACCGCAAGGTCCTGCCGGGCTTCAACCTCACGCTCGGATACACGCTGCTGTACCTGAGCCTGATCGTCCTCATCCCGCTCTCGGCGCTGGTCCTGAAGACCTTCACCCTGAGCTGGGACCAGTTCTGGGCCGCCATCAGCTCGCCGCGCGTGGTGGCCTCGTACCGGCTTACCTTCGGCGCCTCGTTCATCGCGGCGCTCGTGAACGTGGTTTTCGGGCTGCTGGTGGCCTGGGTGCTGGTGCGCTACACCTTCCCGGGCAAGAAGATCATCGACGCACTGGTCGACCTGCCTTTCGCCCTGCCGACGGCGGTGGCGGGCATTTCGCTCACCGCGCTGCTCGCGGGCAACGGATGGATCGGCCAGTACCTCGAGCCCCTGGGCATCAAGCTCGCGTTCAACCCCAACGGCGTCGTCATCGCGCTGATCTTCATCGGCCTGCCGTTCGTGGTGCGCACGGTGCAGCCGGTGCTGGAGGAGGGCGAGCGTGAACTTGAAGAAGCCGCGATGTGCCTGGGCGCCACGCGCCTGCAGACGTTCACGCGTGTGATCTTTCCGTCGATCGCGCCGGCCCTGCTCACGGGCTTCGCGATGGCATTCGCGCGCGCGATCGGCGAGTACGGCTCGGTGATCTTCATCGCGGGCAACATGCCCATGGTCTCGGAGATCACCCCGCTGGTCATCATCGGCAAGCTGGAGCAATACGACTATGCGGGCGCGACTGCCGTGGCCGTGGTGATGCTGGCGCTGTCCTTCGTGCTGCTGCTCGTGATCAACGCGCTGCAAGGCTGGCAGCGCCGGCGGTCGGGGGGAACATGAGCTCGCTCGCGACCAAGCGCATCGTCACGAGCGAATCGGCATGGGTGCGGCGCACGCTGATCGGCATCGCGCTGGTGTTCATCGTGCTGTTCCTGGTGCTGCCGCTCGCGGCGGTGTTCACCGAGGCATTGCGCAAGGGCGTCGGCGCCTATCTCGAAGCGCTGAAGGAGCCCGACGCGTGGTCGGCCATCAAGCTGACGCTGATCACGGCCGCGATCGCGGTGCCGCTCAACCTCGTGTTCGGCATCGCCGCGGCCTGGTGCATCGCGAAGTTCGAGTTCCGCGGCAAGGCCTTCCTCACCACGCTCGTGGACCTGCCGTTTTCGGTGTCGCCCGTGGTGGCGGGCCTGATCTACGTGCTCATGTTCGGCGCGCAGGGCTGGTTCGGCCCGTGGCTGGCGGCGCACGACATCAAGATCATCTTCGCGGTCCCGGGCATCGTGCTCGCGACGGTCTTCGTGACCTTTCCCTTCATCGCCCGCGAATTGATCCCGCTGATGCAGGCGCAGGGCAACGACGAGGAGCAGGCGGCCATCGTGCTGGGCGCCAACGGCTGGCAGACTTTCTGGTACGTCACGTTGCCCAACATCAAGTGGGGCCTGATCTATGGCGTGATCCTGTGCAACGCGCGCGCGATGGGCGAGTTCGGCGCGGTGTCGGTGGTGTCCGGGCACATCCGGGGGCAGACCAACACGATGCCGCTGCACGTGGAGATTCTGTACAACGAGTACCAGTCGGTCGCGGCGTTCGCGGTGGCATCGCTGCTCGCCTTGCTGGCGCTGGTGACGCTGGCGATCAAGTCGGTGGCGGAGTGGCGGCAGGAACGCGAGATGCGGGCGGCGAATGAAGCGCCCCCAGAAAATCCCGGAGTGACATCATGAGTATCGAAATCCGCAATGTCAGCAAGCAGTTCGGCGACTTCCATGCGCTGCGCGATGTCTCGCTGGACATCGAATCCGGCGAGCTGATCGCGCTGCTCGGCCCGTCGGGCTGCGGCAAGACCACGTTGCTGCGCATCATCGCGGGGCTGGAGACGGCGGACGCGGGCAGCATCCTCTTCTCGGGCGAGGACACGACCTCCGTGCACGTGCGCGAGCGCCAGGTCGGCTTCGTGTTCCAGCACTATGCGCTGTTTCGCCACATGACGGTGTTCGAGAACGTCGCCTTCGGCCTGCGCGTCAAGCCGCGCGGGCAGCGGCCGGGCGAAGCGCAGATCCAGAAGAAGGTGCATGACCTGCTCGGCCTGGTGCAGCTCGACTGGCTGGCCGACCGGTTTCCCTCGCAGCTGTCCGGGGGGCAGCGCCAGCGGATCGCATTGGCACGTGCGCTGGCGGTGGAACCCAAGGTGCTGCTGCTCGACGAGCCTTTCGGCGCGCTCGATGCCAAGGTGCGCAAGGAACTGCGCCGCTGGCTGCGTCGCCTGCACGACGAGCTGCACGTCACCAGCATCTTCGTCACGCACGACCAGGAAGAGGCCCTCGAGGTCGCGGACCGCGTCGTGCTGATGAACGCCGGCAAGATCGAGCAGGTCGGCTCGCCCCAGCAGGTCTGGGACCACCCGGCCAGCCCCTTCGTCTACGGTTTCCTCGGCGACGTGAACACCTTCCACGGCCGCGCCCACCAGGGCGAGGTGCACATGGAGGGCATCCAGTTCGACGCGCCCGAACACGCCGACGCGCAGAACGCCAAGGCCTTCGCCTATGTGCGCCCGCACGACCTCGACGTGCAGCGCTATTCGCCGGGCGAGGGCCTGGACGCCGAGGGCCGCCCGCGCGGGATCGTGGTCCAATTGAGCCGGGCCATCGTCGTCGGGCCGATCGCGCGGCTGGAACTTATTCCCGCCAACGACCACCAACCGGCGGGGAGTGGGCCCGAGAGCCAGGACGCCATCATCGAAGCGCAGATTCCCGCGCAGTTGTTCAACGAGATGGCGTTCAAGGAGGGCGAGACGCTGGTGGTGACGCCGCGCCGCGCCCGTGTGTTCGTCGAAGGCGCCTGACACCGGGCGTCGCGGGGGAAGTGAATTGATCGATTGGTTGGATACCTCGCCGCGGCGCGTGCTGGGCCTCGTCGCGGCGGCCTGCGTCGCCATGCTGGCCTTCGGGCTGTACCTGCAGCACGTCGTGGGGCTGGAGCCCTGCCCGATGTGCATCGTCCAGCGCTACGCGCTGGTGCTGGTGGCGTTGGCGGCAGGGCTCTCCGCATCGTTTCCCAGGCGCGGCGCCTGGGTCGCGGGCAGCGCCGTCATGCTGGTGGCCGCGGGCTTCGGCGCCTTCGTCGCGGCGCGCCAGAGCTGGCTGCAGTGGTACCCGCCCGAGACCGCCTCCTGCGGGCGCGACTTCTACGGGATGATCGAGACCTTCCCGCTCAAGCGCGCGATCCCGCTGATCTTCAAGGGCTCGGGCGATTGCACCAAGATCGACTGGACCTTCCTCGGCGGCTCGATCGCCAACTGGTCCTTCCTGTGCTTCTGCGCCTTCGCGCTCGTGGCGCTGTGGCTGCTGGCACGCCTCGTGAAGCGCAGCGACCCCGCGCCCCTGCTACAGGGCTGACGGGTAGGTTTCCGGGGGCTCCCAGGACGGCCAGGACTCGCCGGGATCCAGCGGCTCGAGCGCGCGGGTTTCATCGATGTGGATCATCGCGTCGAACTGCCCGCCCAGGCGGGTCATGAAGTAGTGGCTTTGCCGCTCCGTCTCCGGGCGGTAGATCACCCCGATCGCGCGCTGCAGGCGCTGCTTCGCATCGACCAGGTCGCGCAGCGCCGCGTTCCCGCGCAAGGGCAGCAGGAAGCGCGCTTCCCCGGTGCGATGGAAGATGTCTTCCCAGCTGTCCGGCAGGCCATCGCGCACGCGCTTGCGCTGCGGGGGCTCGTCCCAGTCGGACGTGGCCGTGACGCTGCCGCGGTGCGTGCTGAACCCGATGAGCACCGCGTCCTGCCCCATGCGTTCGCGCATGAGCTGACCGACGTTCCATTCGCCCATCTCCCCCATCTCCGTGGCGGCGGCGTCGCCCAGGTGCGAGTTGTGGGCCCATACGGCGATGCGCGGCGGGACGTTCGCGTCGGTCAGGTGCCGGCGCAGCGCCACCAGCGTCTCCACCATGTGGCTGTCGCGCAGGTTCCACGAAGACACGCGGCCGCGGAACATGGTGCGGTAATACTCCTCGGCATTGCGCACGAGGCGCGCGTTCTGCTGCGCGAAGAAGGCCTCGTCGCGCTCCATTCCCGCGACGGGCGCGAACCGCGCGACGAGGCTGTTCATCGCGCGCAGCTGCTGCACCGCCTCGTCCTCGCAGCTCGGCGTGAGACCGTAGCTCGCGCCGTAGCCGTAGGCCTGGCTGTCCTCGCGCGCGTGGTCGAAGCAGGCGTAGCGCGCCTTCGCGCGGCGTGCTTCCTCGGGATCGACGCGCGCAAGGTAGGCCAGCACGGCCTGGATCGAGCCGAAGAGGCTGTAGAGGTCGATGCCGTAGAAGCCCACCTGGTCGTGGCCGGGGCGCGAGCGGTTGTAATCGCGCAGCCATTCCACGAAATCGCGCACTTCGGTGTTTCGCCACATCCAGGCGGGGAAGCGCTTGAAGCCCGAGAGCGCCGCGTTCGCGTCCACGTCGTCCGTGGCGCCGCGCACGTACCGGTTGACGCGCCAGGCATCGGGCCAGTCGGCCTCCACCGCGATGGCGCCGAATCGCTTCTCGGCGATGAGGCGCTGCGTGATGCGGATGCGTTCGGCATAGAACTCGTGCGTGCCGTGCGACGCCTCGCCGATCAGCGCGAAATGGGCATCCCCGATGAGCGCGAGCAGCGGATCGTAGTCGTTCGCGGCCCCGCGCAGCGGCACCAGGTGCCCGCGAAGCCGTGCCGCGACGCCGCCGTCGAGGTGGGAGGGCGGATTCATGACAGACATGGGACCACCTTCAATGCGGCGCGGCGCGGTGCTCGCGCCGCGCGCTGTCCAGCAGGCTCCGCACTTCGTCGTCGGTGGCCTGCGGAAATGACCGGTACCAGGCGCCCACGGCATGGAACGGCATGGGCGTCGCGGCGCAGACGAGCTCGTCCACCAGCGGGCGGAGTTCCTCGCAGGACTCTTTCGCGCCCACCGGCACGGCGATCGTGATGCGCAGCGGATGCTGCTGGCGTATCGCTTCCACAGCCGCGCGCATCGTGGCGCCGGTCGCCAGCCCGTCGTCGACCACGATCACGTCCCGGCCGCGCAGCGATATCGCGGGCCGCTCGCCGCGATAGAGCAGTTCGCGCCGGCGCAATTCGTCCTGCTCGCGCGCCACGACACGGGCGATCGCCTCGGGCGGCACGTCGATCCCGGGCAGGGGGTTCATCACACGGATGCCGCCGCTGGCGATGGCGCCCATCGCGTATTCCTCGTGACCGGGAAAGCCCAGCTTGCGCACGACGAAGATGTCCAGCGGGGCGTGAAGTGCGCGGGCCACTTCGGCGGCCACCGCAACGCCACCACGCGGCAGGCCCAGCACCAGCAGGCCGGGCCGCTCGCGCCAGTTCATCAGGCGCTGGGCGAGCGCGCGCCCCGCCTCGGCGCGGTCGGCAAAGGGCACGCGGGCCTCGTCCATCCGGCCAGTTTAGGCGCTGCCGCGCCGGTTGTCAGGCGGCTTTTCCGGGCTGAAGAACGCCCTTGAGCTCCACCCCATTTCCCTCCGGATCGCTGAGGTACAGCGACGGGCCTTCCCCCTCCGCGCCGTAGCGTTTCCCGGATTCGCCTGGCGTCACGCCTTGGCTCGTGAGCCAGCCGCGCAGCGCTTCGAGGTCGAAGGGCGCGATGCGCAGGCAGAAGTGGTCGACGTTGCGGCCCTCGACTCCGGGCCCGGCGCCGCCCGCACGCCCGAGCTTGCCGTCCAGCGGGACCAGGTCGATCAGCGACGAGCCGGCGCGCACCTGGTAGAGCCCGAGCGGTTCCTGCACCTTCTCCATCGTGCAGCCGAGCACGTCCACATAGAAGCGGAGCATAGTCTGCAGGTCGCGCACGCGCAGCACGATGTGGTCCAGCCCGTGGAGGGTGAAGGGCGGCTTCGTCACCACGGCCTCACAGCTTCTTGACGAACACCATGCTCTTGCGGTCCCAGTTGTACTTGCGCTTGCGCGCCTCGGGGAGCCACTCGGGCTCCGCCTGCACGAACCCGCGCTTGAGGAACCAGTGCATGGTGCGGGTGGTGAGCACGAAGATGCTTTGCAGCCCCATCCCCCGCGCGCGCTGCTCGATGCGCTTGAGGATCTTTTCCCCGTCGCCCTGGCCCTGGCTCTGCGGTGACACGGTGAGCGCCGCCATCTCGCCGGTCTTGGCCTCGGGGTAGGGGTACAGCGCCGCGCAGGCGAAGATCACGCCGTCGTGCTCGATGATCGAATAGTTGGCGACGTCGCGCTCGATCTCCGTGCGGTCCCGCTTGACGAGCGTGCCGTCCTTCTCGAAGGGTTCGATCAGCTGCAGGATGCCGCCCACGTCGTCGGCGGTGGCCTCGCGCAGTTCCTCGAGCTTCTCGTCGACGACCATCGTGCCGATGCCGTCGTGCACGTACACCTCCAGCAGCATCGAGCCGTCGGTGGAGAAAGGGATGATGTGGCTGCGCTCCACGCCCGCCTTGCAGGCCTTCACGCAGTGCTGCAGGTAGAAGGCCGTGTCGGTCGGCTGCTGCGCGCTCGGCAACTGGGACAGGAGCCGTTCCGCCGCGGCGAGCGGCAGCTCGGTGTCGATCGGGTTGTCCTCGCTTTCCGGCTCCAGCGGCTTCACGCGGATGCCGGGGATTTCCGTGAGGAAGATCAGCTTGTCGGCCTGCAGCGCGATGGCGATGCTGGTCGCGACCTCCTCCATCGTGAGGTTGAACGCCTCGCCGGTCGGCGAGAAGCCGAAGGGCGACACCAGCACCATCGCGCCGAAATCGAGCGTGCGCGTGATACCGCCCACGTCCACCTTGCGCACCAGTCCCGAATGCCGGAAGTCCACGCCGTCCACCACGCCCACCGGTCGGGCGGTGATGAAGTTGCCCGAGATGACGCGCACCGTGGAGCCCGCCATGGGCGTGTTGGGCAGGCCCTGGCTGAAGGCGGCCTCGATCTCGTAGCGCAGTTGCCCCGCGGCCTCCTGGGCGGAGTCGAGCGCGACTTCGTCGGTGATTCGCATGCCATGCGAGTACTTCGCCTCGTGCCCCTTGGCCTTGAGCTGCTCGTTGACCTGCGGGCGGAAGCCGTGCACGAGGACGATCTTCACGCCCATGCTCTGGATCAGCGCGAGGTCCTGCGCGATGTGCTGCAGCTTGCCCGCCGCAATGGCCTCGCCGGCCATTCCCACGACGAAGGTCTTGCCCCGGTGCATGTGGATGTAGGGCGCCACCGAGCGGAACCAGGGCACGAAGGTGAAGTTGAAGACCGTGGACATCGGGGAAAGTGTACGGCAAGCACCCGATTGTCAGCACGGGGCCGCGCGGGTAAGGTGGCCCCCCATGGACGTCGTCGCGGTCGGGTTCTGGGGAGGGTATTTCGGGAGTGTGGGCCTCATGCTGGCGGGCTCGCTCGCCGCGTTCGCGCGCTCGCAGCAGCGCGTCGCGCTCACCGCGGCGTTGTCGGGCCTCGTCTCCACGCTCTTCGTCGTCGCGTACCTGGGCTGGCTGCCGATCTCCGATCCCGCGGTGGAGGCGCGGCTGCTCGCGCACGTGGCGGTCGCCACCTCGGTCATCCTCGGCCTCATGCTGCTCGCGATGCTGGGGCTGCTGCGCAACCCGGCGACGGCGCGGATCGCGCGCGTGTCGATGGTCTCGGGCGCGGCCCTCGTGCTCGGCGCCGGCTGGATGATGGACCCGCACGCCGCGCTCGCCATGGGTTCCATCGCCGCGTTCACCGTCGGCGTCGCGATGCTCGTGACCTGCGTGCGCAGCGCACGCCGCGGCGACAGGCTCGCCTGGGTCGCCGTCTCGGGCGTGTCGTTCATGCTGATCGCGGTGAGCGGCCTGTCCTGGATCGCACTGAACCGCGACACGGTGCCCTGGCCGGTGCATGCGGTGAGCGCGGTGGCCGGCATGGCCTACCTGTCGATGATGGCGACGGCCTTGTGGAACCGTTACTCCTACCTCATCGAGCTGCGCGAGGTGGTGACGCACGGCGCGAGCTACGACCCCATCACGCGCATGCGCACGCACGCCGAGACCGGCCAGATGGTGGGCCTCGCGTTCTTCCGCCAGCACGACGACGCGTCCCGCGCGGTCGGCGTCATCGTCGTGTCCATCGGCAACCTCTACACGCTGGAGAACCTGCACGGACGTACGGCGCTCAACCATGCGCTCTTCGTGTGCGCGAGCCGCCTGCGCCGCTGCGTGCCGGGCGACGTGGAGATGGGGCGCATGGGCGACGACGGCTTCCTGCTGCTGGTGCGCGGCGCGGCGCAGGCGCCGCGCCTCATCGAGCTCGGGCGGCTGGTCGCCAACCGGCTGGCGCGGCCCGTGGTGCTCAGCACGAGCGCGTCGCCCGCCGGTCTCGAAGCCGGGGAGGCGCATTGGGAAGCGCAGGTGGGGGTCGGCGTGCTTGCGGCGAGCCCGCAGGTGCGCCCCTCGGCCGCCGTCGCGCTGGCACGCGCCATGTCGCGCACGGCCTGGAGTTACGCCAGCCGCATCGCGTGGCGCGACCCGGAGACCGGCCGCGTCGCGGAGCTGCCCACCGATTGATCCTGTTCCGTTGCCCAGCACAACGGCAAGCCAGACGCGATAATCGAGGGCTTTGGACCCCGCTGTCTTGACGTCCCTGAACATCACGTTTCCCGAATCCCTGCCGGTCTCCGGCAAGCGCGAAGAGATCATGGCCGCGATGGCCGCCAACCAGGTGGTGATCATTTGCGGCGAGACGGGTTCGGGCAAGACCACGCAGATCCCCAAGATCGCGCTCGCGATGGGTCGCGGCAAGCTGAACGCGCCCCCCGGGCAGGGCCGCCTCATCGGTCACACGCAGCCGCGCCGCATCGCGGCGTCCAGCGTCGCCAAGCGCATCGCCGAGGAACTGAAGACGCCGCTGGGCGAGGTGGTCGGCTTCAAGGTGCGCTTCCAGGACAGGCTGTCGCGCGACGCCTCGGTCAAGCTCATGACCGACGGCATCCTGCTCGCCGAGACGCAGACCGACCCGCTGCTCAAGGCCTACGACACCATCATCATCGACGAGGCGCACGAGCGCAGCCTCAACATCGACTTCCTGCTGGGCTACCTGCGCGAGATCCTGCCGCGCCGGCCGGACCTGAAGGTCGTCGTCACCTCGGCCACCATCGACGCGGACCGCTTCGCGCAGCACTTCGGCTCCGCCAGGGGCCCCGCGCCGGTGATCTACGTGTCCGGCCGCATGTTCCCGGTGGAACAGCGTTGGCGTCCCTTCGAGGAGTCGCGCGAATACGGCCTGAACGAGGCGATCGCCGACGGCGTCGACGAGCTCTGGGCCGGCGGCGGTGGCGGCGATATCCTCGTCTTCCTGCCGGGCGAGCGCGAGATCCGCGAGGCGGCCGACCACCTGCGCAAGCACCTGGCGCACAAGCCGCTCACGCGCAACGCGGAAGTGCTGCCGCTCTTCGCACGGCTGTCGCAGGCCGAGCAGGACCGCATCTTCGACAGCCACAGCGGCCGGCGGATCGTGCTCGCGACCAACGTCGCGGAGACCTCGCTGACCGTGCCAGGCATCCGCTACGTGATCGACGCCGGCACGGCGCGAGTTAAGCGGTACAGCTTCCGCAGCAAGGTGGAGCAGCTGCTGGTCGAGCCGGTGAGCCAGGCGGCGGCCAACCAGCGCGCGGGCCGTTGCGGACGCGTGGCGGACGGCATCTGCATCCGCCTCTACGACGAGAAGGACTTCGCGGGGCGACCGCGCTTCACCGACCCCGAAATCCTGCGTTCCTCGCTCGCGGGCGTGATCCTTCGCATGAAGTCGCTGCGGCTCGGCTCGGTCGAAGACTTCCCGTTCATCGAGGCGCCGGCCCGCCGCGCGATCGCGGACGGCTACCAGCTGCTCAACGAGCTGGGCGCGGTCGACGATGCGAACGAGCTCACCGCGATGGGCGCGGAACTCGCGAAGCTGCCCCTGGACCCGCGCGTCGGCCGGATGATCCTGGAGGCACGCGAACGCGGCGCGCTCGACGAGGTGCTCATCATCGCGTCGGCGCTGTCGGTGCAGGACGTGCGCGACCGGCCGATGGACATGCAGACCCAGGCCGACCAGCAGCACGCGAAGTTCGACGACGAGAAGAGCGAGTTCTCCGGCTACATCCGCCTGTGGCAGTGGCTGGACCAGGCGCGCGGCGGGCATGGGGAGCACAAGCTGTCCAACCGCCAGTACGAGCAATTGCTGCGGCAGAACTTCATCAACATCCGCCGGGTGCGCGAATGGCGGGACATCCACAGCCAGCTCCATACCGTGGTGGCGGAGCACAAGTGGCGGCTCAATACGCAGCCCGCGAGCTACGAGGACCTGCACAAGGCGATGCTGTCCGGGCTGCTGGGCAACGTCGGCTACAAGCTGGAGGAGGAAGAGGTCTACCTCGGCGCGCGCGGCATCAAGTTCTACCGCCATCCGGGCGCGCACCTGAAGAAGAAGCCGGGCCGGTGGATCGTCGCCGCCGAACTGGTGGAAACCACGCGCTTGTTCGGGCGGGGCCTCGCCAACATCGAACCGCTGTGGATCGAGCAGGTCGCGGGGCACCTGCTCAAGAAGCAATTGCTCGACCCGCACTGGGAGAAGAAGGCCGCGGAGGTCATGTCGCTGGAGCGCGCGACGCTGTACGGGCTCGTGATCTACAGCGGGCGGCGCGTGCCGTTCGCGCGCGTGGATGCGCAGGGCGCGCGCGAGATCTTCATCCGCGAAGGCTTGGTCGCAGGGCAGTGGGAGACGAAGCTGCCATTCCTTGCGGCCAACCAGAAACTCGTGAAGCAGGTCGAGGAGCTGGAGCACAAGTCGCGCCGGCAGGACGTGCTGGTGGACGAGGAACTGATCTACGCCTTCTACGACAAGTTCATCCCGCAAGGCGTCTTCAGCGGCGCGACCTTCGAGCGCTGGTTCCGGGACGCGAGCCGAACCGACCCGCAACTGCTCAAGCTCACGCGCGACGAGCTGATGCGGCACGAAGCGGCGGGCATCACGACCGACGCGTTCCCCAGGACGATCCGCCTGGGCGGCATCGACTGCGCGGCCACTTACCTGCACGAGCCCGGAGATCCACGCGACGGGCTGACGGTGACCGTGCCGCTCTTCGTGCTGAACCAGGTCAGCGAGGACCGCGCGGAGTGGCTGGTGCCCGGCATGCTCAAGGACAAGATCCAGGCGCTGCTCAAGAGCCTGCCGCAAAAGCCGCGCTCACGCTTCGTCCCATTGCCGGAATCCGCGGCGCGCCTCGCACAGGAACTCTCGCAGGTGGAAACCTGGGCCGTGGGCTCGCTCACCGACGCGCTGCTCAAACGCGTGCGCGACGCGACGAGCCTTGACGTGAAGCGCGCGGACTTCAAGCTGGACATGCTGCCGGCGCACCTGTTCATGAACTTCCGGGTCGTGGATGAACATGGCAGGCAGATGGGGACCGGGCGCAACCTGGGCGGGTTGAAGGCGGAGCTGGGTGCGCAGGCGCGTGGGGCGTTTCAAGCCCTGGCGGGCATGAAGGCTGTCGCTCCCTCTCCCTCTGGGAGAGGGGGGGGTGAGGGCAATCGGTCGGCCGCAAGCCCTCACCCCAGCCCTCTCCCGGAGGGAGAGGGAGCAAAACCAAAGGCCGTGGCCGCCGCCCAGCGCTACACCGCCTGGACCTTCGGCGAACTGCCCGAGCTCATGGAAGTGCGCAAGGGCGGCACGAGCCTTGTCGGCTTTCCCGCGCTCGTCGACCAGGGCGACGCGGTCGTCATCGAGGTCTTCGACGAACCCGAGGTCGCCGCGGAGAAACACCGCACCGGCCTCAGGCGGCTCTTCGCGCTGCAGATCCGCGACGCGCTCAAGTACCTGGAGAAGAACATCCCGGACCTCCAGAAGATGGCCGTCGCGTTCATGCCGCTGGGGACGATGGAGGAATTGCGCGAGCAGATCGTCGACGTCGCGCTCGAGCGCGCGTTCCTGCTCGATCCGCTGCCGACGAACGAGGCGGATTTCAAGCGGCGGGTAGAGGAGGGACGTGGGCGTTTGACCTTGATCGCCAACGAGGTCGCGCGGCTGGCGTCCGCGATCCTCGCCGACTTCGCCGCGGCGACGCGCAAGATCAAGGACACCCGCGGCCATCCGGATGCGACAGCCGATGCCGCGCAGCAACTGCAGCGGCTCGTGCCCAAACGCTTCCTGTCGGCGACGCCCTGGGCGCAACTGCAGCATATGCCGCGCTACCTGAAGGCGATCACGCTGCGGCTGGACAAGCTTCGCACGGATGCGGCGCGCGACACGGCGCGCATGGCGGAACTGCGGCCGCAGGAGCAACGCTACTGGCGGCTGGTGGCCGAGCGCAAGGGCGCGGTCGACGACCGCATGCGGGAGTTCCGCTGGCTGCTGGAAGAATTGCGCGTCAGCTTCTTCGCGCAGGAACTGCGCACGCCACAGCCTGTCAGCGTCAAGCGCCTGGACAAGCTGTGGGGGCAGGTGAACAGCTAGGCTGGACCGCTCAGATCTTGCCCATCAGCAGCAGCACGACCAGGATCAGCACGACGAGGCCGAGGCCACCCGAGGGACCGTAGCCCCAGCTGCGGCTGTGGCCCCAGGTGGGCAGCGCGCCGACGAGCAGCAGGATCAGGACGATGAGAAGGATCAACGAGATGGACATGGTTCACTCCCTTTATGTTTGGTGAGAGCTGATCGTTGCACCCGGCCCCCCACGGCTGGGCCGGAAGCCGCCACCGATGAGTGTCAGGCGCGTTCCCGCCGCGCTGTGGGCGGCAAGCTCGTCAGGGGACAGGGCCGAGTTGAAATCCTTGTGCTGTGGATTGCCGCGCCCATGGAGACTTTGGTCCTCGGTACAAAGCCGGGGTGGCAGAGCTGGCCCGCTTGGTCTACCTTGGGGCATGGACCGACGCAGTTTCATCGAGTCTTGCACCGCGGGCGCCGCCTGCATGACGGCCGCCGCGGCGATGCCCGTCATCGCGGCGGATGCACGGGCCAAGCCGTACCAGCGAGCGCTCCTCACGACCCCGCTGGGCGACCCGCTCAAGGCATCCAGCCTGAAACCGCTCACCAACTACGTCTTCCACTATCCCTTCGAGGCGACGCCCGTTTTCCTGCTCGACCTGGGCAAGCCGGCCCTACCGCAGTCGCTCAGCACGCGCAACCGCGACGCCTATGCCTGGCCGGGCGGTGTAGGGCCTGGGCGCAGCATCGTCGCCTTCTCGGCGATCTGCGCGCACCAGCTCGTGTATCCCACCAAGGACGTGAGCTTCATCAGCTTCCGGGACAAGCGGGCCAAGCGCGGCGTACAGGATTCGCTGATCCACTGCTGCGCGGACCATAGCCAGTACGACCCGGCACGCGGCGCCGAAGTGCTGTCGGGCCCCGCGACGCAGCCGCTGTGTGCCGTGCTGCTCGCGCACGACCGCAAGGCCGACACGCTGACGGCCTACGCCACGTTGGGCGGCGAACTTTTTGACGATTTCTTCAGGAAGTACGCCGCCAAGCTGAGCCTGGACGTCGGCCCGAAGGCGCGCAACGCCGTCAGCGGCCAGGCCGTCGTGACCGAGCTGGCGAAGTTCTGCCGCAATCCGGTGCAGTGCTGAAAGCCTAGAGCCGCGCCAGCCGGTCCAGCGCGGTGCGCAGCGTCTCGTCCTTCTTCGCGAAGCAGAAGCGCACCACGCGCTGGTCGAACCCGTTGCCGTAGAAAGCGGACAGCGGGATCGCGGCGACGCCGATCTCGGTGGTGAGCCACTTGCAGAATTCCGCCTCTGGCAGGTCGCTGACGGCGGAGATGTCCACGCACTGGAAGTAGCTGCCCTCGCTGGGCAGCAGCTTGAACTTCGTGCGTGCCAGGCCCTCGCGGAACAGGTCGCGCTTGCGCTGGTAGAAGGCGGGCAGCTCGAGGTAGGGCGTCGGGTCCGCCATGTAGGAGGCGAGTGCGTGCTGCACCGGCGTGTTCACCGTGAACACGTTGAACTGGTGGACCTTGCGGAACTCCGTCGTGAGCGGGGCGGGCGCGGCAACGTAGCCGACCTTCCAGCCGGTCACGTGGTAGGTCTTGCCGAAGCTCGAGACGATGAAGGCGCGCGCCGCCAGCCCGGGGAAGCGCGCGGCGCTCTGGTGGCCGTCGCCGTCGAACACCATGTGCTCGTACACCTCGTCGCTGATCAACAGCACCTCGGTGGGCGCGAGGAGTTCCTCCAGCCGCAGCATGTCCGCGCGCGACCACACGGTGGCGCTGGGGTTGTGCGGGCTGTTGACGAGGATCGCGCGGGTTTTCGGGTTGATCGCCGCGGCGATCCTGTCGAAGTCGGGACGGAAGGTGCCGGGCACGAGCGGCACGCGCACGACGGTGCCGCCGGCGAGTTCGATGTTGGGCACGTAGCTGTCGTAGCAGGGCTCCAGCACGATCACTTCGTCGCCCGGGCGCACCACCGCGAGGATCGCCGTGATGATCGCCTGCGTCGCGCCGGCGGTGACCGTGATCTCGGACGCGGGGTCGTAGCGGCGGCCGTACATCGAGCCGATCTTCGCGGAAACTGCTTCGCGCAGGGATGGCACGCCGGTCATCGGCGGGTACTGGTTCAGGCCCTGCGTCATCGCATCGGTGACGGCCTGCACGAGTTTCGGGTCGCAGTTGAAATCGGGGAAGCCCTGGCCGAGATTCACGGCACCGCGCTCGGCGGCGAGCGTGGACATGACGGTGAAGATCGTGGTGCCCACGGCGGGCAGCTTGGTCTGGAGGGCGGGAGTGTGGGGTGTCATTGGAATACCGACGGTGTCACATGCCGAAGTCGTCGATCTGGCCGCTCATGTGCTTGGCGATGAGGTTGCGGTCCAGCCGGTCGGAGAGAAGCTCCGCGAATTTATAGACGAAGTTGCGCAGGTACGCGCTGCGCTTGAAGGCGACGCGCGCCACGTTCTGGCCGAACAGGTGGCCGAGCGGCCGCACCGCGAGGTCGCTGTTGCTGCCGTCGTCGCGCACCGCCATCTCGGCGACGATGCCGATGCCCAGGCCGAGGCGCACGTAGGTCTTGATGACGTCGGAGTCGATCGCCTCCAGCGCGATGCGCGGCGTGAGCTTCTTCGTCGCGAACGCGCTGTCGATGCGCGTGCGGCCGGTGAAGGACGGGTGGTAGGTGATGATCGGCTCGGCCGCGAGGTCCTCGAGGTGGATGCGCTCCTTCTTCGCGAGCGGGTGCGCGAGCGGCAGGACGAGCACGTGCTGCCACTCGTAGCAGGGCAGGGTGACGAGTTCCTGGTAGTCGGAGAGCGACTCGGTCGCGATGCCGATCTCCGCGATCTCGTCGATCACCATGCGCGCCACCTGGTCGGGCGAGCCCTGGTGCAGGCTGACGTTCACCTTGGGGTACGCCTCGCGCAGCTTCGCCACGGGGACCGGCAGCACGTAGCGCGCCTGGGTATGTGTGGTGGCGATGGAGAGCGTGCCGCTGTCCTGCGCGCTGAACTGCTCGCCGATGCGCTTCAGGTTGCCCACCTCGCGCATGATGAGCTCGATGCTCTTGAGGACGTGCTGGCCGGGTTCTGTGACGCGCTTGAGGCGCTTGCCGTGGCGCGCGAAGATCTCGACGCCCAGTTCCTCCTCCAGCTCGATGATGGCCTTGGACACGCCGGGTTGGGACGTATGCAGCGCCTTGGCCGCTTCCGTGAGGTTCAGGTTGCGGCGCACCGCCTCCTGCACGAATCGGAACTGATGGAGGTTCATGCCGAAATTCTTCTAAGGAAGAAAATCATTATGCCTCAACTGTACTAACGCGGCACAGGGTGCCGCGACGCAATCACTCGAACGCGATGGTCGCCAGCAGGTCCAGCACCCGTGGATCGTCCCCGATGGCGCGCTGCAGCTCGAAGTGGATCTGCGAGTGCGCATCGCGCAGCTCCTGCAGAAGCGCCGGCAGGTCGCGGCGGGCATGCGTGCCGGTGCCGAGAAACATGGGGACGATGCTGATCGTGGTGCGGCCGGCGGCGACGAGCGCCGCGGCGGCTTCGGGGAGCTTCGGCGTGTCGAATTCCAGGTAGGCGCAGCGCACCGGTACGGTCGGATGGCGCTTGGCCAGGCGCGCGGCGACGGCCTCGATGGGACCGCGCCAGAGCGGGTCGCGCGAGCCGTGGCCGAAGAGGATGATGGCTTTGGCGGCGGGCTGCGTCATCGTCGTAACACCAGCCACCCGAAGGCGCCCAGCGAGAACATGGTGTAGATGAGGCCCGGCGCCGCGGCGGTGAGCCAGGGCTGCCAGTTGCGCAGGTTGCCGATGTAGCCGAACACGTTGTTCAGCAGGAAGAAGCTGATGCCGATCAGCACGCCCACGAACACGTAGCTCGTGATCCCGCCCGCACGGAAGTGCAGGTAGGCGAAGGGCAGGGCCAGTACCACCATCACGATGCAGCTGAGCGGATAGAACACCTTGCGCCAGAACTCGATCTCGTAGCGCTGGGAGGTCTGCCCGTTGGCTTCGAGGTGGCGGATGTACTGGAAGAGGTCGATCGTGCTCATGCGATCGGGCTTGAGCAGGGCTACCGACACCATCTCGGGCGTGATCTCGGTCGGCCAGCGCAGCGTGGGGAACTTCGTGCTCTCCACCCGGGCCACTTCGTCCGAATTCGAACTGAACTCGTTGCGGTCGGCGTTCTGCAGCAGCCACGCGCCGTCGTCGGCGAACTTCGCCTGCGGCGCCTGCGTGACCGACACGAGGAAGCCGCGCGAATCGGATTCGAAGATCCGGATGCCCTGCATGTCGCCCTCGGGGCTCAGCGCCTTCACGTTGACGTTGTACGTGTGATAGGGCTGCTTTTCCTTCAGCCACGCGCCGGTCTGCCCGATGCTGATGCGCCCTTCGAGGCGCGCCTTCAGGAGCTGCGCGGTGCGGTCCGCGATGGGGGAGAGGTAGTCGCCCATGGCAAAGGTGAAGACCGTGAACATCAGCCCGAGCGCGAGCAGCGTGCGCAGCGCCCGCCAGGGCCCCAGCCCGCTCGTGCGCAGGATGGTGTATTCCGAGCTTTGCGCGAGCCGCGCCATGACGAAGATGCTGCCGATCAGCACGGCGATCGGCAGGAGTTCGTACAGGTGGTTCGGGATCATCAGCGTCACATACGCGAAGGCCTGCGTCAGCCGGTACGCCCCGCCGCCCCGGCCCACGTTGGGCAGGTCGTCCACGAAATCGAAGAAGAAGAAAAGGGCGAGGAAGCCGACGGCGACGAAGGCCACGGAGGCGACGACTTCGCGGTAGATCAGGCGGCGGATGGTCTTCATGCGGGCGCCTCCGCGCGGACCCGGGGCTTGCGCAGCGCCCAGCTGTTGTGCTGCTTGGCGAGCCAGAGCAGGCCGAACGCGAGAACGCCGCCGTGCAGCGCGATGAGGAATCCCCAGAAGCTCACCTGGCCGCCCGCGATCCAGCTCTGCCCGAGGTTGAGCAGGTTGTAGTAGACGACGAAGGCGAAGAGCGCGAAGACCAGGTTTCCGCTGCGGCCGGCGCGCGGGTTGACGCTGGAGACCGTCACCGCGATCACGACGAAGTTCAGCCCGGCGAGCGCAAGCCCGAGGCGCCAGGCGAGCTCGCCCAGGTTGATGCGGTTGGGTTCGGTGGCCAGCGAGAAGGTCGAGCGCGCCTTGGCCGGCGCGTCGTCGCGCGCGGTGAGCTCGCTGATCCCGATGCGGTTCGCGTACTCCTCGAACTCGCTGATCCTGATTTCCGTGGTGCCGCTCGTGCGCTCCAGCCGCTGGCCGTTCGCGAGCACCAGGAACTGCGCCTCGCCGATGGTCTCGATGTGGCCGCTGCGCGCCGAGGTCACGGTTTCCTTGCCGCGCTCGTTGGTGGAGATGAAGATGTTCTTGCCCGACTTGTTGTCCGGGGTGTCCTTGTCCAGGAAGAACACGCGGTTGCCGCTCGCGGACTCCTGGAACTGGCCCGGCGCGACGCGCTCGAGGTCGCCGCGCTTGCCGTAGCGGTCCTTGAGGTCCTGCGTCTGCTGGTTGGCCCAGGGCCACACGACGAGCGCGAGCAGGGCGACCACCAGGAGCACCGGCCACGCGAAGCGAAAGAGCGGCGAGAGGAAGGCCGAGAGGCCGCGGCCGGCGGAAAACCAGATCACCATCTCGCTGTCGCGGTACATGCGCGAGAGCGTGCCCACGATGGCGATGAAGAGGCACAAGGTGAGGATGGTCGGCAGGTAGCCCAGGACGGTGTAGCCCATCACCATCATCACTTCCTGCGGGTTGACGGAGCCGCGCGTCGCCTGGCCGAGCGTGCGTATCAGCGTCATCGTCATGACGATGGTCACCAGCACCACCAGGGTCGCGCCGAAGCTGCGGGCGAGTTCCTTGCGCAGGGAGGAATGGAATAACATCGGCGCGATCGGAATTTCTTCGAAAGAAAACAGCGGATTATGGACTTCGAACTCAAGACCCTGGGACTCCCGGCCGCCGCCGGCGAGAAATGCGACGCGCTCGTGATGTTGGTCCCGGACGCGTTCAAGCCCGGCAAGGACGTGCTGTCGCGCCTGGCGGGCGATGCCGTCAAGGCGCGCGACCTCGACACCAAGGCCGGCAAGCTGCTGCAGGCCTACCGCAGCACCGGCGTCGCGGCGCCGCGCCTCGTGCTGGCCGGCTGCGGCGACGCCTCGGGCCGCAAGGTCCACACCGCCGTGGTGGCGGCGATGGGAGCGCTGCGCACCTCGGGCGCCAAGCGCCTCGTGATCTGCATGCCGGAGGGCGCGAAGGACGACGCCGTGCGCGCCGCGGTTCTCGCGACGGCCGAGTCGAGCTACGTGTATGTCGCGACGAAGTCCAAGCCCGAGGGCCGCGAACTGCGGCGCGTGGTGATCGGCGTGTCCGACGCCGCGCCCCGCAAGGTCGCGTTCGCCGCGGCGACCGCGGCGGCCAACGGCATCGAGTTCGCGCGCGAACTCGGCAACCTGCCGCCCAACCACGCCACGCCGACGCGCCTGGGCGAAGAGGCGAAGAAGCTCGCCAAGGCCCACGGGATGCAGTGCGAGGTGCTGGGCCCCAAGGAAGTCGCCAAGCTCGGCATGGGCTCCTTCATGGCGGTGGCCCAGGGCTCGGAGGAGCCGCTGCGCTTCATCGTGCTCAAGCACATGGGCGGCTCTCCCGGCGACGCGCCGGTGGTGCTGGTGGGCAAGGGCATCACGTTCGACAGCGGCGGCATCTCCATCAAGCCGGCGCAGGACATGGACGAGATGAAGTTCGACATGGGCGGCGCGGCGAGCGTGCTCGGCACCTTCCGCGCCATCGGCGAGCTCAAGCCCGCGGTGAACGTGATCGGCATCATCGCGAGCTGCGAGAACATGCCCAGCGGCCGCTCGATGAAGCCCGGCGACATCGTGAGGAGCATGAGCGGGCAGACCATCGAGATCCTCAACACGGACGCCGAGGGCCGCCTGATCCTGTGCGATGCGCTCACCTACGCGGAGCGTTTCAAGCCCCGCGCCGTGGTGGACATCGCCACGCTCACCGGCGCGTGCGTGGTGGCGCTCGGCGCCGTGCGCAGCGGCCTGTTCTCCAGCGACGACGCGCTGGCGCAGGCGCTCTCGCAGGCCGGCGATGCCGCGATGGACCCGTGCTGGCGCATGCCGCTGGACGACGAGTACGGCGACGGCCTCAAGAGCAACTTCGCGGACGTGGCCAACGTGGCCGGCCGCGCGGGCGGCGCCGTGACTGCGGCGAAGTTCCTGCATCGCTTCACCGCCGCCTACCCGTGGGCGCACCTGGACATCGCGGGCACGGCGTGGAAGAGCGGCGGGGCGAAGGGCTCCACCGGCCGCCCCGTGGGCCTCCTGTTCCAGTACCTGCTGGACCAGCAGAGCACGGCGCCGGCCAAGTCCGCGAAGGCGGCCAAGCCAACCGGCAAGTCCGTCGGCAAGCCCGCCAAACGCAAGTAGCCTTGCGATGACGGACGTCATGTTCCACTTCAACGCGCCCGACAAGCTCGGGCACGCGTGCCGCCTGCTGCGCAAGGCGGTGGGCTCGGGCGCGAAGGTGGTCGTGACGGGCGAGGCCGGCCTGCTGCGCGAACTCGATGCCGCGCTGTGGACGTTCTCGCCGCTGGAATTCATCCCGCACTGCCTGGGCAATGCGCCGGCCGCCGTCCTGTCCGCATCGCCCGTCGTGCTGACGCAGGCGGCGCGCACGGCGCCCCACCACCAGGTCCTGGTGAACCTCGGCGCCACGGTGCCCGAGGGCTTCGAGCGCTTCGAGCGGCTCATCGAGGTCGTCACCGTGGATGAAGAGGACAGGGGCCGGGGCCGCGAGCGCTGGGCCTATTACAAGGACCGCGGCTACGCGATCACCCGCCACGACCTGTTGTCGAAGGAAGCGGCCTGATGGCGCAGCGGTCCCCGCCCCGGTTCGTGCCGACCCTCACCGAGGTGGTGAGCCCGCAGGTCGAAACGCGCGCGACGGCCGCCTCGGGCCTGAGCCAGGAGCAGGTGATCCAGCGCGTGATGCAGCGCATCGACATCGCGCTCGAGCGCAAGCTGCGCGAGGCGATCGCGCAGACGGTGCTGGAGCAGACGCGCTCCATCGCCCCCGTGCTGCGCGAGGAGATCGAGGCTGTCGTGCGCGAGACAGTGGCCCAGGCCTTCCTCGATGAGCTCGGCCCCACGCCCTGAGCGCGGCGCCGCATTAGCTGCCTTGAGACGCCGCAAATCCGCCTTATCGGCTGCCGACCGGACATTTCCCTATGGCCCGGGTGCGGAAATTGCGATATGTTCGCGCCCGTTGAGCCTTCGATTAATTCTCAACCTTTTTCCTACTCTGGAGATCTCTATGCAAATGAAACTAAAACTGACGGTGGTGGCAGCGCTCGCATCCTTCGCGGGCTTCGCGGCGGCGCAGGATGTGCAGGTCGTCAAGATCGGCCACGTCGCCCCCGTCTCCGGCGCGCAGGCCGCGTACGGCAAGGACAACGAGAATGGCGCCCGCATGGCCATCGAGGACCTGAACGCGCAGAACATCGTGATCGGCGGCAAGAAGATCAAGTGGGAACTGGTCGCCGAAGACGACGCAGCCGACCCGAAGCAGGGCACCGCCGCCGCACAGAAACTGTGCGACGCGAAGGTCGCCGGCGTCGCGGGCCACCTGA
This sequence comes from Caenimonas aquaedulcis, assembly GCF_015831345.1. Taxonomy (NCBI): domain Bacteria; kingdom Pseudomonadati; phylum Pseudomonadota; class Betaproteobacteria; order Burkholderiales; family Comamonadaceae; genus Caenimonas; species Caenimonas aquaedulcis. Next base: position 661,830 of record NZ_JADWYS010000001.1, on the reverse strand, counting down.
ATTCGGGCACGACGATTCCCGCGTCGAAGGTCTACAACGACTGCGGCATTCCGCACATCACGCCCTCGGCCACGAACCCCAACCTGACCAAGCCCGGCTACAAGACGACCTTCCGCCTGCTGGCCAACGACAACGCGCTGGGCGCGGGCCTCGCGTTCTACGCCGCCGATGGCCTGAAGCTCAAGACCGTCGCCGTCATCGACGATCGCACCGCATACGGCCAGGGCGTCGCCGAAGTGTTCAAGAACACCGCCAAGTCCAAGGGCATGACGGTGGTCGACGAGCAGTTCACGACCGACAAGGCCGTCGACTTCATGGCCATCCTGACCGCCATCAAGGCCAAGAACCCCGACGCCGTGTTCTACGGCGGCATGGACCCGCAAGCCGGCCCGATGCTGCGCCAGATGGAACAGCTCGGCCTCACGAAGCAGAAGTACTTCGGCGGCGACGGCATCTGCACGATGGACCTGATCAAGCAGGCCGCGGGCGCCAAGACGCTGGAGAACGTGATCTGCGCCGAAGGCGGCGCGTCGCTCGACAAGATGCCTTCGGGCAAGGCCTGGAAGGCCAAGTACGACGCGAAGTACCCGGGCCAGTTCCAGGTCTACAGCCCGTACGTCTATGACGCCGTCATGGTCCTCGTGGACGCGATGAAGCGCGCCAAGAGCGTCGACCCGAAGGTCTACACCGCCGAGATCGGCAAGACCAACTACAAGGGCGTGACGACTACCGTCCAGTTCGAGCCGAACGGCGAATTGAAGAACCCCGCCATGACGCTTTACACGTACAAGGACGGCAAGAAAATCGCCCTGAACTGATCGTTCCGGCGTGATCGCGAAAGCCGCCTTCGGGCGGCTTTTTTCGTTGTAAGCACCTGTAGTTTCCATGCCCTTGTTGGTGTAGGCATCCTCCTACAGCCCGCGCCGGTATTGGGTTTGCGGGCCATCCCCTCGCGCGCGCGGTTGTGATGAGCCATCGAACACAGTACCCTGCGCGCACTTGTTGAAGAGTTGAAAGACGCGCGCGCCCCGGCTGTGGGCGGTCGCGCGCCTGACCTATTGATCGGGGGCTGATATGGAAGTAGTGGCGAAATTGCCGACGGCGGATCAACGCGACAGCGAACTCAAGGCGATCCTCAAGGCGCTCGGCGCCTTCAGGCGGGGCGAGACAGGGGTCACCCTGCCGACCGAATGGGACGGCGTCTACGGAAAGATCGCCGCCGAGTTCAACGAACTCAGCGCGCAGACCGCGCGCACGTCGCAAAAGTTCAAGGCGATCGAATCCGGCCCGCGCGCGGGCACCAAGCCTCGCCGCGTGCCCGACGACAAGCTCTCGGGCTTCTGGCAGGCCGACGTCGGCGCCGTGAATTCGGTGCTCGACGAAATGGACGTGCTAGCCGACCACACGCGCACCTTCCTCGGCGCCCTCACCGACCTCAAGAAAGGAAGCATCTCGGCGCAGCTTCCCCAGGATTGGTCGGGTGTCTTCGGCAAGGTGGCCGACACCTTCAACGACGTGGTCGCGGAGAACGTGCGCATGTCGCACGAGCTCGCGCGCCTGTCGCGCGTGGTCGGCAAGGAGGGCAAGCTCAAGGAGCGGGCGCTCGTGCCCAATGCGAGCGGCTTCTGGCGCGACTCCGCCGAATCGATCAACTCGCTCATCGCCGACCTGGTGCACCCGACGTCCGAAGTGGCGCGCGTGATCGGCGCGGTGGCGCAGGGCGACCTGTCCAAGTCCATGGCACTGGAAGCCGACGGCCGGCCGCTGGAAGGCGAGTTCCTGCGCACCGCGATGATCATCAACAAGATGGTGCAGCAGCTGGGCACCTTCTCCGCCGAAGTGACGCGCGTGGCGCGCGAGGTGGGTACGGAAGGCAAGCTGGGTGGCCAGGCCGACGTGCAGGGCGTGGCCGGCACGTGGAAAGACCTGACGGACTCCGTGAACTTCATGGCCGGCAACCTGACCGCCCAGGTGCGCAACATCGCCGACGTGACGAAAGCCGTGGCGGCGGGGGACCTCTCCAAGAAGATCACGGTGGACGTGAAGGGCGAGATCCAGGAGTTGAAGAACACGATCAACACCATGGTGGACCAGCTGCGGTCCTTCGCCTCGGAAGTGACGCGTGTGGCACGCGAAGTGGGTACCGAAGGAAAGCTGGGCGGCCAGGCCGACGTGCAGGGCGTGGCCGGCACGTGGAAGGACTTGACCGACTCCGTGAACTTCATGGCCGGTAACCTGACCTCCCAGGTGCGGAACATCGCGGACGTGACGACCGCCGTGGCGGCGGGCGACCTGTCCAAGAAGATCACGGTGGACGTGAAGGGCGAGATTCTCGAGCTGAAGAACACGATCAACACGATGGTGGACCAGCTGCGGTCCTTCGCGTCGGAAGTGACACGGGTGGCCCGCGAAGTGGGTACCGAAGGAAAGCTGGGCGGCCAGGCCGACGTGCAGGGCGTGGCGGGCACGTGGAAGGACTTGACCGACTCCGTGAATTCCATGGGCTCGAACCTCACGGCCCAGGTGCGAAACATCGCCGACGTGACGAAGGCGGTGGCGGCGGGCGACCTCTCGAAGAAGATCACGGTGGACGTGAAGGGCGAGATCCTCGAACTGAAGAACACGATCAACACGATGGTGGACCAGCTGTCCTCCTTCGCGTCGGAAGTGACGCGCGTGGCGCGCGAAGTGGGTACCGAAGGCAAGCTGGGCGGCCAGGCCGACGTGCAGGGCGTGGCAGGCACCTGGAAGGACTTGACGGACTCCGTGAACTTCATGGCCGGTAACCTGACCTCGCAGGTGCGGAACATCGCCGACGTGACGACCGCTGTGGCGGCAGGCGACCTGTCCAAGAAGATCACGGTGGACGTGAAGGGCGAAATCCTGGAGCTGAAGAACACGATCAACACGATGGTGGACCAGCTGTCCTCGTTCGCTTCGGAAGTGACGCGGGTGGCGCGCGAAGTGGGTACCGAGGGCAAGCTGGGCGGCCAGGCGGACGTGCAGGGCGTGGCGGGTACCTGGAAGGACCTGACCGACAACGTGAACTTCATGGCCGGTAACCTGACCTCGCAGGTGCGGAACATCGCGGACGTGACGACCGCCGTGGCCGCCGGTGACCTGTCCAAGAAGATCACCGTGAACGTGAAGGGCGAGATCCTCGAGCTGAAGAACACGATCAACACGATGGTGGACCAGCTGTCCTCGTTCGCTTCGGAAGTGACGCGGGTGGCGCGCGAAGTGGGTACCGAGGGCAAGCTGGGCGGCCAGGCCGACGTGCAGGGCGTGGCCGGCACCTGGAAGGACTTGACCGACTCGGTGAACTTCATGGCCGGCAACCTGACGTCGCAGGTGCGGAACATCGCGGACGTGACGACGGCCGTGGCGGCCGGTGACCTGTCCAAGAAGATCACCGTGGACGTGAAGGGCGAAATCCTCGAACTGAAGAACACGATCAACACCATGGTGGACCAGCTGCGGTCCTTCGCGTCGGAAGTGACGCGGGTGGCCCGCGAAGTGGGTACCGAAGGCAAGCTGGGCGGCCAGGCCGACGTGCAGGGCGTGGCCGGCACGTGGAAGGACTTGACCGACTCGGTGAATTCCATGGGCGGCAACCTGACGGCCCAGGTGCGGAACATCGCGGACGTGACCAAGGCCGTGGCGGCCGGAGACCTGTCCAAGAAGATCACGGTGGACGTGAAGGGCGAAATCCTGGAGCTGAAGAACACGATCAACACCATGGTGGACCAGCTGTCCTCCTTCGCATCGGAAGTGACGCGCGTCGCGCGCGAAGTGGGTACGGAAGGCAAGCTGGGCGGCCAGGCCGACGTGCAGGGTGTGGCGGGTACGTGGAAGGACCTCACCGACAACGTGAACTTCATGGCCGGTAACCTGACCTCGCAGGTGCGCAACATCGCGGACGTGACGAAGGCCGTGGCGGCCGGTGACCTCTCCAAGAAGATCACGGTGGACGTGAAGGGCGAAATCCTGGAGCTGAAGAACACGATCAACACGATGGTGGACCAGCTGCGATCCTTCGCCTCGGAAGTGACGCGGGTGGCCCGCGAAGTGGGTACCGAAGGAAAGCTGGGCGGCCAGGCCGACGTGCAAGGCGTGGCCGGTACCTGGAAGGACCTGACCGACAACGTGAACTTCATGGCCGGTAACCTGACGTCCCAGGTGCGGAACATCGCCGACGTGACGAAGGCCGTGGCCGCCGGTGACCTCTCAAAGAAGATCACCGTGGAAGTGAAGGGCGAAATCCTGGAGCTGAAGGCGACGATCAACACCATGGTGGACCAGCTGCGGTCCTTCGCTTCGGAAGTGACGCGGGTGGCGCGCGAAGTGGGTACCGAAGGAAAGCTGGGCGGCCAGGCCGACGTGCAGGGCGTGGCGGGCACCTGGAAGGACCTGACCGACAACGTGAACTTCATGGCCGGCAACCTGACTTCCCAGGTGCGCGGTATCGCGAAGGTGGTGACCGCCGTGGCCAACGGCGACCTCGAACAGAAGCTGACCGTGGAAGCCAAGGGCGAAATCGCCGCGCTAGCCGACACCATCAACTCCATGACGGACACGCTCGCGACCTTCGCCGACCAGGTGACGTCCGTCGCGCGCGAAGTGGGCGTGGAGGGCAAGCTGGGCGGCCAGGCCAAGGTGCCGGGCGCATCGGGCACCTGGAAAGGCCTCACGGAGAACGTGAACCAGCTCGCGGCCAACCTCACGACGCAGGTGCGAGCCATTGCGGAAGTGGCCACCGCCGTGACGCAGGGCGACCTGACGCGATCCATCACGGTGGAGGCCCTGGGCGAGGTGGCCGCGCTGAAGGACACGATCAACGAGATGATCCGCAACCTGAAGGACACGACGCAGGTCAACACCGAGCAGGACTGGCTCAAGACCAACCTCGCCAAGTTCTCCCGGATGCTGCAGGGCCAGAAGGACCTGGTGGCCGTCGGTCACCTGATCCTGTCCGAGCTCGCGCCCGTGGTGGGCGCGCAGCAGGCGGAGTTCTACGTGCTGCGCTACACGCACGAGCAGCCCAAGCTGCGCCTGATGGCGAGCTACGCATCGGACGGCCACGGCTCCTACGGCAAGGAAGTCGACCTGGGCCAGGGCCTGGTCGGCCAGTGCGCGTACGACCGCAAGAAGATCCTGCTCACCTCGTCGATCCCGGAAAGCCTGCGCATTTCGTCCGGCCTCACGGAAGTGGCGCCGCTCAACGTGCTGGTGCTGCCCATCATCTTCGAAGGCCAGGTGCGCGGCGTCGTCGAACTCGCCTCGGTCGAGCGCTTCAACCCGACCCACCAGGCTTTCCTCGACCAGCTGACGGAATCGATCGGTATCGTGATCAACACGATCGAGGCCAACATGCGCACGGAAGACCTGCTCACGCAGTCCCAGTCGCTCGCGCAGGAATTGCAGAGCCGCCAGCAGGAGCTGCAGCAGACCAACGAGGAGCTGCAGGAAAAGGCCCGGCTGCTCGTCCACCAGAACCATGAGGTGGAGCGCAAGAACCAGGAAGTGGAGCAGGCCCGCCAGGCGCTGGAAGACAAGGCCAAGCAGCTCGCCCTGACCTCCAAGTACAAGTCCGAATTCCTCGCGAACATGTCGCACGAGCTGCGCACGCCGCTCAACTCGCTGCTGATCCTGTCGGACCAGCTGTCGAAGAACCCGGACGGCAACCTCTCGCCCAAGCAGGTGGAATTCGCCAAGACGATCCACTCGTCCGGCAACGACCTGCTGATGCTCATCAACGACATCCTGGACCTCTCCAAGATCGAGTCGGGCACGGTGGTGGTGGACGTCAACGAGCTGCGCCTTTCGGACCTGCAGCTGTACGTCGAGCGCACCTTCCGCCACGTCGCGGAGGCCAAGAACGTGGACTTCATGATCCACTCCGGCCTGAACCTGCCGACCTCCATGGTCACGGACGTGAAGCGCCTGCAGCAGATCCTGAAGAACCTGCTGTCCAACGCGTTCAAGTTCACGCACCAGGGCCACGTCACGCTGTCGGTGGAAGAAGCCTTCGCCGGCTGGACGCAGGACAACGAGGACCTCAACCGCGCCCAGCAGGTGCTGGCCTTCGCGGTGTCGGACACCGGCATCGGCATCTCCGGCGACAAGCAGCAGATCATCTTCGAGGCCTTCCAGCAGGCCGACGGCTCCACCAGCCGCAAGTACGGCGGCACGGGCCTGGGCCTCGCGATCTCGCGCGAACTCTCCAAGCTGCTCGGCGGCGAAATCCGCCTGTCCAGCGCGCCGGGGCAGGGCAGCACCTTCACGCTCTACCTCCCACTGGTCTACTCGGGGGTGCGCGGCTCGCGCCGCCCGGCGCAGATCACGGAAGCCCGCAACGACCCCGCCATCCCGCATGCCCGCCGCCCCGTGCGGCCCGAGATCGTCGAGGATGCCGTGGTGGTGGCCGACGAGGGCACGGTCGCCGCGAACGAGGCGGACGACGACCGCGACAGCATCCAGCAGGGCGACCTCGTCCTGCTGATCGTCGAGAACGACCTCGCCTTCGCGCGCTTCCTGCTGGACGCCGCGCGCGCCAAGGGCTTCAAGGGCCTGGTGACGGCGATGGGCGCCGGCGCGCTGACGCTCATGACCCAGTACAAGCCGTCCGCGGTGACGCTGGACATGTACCTGCCCGACATGGACGGCTGGCGCGTGCTCGACCGCATCAAGCAGGACATGGGGGCGCGCCACATGCCCATCTGCGTGATCTCCACCGACGACTCCAAGGAGCGCGCCTTCCGCTCCGGCGCGATCGCCTTCGTGGAAAAGCCCATCCAGTCCAAGGAAGTGCTGGACGCGATGCTCGACAAGCTGCAGTCGTACCTCGCGCGCCCGCAGAAGAACCTGCTGGTGGCGCTGAAGGACGTCGGGGCCCGCCGGGATTTCCTCGCGCAGGTCGAGGATGAGCAGATCCACGTGACGGTGGCCAAGAGCGCGGAAAAGCTGACCGAGGCGCTGGAGGAAAGCCGCTTCGACGCGGTGGTGCTGGAGGACGGCTTTCCCGGCGTCGAGCCGGGCGACGCCCGGCGGCTGCTCGCCGCGCAGGCGGAGATCGGCCCGCTGCAGCTGCTCATCTATCACGGGGGCGGCAAGGAAGCGGGCAAAATCCAGTGGCACTCGGACGATGCCATCAACGTGACCGAGGCGCACACGGTCACCAAGCTCTTCGACAGCACGCTGCTCGCACTGCACCACAATCTCGCGCGGCTGCCGGAGTCCAAGCGCGGGGCGATCAACGCGATCCACGAGTCGTCCAAGCCGCTGGCCGGCAAGCGCGTGCTCATCGTGGACGACGACATGCGCAACATCTTCGCGCTCGCCACCGTCCTGGAAGAGATCGGGATGGACATCGTCTGGGCGGACAACGGCCGGGACGCGATCACGCGGGTGGCGACCGACCCCCAGATCAAGGTCGTGCTGATGGACATCATGATGCCGGAGATGGACGGCATGGCGACGATGAAGGAGATCCGCAAGCTCCCGGCGGGCAAGAACCTGCCTATGATCGCTGTGACGGCCAAGGCCATGAAGGGCGATCGCGAAAAATGCATCGAAGCAGGCGCATGGGACTACCTCTCCAAACCGGTGAACACGCAGGATCTGCTGGCGGTCCTGCGGGCATGGCTGCACCAGTGATCACCAGCGCGGAAGCGACGGCGTCGCAGCAGCTGGGCGGGCAGGAGAAGGTCAACATCCTGGTGGTCGACGACCTGCCGGAAAAGCACGTCGTCTTCCGCAGCATCCTGGAGGAACTCGGCCAGAACGTGATCAGCGCGCGCTCGGGCAAGGAAGCGCTCAAGTTCATCCTGGAGATGGAGTTCGCCGTGATCCTGCTGGACGTCAACATGCCGGACATCGACGGCCTGGAGACGGCCAGCCTGATCCGGCAGTACAAGAAGTCCGCGCAGACCCCGATCGTCTTCATCACGGCGTACGTGGACGAGCGGCAGGCGGCCCGCAGCTACGAGCTGGGCGCGGTCGACTACATCCCGTCACCGGTCGTCCCCGACGTGCTGCGCTCCAAGGTGCGCGTGTTCGTCGAGCTTTTCCGCATGAACCGCCAGCTGCAGCAGCAGGCGGCCGCGCGCGAGGCGCTGGCGCGTTCCGAGGCGGCGCGCGAAGCCGCGGAACAGGCGATCGAGCGCTCCGATTTCCTTTCCCGGGCGAGCCAGTCGCTGTCGCGTTCGCTGAACCTCGAGGACACGATCCAGGCCTTGTTCCCGGTGGCCGTGCCCGTGCTCGGGGACCGCGCGACCTTCGTGCTGGCGACCGACGGGGTGCTCTCCCGCGTCGAACACTACCCGCCGGTGGAGGCCTCGGCACAGGAGATGCCCGCGGGCCTGCGCGCCGCGCTCGACACCGCGCTGGAGACCAAGGTCCTCGAGCGATGGGAAGAGGGCGGCCGGGCTTTCGCGGTCTGCCCGCTGCTCACCAACGGCAAATCGCGCGGCGCGCTCATCCTGGAAGCGCCCGCGGCGGCGATGGATTCGTCGCGCATCTCGCTGGCGCGCGACGTGGTCGCCCGCGCCTCGATCGCCCTGGAGAACGCGCGCCTGTACACGGCGGTGCAGGACGCGGACCGCCGCAAGAACGAATTCCTCGCGATGCTGGCGCACGAGCTGCGCAACCCCCTCGCGCCCATCCGCAATGCCGTGCACATCATGCAGGGCGATGACGTGACGCAGCCCACCATGAACTGGGCGCGCGACGTGATCGGCCGGCAGGCGGACCACATGGCCCGGCTGATCGACGACCTGCTGGACGTCTCGCGCATCGTGCAGGGCAAGGTGGTGGTCAAGCCCGAGAAGCTCACCCTGGCCTCGCTCGTGGAGCGTTCCATCGAGGCGAGCTCGCCCCGGGTCACGGGCCGCGACCAGACGCTGCACGTCGAGTTGCCCGAGGAGGGCGTGGTGCTGCACGGGGATGCGGTCCGACTGGCGCAGGTGCTGTCCAACCTCATCAACAATGCGTCGAAGTTTTCCGGGCCGGGCACGCGCATCGACCTGTCGGCGCGCTATGCGGCGGGCGAGCTCAAGCTCTCGGTCAAGGACCAGGGCGCCGGCATCGACGCGGGCTTCCTGCCGCACATCTTCGACCTGTTCGCCCAGGCGGACCAGTCGCTGGACCGCGCGCAGGGCGGCCTGGGCATCGGCCTCACGCTGGTGAAGCACCTGGTGGAACTGCATGGCGGCCATGTGGTGGCCCACAGCGACGGCGTGGGGCGGGGCACGGAAATCACCGTGACGCTCCCGGCCCAGCTCGAGGACGGGGCGGACGCGCCGTCCTCGGGGCCCGCGTCCCGCAAGGCCGCCGCGGAGGCGGCCAAGGCGCCGTCGCGCATCCTCGTCGTCGACGACCTCGCGGCCTCGGCCGAGACGCTCATGACCTTGCTGGAGATGGAAGGCTATGAAGTGCGGGTCGCCAACGAAGGGATGGAAGCCTTGCGCATCGCCGAGGACTTCCGGCCGGACGTGGTGCTGCTGGACATCGGCCTGCCGGGCATGAACGGCTTCGAGGTCGCGCATCGCCTGCGCCAGCAACCCGAGTCGCGCGATGCGCTCATGATCGCGCTCACCGGCTACGGCGAGGCGGAGAGCCGCACGCGCTCCGCGCAGGCGGGATTCGATTTCCATATGGTCAAGCCCGCGGACGTCAACCTGTTGCTGTCCCTGCTCGCCGATCCGCAGCAAGCGCGGCAGGCGAGGGCGGCAAGGGCGGCGTGACGCACTGCTACAATCGTGGGCTCGCAGGAGAGGTGGATGAGCGGTTTAAGTCGCACGCCTGGAAAGCGTGTGAGGGTTAATAGCCCTCCGCGGGTTCGAATCCCGCCCTCTCCGCCAAGACAAGGTCGCACGACCTCCCAGGAAGCCCCGAAAGGGGCTTTTTTTATGGCGATTTCGTGCCGCTGGATGGCCCTGCTGAGTCTCCTTCTTCCAACGCATGGGCACACATGCGCCGCACAGGCGATTAACATCGCCCGATGCCGCAACACCTGAAAGCCGCCATAGACGCCTGGCACATGGCCGATGCCGATGCGCGCGCCGCCGAGGCGCTCCTGAACCAGGCCTGGGAGCATCAGCTGCAACAAGGCACCCCCGTGCCTCCCGACCTGGTCGATGCGGTGAAGAAGGCGCGAAAGAAGGCCAACGAGCTTCTCAGCACGGCCACGGACCTCATGAGCCCCGACCACTCGAAGGGCAGGCCCTAGCCTTTCGCCGCTTCGCCGCCCGCCTGCGGTATTTCCATCCGCCGGGCTCTGTCTTAGACACACTAAGTGCCGCGCCGGCGCGTTGGGCACGCCTGCATTCGTGACTTTTTACCAACGCCCGGCCGCGGTGGCTGAGTGGCGCGCTTGACTGTCTGTCTAGATGTGTCTAATACTGTCCAGATGTTACTTAGACAGATATAGACGGACTTAGACAGACAACGGATGCCATGCTGACCAGCAAGGAAGTCATCGACCAGACGGGAATCTCCCGCGCGACCCTGAACAACTACATCAGTAGCGGGATCGTGCCGAGGCCCGAGGTACTGCCGCCGGGGCCCGACGACGGGGACGCTCCGCGCATCGGCTATTTCCCCGATGACGTCGTCGCGCGCATCCTGGAAATCCAGCGGCTGAAGGGATTGGGCTGGAGCCTGTCGCGCATCGCCGAACACCTCGCTTCGCCCGGAGCCGCGCCCGCGGTTGCGCCGGCCCGGGCTCCGCTCGTTGCGCCCCCCATGCCGCCCGCGGCGACGCGAGCTGCCCAGGCGCCGGCGCCCGAACGCGGTTCACCGCGCGCCCCCGTGTTGACGGCCGTGGCCGTGCTGGTCGCCCAGCTGGACAGCCCGCATCGCACCTGGGCCGCGCTGCCGCCCGACGAGTACTTCGAGCTGATCAGCCAGGTCTGGTCGGCGGTCGATCCCATCGTCCGCCGGCATCGCGGCGTCCATGGCCAGCATGCCAGCGACAGCATGGTCTGCTACTTCTTTCCCGATGCGTCCGGCAGCTACCTGTGGAACGCGCTGGGTGCATCGCTCGAGATCCGCGAAACGATGCAGGGCATCAGCCAGTCCTGGCTCCTGCGCAAAGGCTGGCCGCTGGACATCCGGCTCAACACCGGCATCGACGAAGGCCAGGAGTGGCTAGGAAATTTGAAGCCGTCGGCGCAGCCCGAGTTCGCGGGCCTCGCGGCCACCATCCGCCGGGCCAGGCGCCTCGCGGACTCGGCGCCCGCCGGCGCCGTCTGGGCGACCAAGAACCTGGTGGCCCGCCTCTCGGCGCGCGAGCGCAACCGGCTTCGTTACGGCGTGCGCCACCACACGGTGGAAGGCGGCGACAGCGTCGTCGTGCCATCGGTTTTCGAGACGCCGAGCGGCTTCGGGGATCTTCCGGCCGCCCCGACCGAATACATCGCCCGGGGACCGATCACGGAAATCCTGGGCATGGTCCCCGACGACGAGGGCGGCCCCATGGCCGCCCCGGCCCACTAGGAAGTTGCAGGAGTACGCGATGGGATGGTTCAAAACAAAATTCGGGAGCAGTTTCTTCGAGCTGTTTTCGACTTCGTCGCCCGCCAACCTGGAAGGGCCGGGCCAGCAGGTCACCATCGAAGACATCCGCCAGCAGATGCTCCTGCTGCTGGACGGCATCAACGAGCCGAACATCCTCAGGCGGGTGCGGTACTCGCTGGACGTGCAGGGGCTCTGGTACCTGCGCGGGGACCTGCTGGGCGTGCTCGCCAACCAATGGGGCGAAGCCGCGGCGCTGGAGAAGATCCACGCGCTGACGCCGATGTTTCGCGGCGCGTTGCCGCGGGGCATGACGTCGCGGCGCAGCTCGCTGAGCACGGGCCATACGGAGCACCCGGGCGACTCGCGCTAGCCGGCCGGCATCCTCTCAGGCCGCTTTCGTCCCCTGCACCATCTTCATCGCCGAGGTGATCAGGGCCGAGACTTCCGTCATGTTGCTCGGCACGATCAGGGTGGTGGTGGCGTCCGCCGCCACCCGGCTGTAAGCGTCGACCGCGCGTTCCGCGACCTTCAGCTGCACCGCCAGTTCGCCCCCCGGCTGGCGGATCGCGGCGGCGATGCGCTCGATCGCGCCGGCGGTCGCCTCCGCCACGGCGGTGATGGACGCGGCCTCGCCTTGTGCCTTGTTGATGATCGACTGCTTTTCGCCTTCGGAACGGGCAATGTAGGCCTCGCGCTCGCCGGTGGCGATGTTGATCTGCTCCTGCCGGCGGCCCTCGGAGGCGGCGATCAGGGCGCGCTTTTCGCGCTCGGCGGTGATCTGCGACTGCATCGCGTGCAGGATCTCCTTGGGCGGCGTCAGGTCCTTGATCTCGTAGCGCAGGACCTTCACGCCCCAGTTCAGCGCGGCTTCGTCGATCGCCTGGACCACCTGCGCGTTGATGATGTCGCGCTCCTCGAAGGTCTTGTCCAGCTCCAGCTTGCCGATCACGCTGCGCAGCGAGGTCTGGGCGAGCTGCGTGACGGCCACGATGTAATTGGACGAGCCGTAGCTCGCGCGCATCGGGTCGGTCACCTGGAAGTACAGGATGCCGTCCACCTGCAGCTGCGTGTTGTCGCGCGTGATGCAGATCTGGCTGGGGACGTCCAGCGGGATCTCCTTGAGGTTGTGCTTGTAGGCGACGCGGTCGATGAAGGGCACGACGAAATTCAGCCCGGGCGCCAGCGAGGCGTGGTACTTGCCCAGGCGCTCGACGACCCAGGCATTTTGCTGCGGCACGACCTTGACGGCGCGCGCCACGAAGATGATGGCGATGACGAAGATGATGATCGCGACGGTCATGGAGTCCCCTTTGTTGTTCAGATCTTTTCGACGACGAGGCGGCTGCCCACGACTTCGCGCACCCGGTGCGCGCCGGTCGCGGCGGTGCCCGGCGCGAACGGCACGACCGTCCAGTTGGCGCCGCGATAACGCACGGAGGCGGTGCCGTCCGGGTTCCAGGCGTCGACCTGGACCGTCTCGCCGACGTCCATGTTGACGTCGCGGTTGGCGGAGGCCGGGCCGGCCGGCTGGCGCGGGCGCAGCAGGTGCCAGGCGGTCACCGCGCCGCCGCCGACGACGGCGGCCACCACGAGCTGGACCGACGTCCCGGCGCCGGCATGGGCGGCGAGGGCCGCGGCAGCGAGGCCGATGGCCAGCATCAGCAGGTAGAAGGTGCCCGTCAGCAACTCGACGGCAACAGCCGTGCCGGCGAGCAGCCACCAGATGGTCGATTCAGCCATGGCCCCTCCTAGGGTCGTCTTGATGTGGCCTCATTTTGGGTCAATTCGCCTGTCGCGCAAGAAGCGGCCCGGTTATTTCATACACTTCGCGCTCGTTTGATTTTTTTCGCTGCTGGCGCCCGACCGGCCCAGCGAAAGGCCCGCCCATGAAGTTCCGCTTTCCCATCGTCATCATCGACGAGGACTACCGCTCCGAAAACTCCTCGGGCCTCGGCATCCGCGCGCTCGCGGCCGCCATCGAAGCGGAGGGTTTCGAGGTGCTCGGCGTCACGAGCTACGGCGACCTGTCGCAGTTCGCGCAGCAGCAAAGCCGCGCGAGCGCCTTCATCCTGTCGATCGACGACGAGGAATTCACGCCCGGGCCCGACCTCGACCCGGCGGTGCTGAACCTGCGCAAGTTCATCGAGGAAGTGCGCCGCAAGAACCTGGACGTGCCGATCTACGTCTACGGCGAGACCAAGACCTCCCGCCACATCCCGAACGACATCCTGCGCGAGCTGCACGGCTTCATCCACATGTTCGAGGACACGCCGGAGTTCATGGCGCGCCACATCATCCGCGAGGCCAAGAGCTACCTGGAAGGCGTGCAGCCACCGTTCTTCAAGGCCCTGCTGGACTACGCGGAGGACGGCTCCTATTCCTGGCACTGCCCGGGCCACTCGGGCGGCGTCGCGTTCCTCAAGAGCCCGATCGGGCAGATGTTCCACCAGTTCTTCGGCGAGAACATGCTGCGCGCGGACGTCTGCAACGCCGTGGAGGAGCTCGGCCAGCTGCTGGACCACACCGGGCCAGTGGCGGCGAGCGAGCGCAATGCGGCGCGCATCTTCAACGCCGACCACTGCTTTTTCGTCACCAACGGCACCAGCACCTCCAACAAGATGGTCTGGCACCACACGGTGGCGCCGGGCGACGTCGTGGTGGTTGACCGCAACTGCCACAAGTCCATCCTGCACGCGATCATCATGACGGGCGCGATTCCCGTCTTCATGAAGCCCACGCGCAACCACTTCGGCATCATCGGCCCGATCCCGCAAAGCGAGTTCGAGCCTGCCGCCATCCGCGCCAAGATCAAGGCGAACCCGCTCCTGCAGGGCGTGGACGCCGACAAGGTCAAGCCCCGGGTGATGACGCTCACGCAGTCCACCTACGACGGCGTGATCTACAACACCGAGACCATCAAGAAGATGCTCGACGGCTATGTGGACACGCTGCACTTCGACGAAGCCTGGCTGCCGCACGCGGCCTTCCACCCGTTCTACGGCGAATACCACGCGATGGGGCGCAAGCGGGTGCGCCCGCGCGAGTCGCTGACCTTCGCGACCCAGTCGACGCACAAGCTGCTGGCTGGCATCAGCCAGGCGAGCCACGTGCTGGTGCAGGATTCGCAGAACCGCAAGCTGGACCGGCACCTCTTCAACGAGGCCTACCTGATGCACACCAGCACCAGCCCGCAGTACTCGATCATCGCGAGCTGCGACGTCGCGGCCGCGATGATGGAGCCGCCGGGCGGCACCGCGCTGGTGGAGGAAAGCATACTGGAGGCGCTGGACTTCCGCCGCGCCATGCGCAAGGTGGACGAGGAATACGGCAAGGACTGGTGGTTCAAGGTCTGGGGACCGGACAAGCTGGTCGAGGAAGGCATCGGCCGCGCCGACGACTGGATCATCAAGGGCGAGGCCCGCACCGCCAAGTGGCACGGCTTCGGCAACCTCGCCGAGGGCTTCAACATGCTGGACCCGATCAAGTCCACCATCGTCACGCCCGGCATGAACCTGAACGGCAAGTTCGACAAGACGGGCATCCCGGCGTCCATCGTGACCAAGTTCCTCGCCGAGCACGGGATCATCGTGGAGAAGACGGGCCTCTACAGCTTCTTCATCATGTTCACCATCGGCATCACCAAGGGCCGCTGGAACACGCTGCTCACCGCGTTGCAGCAGTTCAAGGACGACTACGCGAAGAACCAGCCGATGTGGCGGATCCTTCCGGAGTTCTGCCAGCAGTACCCGCGCTACGAGCGCATGGGCCTCGCGGACCTCTGCCAGCACGTCCACGAGCTCTACGCCCGCTACGACATCGCCCGGCTGACCACCGACATGTACCTGAGCGACCTCACGCCCGCCATGAAGCCGAGCGACGCCTTCGCCTACATCGCGCACCGCAAGACCGAGCGGGTGGAGATCGACCACCTGGAAGGGCGCATCACCACCTCGCTCGTCACGCCGTACCCGCCGGGCATCCCGCTCTTGATCCCGGGCGAGGTGTTCAACAAGAAGATCGTGGACTACCTGAAGTTCTCCCGGGAGTTCAACTCCCAGTGCCCGGGCTTCGAGACGGACATCCACGGGCTGGTCGAAGAGGCGGACGCCCAGGGCGTCGTGCGCTATTACGCGGACTGCGTGAAGGCCTGAGCGGCGGGGCGGGCGGGGCGCCCGCCGCCCGCTCATCCACCGTTGCGGCAGTTCGTCGCGCCGCCGCGCAGTTCGTCGCAACGGGGGTGAAGTCCCGCGCCGGGCTCCCTACAGTCTCCCCATCGGACCACTTTCGAGGTCCCCCTGGAGGAGTTTCATGAGCCAATTCACCCGCGCCGCCCACCCCGCATTTTCGGGCTCCCGCCTGTCCGTCGCCGTCATGGAAGGCGGCATGATGGCCGCCGCCGCGGCCTTCACCGCCGCGATCTGGCTGGGCGTCGGCGCCTTCGCCGTGACGCCCGCGGCCGCCGACACCACGGTGGCGCAGGCGCCGGTGCACGTGACCCTGCCGACCGTCGTGGTGGTGGGTCGCCGCGACGTGGAGGCCACGCCGGTCGCCACCATGGCCGAAAACACCGCCGCGATTGCGGTTACGCTCCGCCAATGAACTCTCCGCGCACCGAATCCGGCGCAGCCCGCGGGTCGATGATCAGCTGGCTGGCGCGCCTGAATACCCAGGTGTCCCAATGGGCGTCGTCGATGTCCTGGTGGCGCCTGATCCTCCTCTTTCTCCTCCTGATCATCGCGGGCAGCATCCTCGCCGAGCTCCTGCACCTCAAGCACGACCGGGTGCGTGTCAGGGGCAGCGACCAGGAGATGGTCGTCACCATCGGCGGCAAGGACGGCATCCAGATCCGCGGCAAGGACGGCGGCCCGCTGATGATCCCGCCGCACCCGCCCGTCCCGCCCGGCGCCGGCAGCACCGACGCGTCCCCGCCGAGCGCCGCGCCCAAGAGCGCGTCCCCCGATGGCGACGAGGACGATGACGAGGACAAGCAGGTCGTGGTGGCCCGCAAGGTGATCACCGCCCGCGGCATCCTGGGCGACATCGGCAGCGCGTTGCTCGTGGTGTTCTTCGCGTACCTGGCCGCCGCCAAGATCGTCGTGCGCAAGGTGGCGCAGGCGGACGCCAAGGTGCGCACCGCCGTCGATGCGGCCGAGCGCGAGGCCATGGAGCGGCAGCTCGTGCAGGCCCGCCTGCAGGTGCTGCAGGCCCAGGTGGAACCGCACTTCCTGTTCAATACGCTGGCCGCCGTCGACTACCTGATCGAAACCGAGCCGAGCCGCGCCTCGAAGATGCAGAAGGCGCTCATCACCTACTTGCGCGGCGCGCTGCCGCAGATGCGCCAGGAGACCTCGACGCTGGGCCGCGAGATGCGCCTGATCCGGTCCTACCTCGAGCTGATCCAGATGCGCATCGAGGAGCGGCTGCGCGTGGAGATCGCGGTGCCGCAGGGGCTGGAGAGTGCGGACTTCCCGCCCATGATGCTGCAGTCCCTGGTGGAAAACGCGATCAAGCACGGCATCGAACCCAAGTCCGAGGGCGGTACCGTGCGGGTGGCGGCCGGCGTGCAGAACGCGCAGCTGTGGGTGGAAGTGAGCGACACCGGCGTGGGCGTGCCCGACGGGGAAATTCTCGATGGGCCGACCTCCGGCACCGGCATCGGGCTGCAGAACATCCGCGAGCGGCTCGCGGTGCTGTATCCCGGCAAGAGCCGCCTGATGTTGCGCTCGGACCCGAACACCGGCACGGTGGTGCGCATCACGGTGCCCTACAACGTGGCGCCCGAGGCTGCACGCATCGACGACGCCGAATTCGCAGGGAAAGCCGCATGAGTGCCGACGTTTCGCCGCCCCTGCGCGCCCTGGTCGCCGACGACGAGCGGCTCCTGCGCGAACAACTGAAGACCCGTCTGGCGCAGGTCTGGCCCGAACTGCAAGTGGTGGGCGAGGCGCGCGACGGCCAGGAGGCCATCGACAAGGCCGAGGAGTTGCGGCCGGACGTCGTCTTCCTGGACATCCGAATGCCGGCCATGACGGGCATCGAGGCCGCGCGCGAGATCGTGACGCTGCAGGGCTGGCAGGGCGAGATCGTGTTCGTGACCGCGTACGACGAATATGCCGTCGCCGCGTTCGAGCACGGCGCGCTCGACTACCTGCTCAAGCCCGTGGAGGCGGAGCGCCTCGCGCAGACCGCCGCGCGCGTGAAGGCGCGCATGCAGGCGCGCCGGGCCGAGGCGCCGGCGCTGGATGCCCCGCAACAGGAAGCCGCGCTGGACAGCCTGCTCGAGAAATTCCTGAGCGCGCAGCGGGCGATGGGCCGCGCCGGCGGCGCGGAGCCGCCGATGCGCTGGATCCAGGCAACGTCGGGCACCACCACCCGCCTCATCGACGTGAAGGACGTGCTGTTCTTCCGCTCGGACGAGAAATACACCCGCGTGCAGACGAAGGACCAGGAGGCTTTCATCCGCACGCCGATCCGCGAGCTCATGCCGCGGCTCGATCCCGAACAGTTCTGGCAGATTCACCGGTCCACGATCGTGAACCTGGGCTGTATCGCGGCAGTCACCCGTGACGATACCGGTCGGCAACGGGTGCAGATCAACGGGCACCCCGAGGTGCTCGAAGTCAGCCGCTCCTTTGCCCACCTGTTCCGCGCTTCCTGAGCGCGGGACAGGTGGCATTTTTTCGAATGAACTAGGGGGTCGCCGGCTCGGCGATCCCGCCGACGACATGGCTGAAGCCGCCGTCGACGTAGGTGATCTCGGCCGTGACGCCGCCCGCGAGGTCGCTCATCAGGAAGGCGGCGACGTTGCCGACGTCCTCGATGGTGATGTTGCGGCGGATCGGCGAGGCTTCCGCCACCACCGACAGGATCTTGCCGAAGCCCTTGATGCCGCTGGCAGCCAGCGTCTTGATCGGGCCGGCGCTGATGCCGTTCACCCGCATGCCCTTCGGGCCCAGCGATTCGGCCAGGTAGCGCACCGAGGCCTCCAGCGAGGCCTTCGCGAGGCCCATGGTGTTGTAGTTCGGCACGGTGCGGACCGCACCGAGGTAGGTGAGGGTGAGGAGGGCCGACTTCGGGTTGAGGTAGGGCAGGGCGGCCTTGGCCATCGCGGGGAAGCTGTAGGCGCTGATGTCGTGCGCGATCTTGAAGCCCTCCCGCGAAAGGCCCTCGAGGAAGTCGCCGGCGATCGCCTCGCGCGGCGCATAGCCGATGCTGTGCACGAAGCCGTCGAAGGTGGGCCAGGTGGCCGAGAGATCCTTGAAGAGCTGGTCGATCTGCGCGTCGTCGCCGACGTCGCAGTCGAAGATCAGCGTGGATCCGAAGTCCGCGGCGAACTCCGTGATGCGGTCCTTGAAACGCTCGCCGACGTAGCTGAACGCCAGCTCCGCCCCTTGCTCCTTGCAAGCCTTCGCGATGCCGTACGCGATGGAGCGGTTGGACAGAACGCCCGTGATCAACAACTTCTTGCCGGAGAGGAAGCCCATGGTTTTCCCGAATCAAAAAAATACCGGGCAGAATTGTCGCATGCGCTTCTGGCTTGTTTTATTGATGCTGCTCGCGGCCCGGTCGGTCACGGCAGCTCCCGGTTATGCGGTGTGGGGTACTTTCAAGTATGCGCCCGGATTCGACCACTTCGACTACGTGAATCCCGCCGCGCCCAAGGGCGGCGAGCTGCGCATGGTCGCGGGCTCGCGGATCTCGACCTTCGACAAGTACAACCCGTATACGTTGAAAGGCAACGCGCCGTCCTTCACCGGCGAGCTGCTGTTCGAGGGCCTCCTCGCGACGCCCTACGACGAGATCGGCGTGGGCTACGGCCTGCTCGCGGAAGACGTGGAGGTGCCGGCCGACCTCATGTCCGCGACTTTCCGCATCCGGCCTGAAGCGCGCTTCCACAACGGCGATCCCGTCAAGGCGAGCGACGTCAAGTACAGCTACGAGACGCTGATCTCGAAATACGCGACACCTTCGTACGCCACGCTGCTGGCGGACGTCGCCGGCGCGGACGTCATCGACGATCGCACCATCAAGTTCCGGTTCAAGAAGACGGACCGGCAGCTGCCGCTCGTGGTGGGTGGCATCCCGATCTTCAGCCCCAAGTGGGGGATGGAAAACGGCAAGCCCAAGCCCTTCGACCAGATCATCATGGACGTGCCGGTCGCCACCGGCCCCTACAAGATCGGCCCCGTGCGCTTCGGCAAGGACGTCACCTTCGTGCGCGACCCCAACTACTGGGCTCGCAACCTCGGCGTGCGCAAGGGGATGAACAACTTCGATCGCATCACGATCAAGATCTACCGCGACAACACCGCCCAGCTCGAGGCGCTCAAGGCGGGCGAGTTCGACCTGATGCAGTTCTTCTCCGCCGGCGACTGGACCCGACGGATGGACAGCCGCCGCGTGCGCAGCGGCGAGATCGTCAAGGAGGAGTTCAAGCACAAGCTGCCCGAGGGCTACTACAGCTACGTGCTGAACCTGCGCCAGCCCAAGTACCAGGACAGGCGCGTGCGCATGGCGCTCGAGCTCGCGATGGATTACGAGTGGATGAACGTGCACCTCTTCCGCGGTGCGTACAAGCGGGTGAAGGGCGTGTTCGGCAATACGGACTGCGAGGCAAATGGCTTGCCCTCGCCCAAGGAGGTGGCGCTGCTCGAGCCCTTCCGCTCGCAATTGCCGCCGGACGTCTTCGGCCCGATGGCCCTGCCGCCCAACACCGACCCACCGAATTCCCTGCGCGAGAACCTGCGCAAGGCGCAGGCGCTGCTGGCCGAGGCCGGGTGGAAACTGCGCGACGGCGCGCTGCGCAACGAGAAAGGCGAGCCCTTCGTCATCGAATTCCTCGACAGCACGGAGGCGCGCGGCGCAACCACGACGGCCGCCTGGCGCCGCGCGCTCGCGCAGCTCGGCATCGATTTCCAGCTGCGCGAGGTCGACTTCGCGCTCTGGCAGGAGCGGCTCGAATCGAACAAGTTCGACATGCTGAGCATCTCCTTTCCCGGCACGCACTTCCCGGGGTCCGACTACGCGGATCTCTTCGGGAGCAAGGCCGCCGACATCCCCGGGTCGGGCAACTACGGCGGCATCAAGAACCCGGCGATCGACGCGCTCGTGGCACGGCTCACCGTCGCGGACAACCGGGACGACTACCTCGCGGCGTGCCGCGCGCTGGACCGCACCATCGCCCATGGTCATTACCTGATCCCGGCCTGGACCACCACCGGCCGGCGCATCGCCTACAGCCCCTGGCGGCTGGTTCGCCCGCCGGTCGTGCCCGCGTACCCGCCCGAAGGCGTCCCCTACATGGACTGGTTCATGACCGTCTGGTGGGCGCGGATGCCGCCCCAAACCGCGAACTGACCGACACCATGGCCGCCTACATCCTCAAGCGCATCCTGCTGATGCTGCCGACACTCTTCGGTGTCCTGCTCATCACCTTCACCGTCACCCAGTTCGTGCCCGGCGGGCCCGTGGAGCAATACCTCGCCGAAGCCAGGCGCGTCGGCGGCGGCGGCGACACCTCGGCCTATCGGGGCGGGCAGGGCGTGAGCCCGAAGCGCATCGAGGAAATCAAGGCGCTGTACGGCTTCGACAAGCCGCCCGCGGAGCGCTTCTGGAAGATGCTCGGCCAGTACGCGCGCTTCGACCTGGGCCGCAGCTTCCAGCAGAACAAGCCGGTCGCGCAGCTCATCGTCGAAAAGCTGCCCGTCTCGATCAGCCTCGGGCTGTGGACCTTCTTCATCAGCTACCTCATCGCGGTGCCGCTCGGGGTGGCGAAGGCGGTGCGCGCCGGCTCGCGATTCGACTTCATCACGACGGTGCTCGTCCTGGTCGGCTACGCGATCCCGGGCTTCGTCCTGGGCCTCTTCCTGCTCGTGATCTTCGGCGGGCAGCTGGAGTGGTTCCCGCTGCGCGGATTGACGTCCTCCAACTGGGACGACCTGAGCTGGGGAGGGCGCATCGCGGACTACCTGTGGCACATCGCGCTTCCGGTGACGGCCATGGTGCTCGGAAGCTTCGCTGTCACCACGATGCTCACGAAGAATTCCTTCCTGGAGGAAATCCGGAAGCAATACGTGCTGACGGCGCGCGCCAAGGGCCTGAGCGAGCGGCGCGTGCTCTGGAAGCACGTGTTCCGCAACGCGCTGATCCCGATCCTCACCGGCTTTCCGGCTGCTTTTATCGGTGCGTTCTTCACGGGGTCGCTGTTGATCGAAACCCTGTTCTCGCTCGACGGGCTCGGCCTGCTGAGCTATGAGAGCGTGATCCGGCGGGACTACCCCGTGGTGCTGGGCGCGCTGTTCGTCTTCACGCTCATCGGCCTCGTCACGAAGCTGATCAGCGACCTGAGTTATGTCTGGGCCGATCCCCGTGTCAAATTCGATTGAACGTCCCGCCGCCAACAGCCCGGGCGCGCGCGCCTGGGGGCGCTTTCGCAGGAACCGCCTCGGCTTCATCAGCCTGGTCATCTTCCTGGCGATGCTGTTCGTCAGCCTCTTCGCCGAGGTGCTTTCGAACGACCGGCCGCTCGTTGTGCATTACAACGGCAGCTACTACTTCCCGATCGCGAAGGACTATTCGGAGAAGACCTTCGGCGGCGACTTCGAATCCACCGCCGACTACCACGACCCCTTCATCCGCAAGAAGATGTCCGAGCCCGGCAACTGGATGCTGTTCACGTTGAACCCGTATGGGTCGAAGACGCTCGCGTACTACTCGAAATACCCGTTCCCCAGCCCGCCTTCGGCCGAGAACTGGCTGGGCACCGACGAACGCGGCCGCGACATGGTGGCGCAACTCCTGTATGGTTTCCGGCTCAGCGTGCTTTTCGGGCTGGCGCTGATGGCGATCGGGCTCGTGCTGGGCGTCATCTCCGGTGCGATCCAGGGCTACTTCGCCGGAAAGATCGACCTGGCCTTCCAGCGCTTCATCGAAGTCTGGGAATCGATGCCGGAGCTGTACCTGCTGATCATCTTCAGCGCGATCTTCGCGCCGAGTGTGGCGCTGTTGCTGATCCTGCTGAGCCTCTTCGGGTGGACCAGCCTGTCGCATTACGTGCGCGCCGAATTCCTGCGCAACCGGCAGATGGACTATGTCCGGGCCGCGCGGGCGCTGGGCGTGGGCAACCAGCGCATCATGTGGCGGCACATCATGCCAAACAGCATGACGCCGGTCGTGACCTTCATGCCGTTTCGCATGAGCGCGGCCATCCTCGCGCTGACCTCGCTGGACTTCCTCGGCCTCGGTGTCCCGCCCGGCACGCCTTCGCTGGGCGAGCTCCTCCAGCAGGGCAAGCAGAACCTGGATGCCTGGTGGATTTCGCTGTCCACCTTCGGCGTGCTGGTGTTGACACTGTGCCTGCTCACCTTCATGGGCGACGCCTTGCGCGACGCGCTCGATCCCCGGAAGGCCGACCGATGAACCTGCTCGAAGTCAACAACCTGAGGGTCGCCTTCGCCGGCAAGGAAGTCGTGCACGGCGTGAGCTTCACCATCGCACCCGGCGAGAAACTCGCGCTGGTCGGTGAATCCGGCTCGGGCAAGACCGTCACGGCGCTCAGCCTGCTGGGCCTTGTGCAGAACGCCGACGTGACGGGGACCGCGCAGTTCACGGGCCTCGAGGGCGGCGCGGCGCGCGACCTCGTGGCGATGCCCGAGCGTGAACAGCGCGCGATCCGCGGCCGCGAGATCGCGATGATCTTCCAGGAGCCGATGACGGCGCTGAACCCGCTGTTTCCCATCGGCGACCAGATCGCGGAGGTGCTGCAGCTCAAGGAAGGCCTTACCAAGCGCGAAGCCTGGGATGCTGCGGTGGAGGCCTTGCGCGCGACCGGCATTCCGGAACCCGAGCGGCGCGCGATGGCGTATCCGCACCAGTTGTCCGGCGGCCAGCGCCAGCGCGCGATGATCGCGATGGCGCTTTCCGGCAGGCCCCGCCTGCTGCTCGCGGACGAGCCGACGACCGCGCTGGATGTGACCCTGCGCTCGCAAATCCTGGACCTGCTGGGCGACGTGCAGAAGCAGAACGGCATGTCGATGCTGCTGATCACGCACGACCTGAACCTGGTGCGCAAGTTCGCCGATCGCGTGGCCGTGATGGAGAACGGGTACCTGGTGGAGCAGGGACCGGTCGACGAAATCTTCGCCAATCCCCAGCACCCGTACACGCGCAAGCTGATCGACAGCCGCCCCGAACGCGATGTCGTGGAGGGCGATGCGCCCGCCGGCGCTCCCGTGATGGACGCGAAGGGGCTGCAGGTCGCCTATCCCGTCTCGCTGCCCGGGGTGAAAGGCTGGTTCCGCAAGGGCGAATTCGTCGCGGTGAAAAACGCCGGCTTCGCGATCCCGGCGGGCCGCACGCTCGGGGTGGTCGGCGAATCGGGTTCCGGCAAGTCCACCCTCGCGATGGCGGCGCTTGGCCTGATCCCGCATCGCGGCGAACTTGGCGTCGTCGGCCGGCAATGGGGCCCCGATGCCGCGGCAAACAAGGCGATCCGGCGGCTCGTGCAGGTGGTTTTCCAGGATCCGTTCTCATCCCTGTCGCCGCGCATGACAGTGGAGGAAATCGTGGGCGAAGGACTGCTCGTGCACGAACCCGGCCTGAAGATCGACGGCCGGCGCGAACGCGTGCTGCAGGCGCTGCACGACGTGGGCCTCACCGAATCCCAGTTCCCGGGCCTCCTGCAGCGCTATCCGCATGAATTCTCGGGCGGGCAGCGGCAACGCCTGGCCATCGCGCGTGCGCTGATCGTGGGCCCGCAGCTCCTCGTGCTCGACGAGCCCACCAGCGCGCTGGACGTGACGATCCAGAAGCAGGTGCTCAAGCTGCTGCAGCGGCTCCAGCGCGAGAAGGGCCTGAGCTACCTGCTCATCACGCACGACGTCGACGTGATCCGCGCGATGGCGCACGACGTGATGGTGATGAAGGACGGGGACATCCTCGAATCCGGGACGGTGGCGCAGGTGCTGGATTCGCCCCGCGAGGACTACACCCGCACGCTCGTCGCCGCCGCTTCCTGAGGACAGGGGATGGCCACCCGGGCTTCGACGACAATCCCCGAATCCGAGGTCGAACTCACGGCCATGCGGGCGCAGGGCGCGGGGGGCCAGAACGTGAACAAGGTGTCCAGCGCCATCCATCTGCGCTTCGACATCCCCAACTCATCCTTGGCGCCGGATCACAAGGAGCGGCTGCTGGCCCTGGCCGACCAGCGCATCACCCGGGACGGCGTGCTCATCATCAAGGCCCAGACGCATCGCAGCCAGGACATGAACCGCGCCGAGGCCTTGGGACGCCTGCAGGAACTGGTGGACAGCGTCGCCGAGCCGCCGCGCATGCGCCGCCCGACCAAGCCGACCTACGCGTCCAAAAGGAGGCGGCTGGAGTCCAAGAACCTGCGTTCGCAGGTCAAGGTCTTGAGGGGCCGGGTGGACGAGTAGCACAGGTGTTCGGGGGCCTGTAACCCCTTGCAAAACAAGGCGTTTCGAGGTACAATCCTTGCTTCACGACCAAACGGGCGGGTAATCACCGCCCGTTTTTTTTGGTCGATCGTTTATTGGCGCAACGCAAGTGCAAGGGGCATCCGAGGCAGTGGCATTCCAGGACATCGTGGAGCAGACGGTAACCGGTCTCGGTTACGACTTGGTGGAG
The DNA here is from genome assembly GCF_015831345.1 of Caenimonas aquaedulcis. Lineage (NCBI taxonomy): Bacteria > Pseudomonadati > Pseudomonadota > Betaproteobacteria > Burkholderiales > Comamonadaceae > Caenimonas > Caenimonas aquaedulcis. The sequence continues at coordinate 636,666 of NZ_JADWYS010000001.1, read as the reverse complement.
ATCGAACGCTCCGCCGGGGGCTTGCTGCGCATCACGATCGACCTGCCATGGAAGCCGGGCCAGCAGCAGTTCGTGAACGTGGAGGACTGCGAGAAGGTGACGCGGCAGCTGCAGTTCGCGCTGGAAGTCGAAGGCGCGGAATACAAGCGGCTGGAAGTGTCGTCGCCGGGGATCGACAGGCCGCTCAGGAGCGAGCAGGATTTCGAGCGTTTCTCGGGCGAACTGGTGGACATCACGCTGAAGGCGCCGATGGGCGCCGCGGCGGCCGGCCAGGTGGCCGCGAACCGCAAGAAGTTTCGGGGCCAGTTGTCGCGCGGAGAAGGCGCGGGCTGGCAGATCACGTGGAGCGACGAGCCGGAAGCAAAGCCGGGTCAGAAGGTGAGCGCCAAGCGGGTGCCGCCTCCGCTGCAGGTGTTGGGATTCACGCTGGACGAGCTGAAGGACGCGCGTTTGGCACCGATCGTTGATTTCAAGGGCAGGAAGCCCAGGCAGTTAGGAGAGTCGTGAAATGAATCGCGAAATGTTGATGCTGGTTGAAGCGATCTCGCGCGAGAAGAACGTCGAGCGCGACGTCGTGTTCGGTGCCGTCGAAGCCGCACTGGCGCAGGCCACCAAGAAGCTCTATTCGGGCGACGTGGACATCCGCGTGGCGGTGGACCGCGACAGCGGCAACTACGAGACCTTCCGCCGCTGGCTGGTCGTGCCCGACGAGGCGGGCCTGCAGAACCCCGACGCCGAAGAACTGCTGATGGACGCGAAGGAGCGCATCGCCGACGTCGAGGAGGGCGAGTACATCGAGGAATCGGTGGAGTCCGTCCCGATCGGCCGCATCGGCGCGATGGCCGCCAAGCAGGTGATCCTGCAGAAGATCCGCGATGCCGAGCGCGAGATGCTGCTCAACGACTTCATGTCGCGCGGCGACAAGATCTTCGTCGGCACCGTCAAGCGCATGGACAAGGGCGACATCATCGTGGAGAGCGGCCGTGTCGAAGGCCGCCTGCGCCGCGGCGAGATGATCCCCAAGGAGAACCTGCGAAACGGCGACCGCGTCCGCGCCATGATCATGGAAGTCGACCTGACGCTGCGCGGCGCGCCGATCATCCTGTCGCGTTCCGCGCCGGAATTCATGATCGAGCTGTTCCGCCAGGAAGTCCCCGAGATCGAGCAGGGCCTGCTGGAGATCAAGAGCTGCGCCCGCGACCCGGGCTCGCGCGCCAAGATCGCCGTGCTCTCGCACGACAAGCGTGTCGACCCGATCGGCACCTGCGTCGGCGTGCGCGGCACGCGCGTCAACGCGGTCACGAACGAACTGGCGGGTGAGCGCGTGGACATCGTCCTGTGGTCCGAGGATCCGGCGCAGTTCGTGATCGGCGCCCTGGCGCCCGCGAACGTGTCCTCCATCGTCGTCGACGAGGAAAAGCACGCCATGGACGTCGTGGTCGACGAGGAAAACCTCGCGATCGCGATCGGCCGCGGCGGGCAGAACGTGCGCCTGGCTTCCGACCTCACGGGCTGGAAGATCAACATCATGGATGCCAACGAGTCCGCCCAGAAGCAGGCCGAGGAAACCACGGTGCAGCGCGCCCTGTTCATGGAAAAGCTCGACGTGGACGAGGAAATCGCCGACATCCTGATCTCCGAGGGATTCACCAGCCTGGAAGAAGTGGCCTACGTGCCGATCCAGGAAATGCTGGAGATCGAATCCTTCGACGAGGACACCGTCAACGAATTGCGGTCGCGCGCCAAGGATGCGCTGCTGACCATGGAGATCGCGCGCGAAGAGAGCGTCGAGGAAGTCTCGCAGGACCTGCGCGACCTCGACGGCCTGAACCCCGCGCTGATCGCCAAGCTCGCCGAAGCCGGCGTGCACACCCGCGACGACCTGGCCGACCTGGCCGTCGATGAACTCACCGATATCACCGGCCAGTCTGCGGACGAGGCCAAGTCCCTGATCATGAAGGCTCGCGAGCACTGGTTTACCACTGCCACCGCGGCCCAAGAGTGATGTGATGGAAGGCACCAGAACACATGTCCAGTACTACCGTCGCCGAGTTCGCCAGCGAACTCAAGAAATCGACCGACACCTTGCTTGAACAACTTCGCAGCGCGGGCGTGGCCAAATCGGCCCCGTCCGACGCCCTGAGCGAAGCCGACAAGCAGAAGCTGCTCGGCTACCTGCAGGCCAGCCACGGCACCGCCACGCCCGAGCGCAAGAAGATCACGCTGGTGAAGAAATCCACCAGTGAGATCAAGCAGGCCGACTCGAGCGGCAAGGCCCGCACCATCCAGGTCGAGGTGCGCAAGAAGCGCACCTTCGTCAAGCGTGACGAAGGCTCCGACACGGCTGTCGTCGAGGCGCCCGAACCGGAGGTGCAGGAGCCCGTCGCCCACCAGATCGACGAAGCGGAATTGACCCGCCGCGAGGAAGAGGCGCGCCGCCAGGCCGAATTCATCCGCCGCCAGGAGGAAGAACTCGCCGAGAAGCGCCGCCTGCGCGAGGAGGCGGAAGCGCGCGAACGCGACGTCGCCGAGAAGGCCGCTGCCGCCCAGCAGGCCGAAGCTGCGAAGGCCGAGACCGGTGCGCAGCCGAAGTCAGCCGCGAAGGCTGTCGTGGACGAAGCCGCCACGGCCGTCGCCAAGGCGCAAACCGAAGCCCGCGAGAAGGCCGCTGCCGAATCGAAGGCCCGGGCCGACGAGGAAGCCGCGCGCGCCGCCGACCTGGGCGAGCGCCGCCGCAAGGCCGAGGCTGAAGCGGCCGCCATTCGCCAGATGATGTCGGCCCCCAAGAAGGTCCTGGTGCCCCATAAGGCACCCGAACCCGTGAAGCCGGTGGCCAAGGCCGACCCGGCCAAGCCGGGCGCCAAGGGCACGTTGCACAAGCCCGCGGTCGGCACCGGCACGGGCCGCCCGCCCGCGCCCGGCGCCGCGCCGGCGGCACCCGGCGGTGCTGGCAAGGAAGTCAAATCCGCCAAGCTGTCGTCCAGCTGGGCCGGCGATCCTGCCAAGAAGAAGGAAATCAAGACCCGTGGCGACAGCACCGGCGGCGTGGGCCGCAACAGCTGGCGCGGCGGGCCACGAGGCCGCCGCGACAGCCGCGACCACCGCGGGGGCGACGACCAGTCGCAAGCCGCACCGGTCGAAGCCCGCGTCATCGAAGTGCACGTGCCCGAGACCATCACGGTCGCGGAACTCGCGCACAAGATGGCGGTGAAGGCCGGTGAAGTGATCAAGGCGCTGATGAAGATGGGCCAGATGGTCACCATCAACCAGCCGCTGGACCAGGACACCGCGATGATCGTCGTCGAGGAAATGGGCCACAAGGCGGTCACCGCCGCGCTGGACGATCCGGAGGCCTTCACCGAGCAGGACGTCGGTGCCGCCGAGGGCGAGGCCCTGCCGCGCGCGCCGGTCGTCACAGTGATGGGTCACGTTGACCACGGAAAGACCTCGCTGCTGGACTACATCCGCCGCGCCAAGGTCGCCTCGGGCGAGGCGGGCGGCATCACGCAGCACATCGGCGCCTACCACGTCGAAACGCCGCGCGGGATGATCTCCTTCCTGGACACCCCGGGCCACGAGGCGTTCACCGCCATGCGCGCCCGCGGTGCGCAGGCGACGGACATCGTGATCCTGGTCGTGGCCGCGGACGACGGCGTCATGCCGCAGACCAAGGAAGCCATCAAGCACGCGAAGGCGGCCGGCGTGCCCATCGTGGTCGCGATCAACAAGATCGACAAGCCCGATGCCAACCTCGACCGCGTGAAGCAGGAACTGGTGGCCGAAGAGGTGGTGCCAGAGGAATACGGCGGCGAGTCGCCGTTCGTGCCTGTGTCCGCGAAAACGGGCGCTGGCATCGACGCGCTGCTCGAACAGGTGCTGTTGCAGGCCGAAGTGCTGGAGCTCAAGGCCCCGGTCGCCGCGATGGCCAAGGGCCTCGTGATCGAGGCGCAGCTGGACAAGGGGCGCGGCCCCGTGGCGACCGTGCTGGTCCAGTCGGGCACGTTGAACACCGGCGACGTGGTGCTCGCGGGCCAGACGTTCGGCCGCGTGCGCGCCATGCTGGATGAAAACGGAAAGTCGATCAAGTCCGCCGGACCCTCGATCCCCGTGGAAATCCAGGGCCTGACCGAAGTGCCGCAGGCCGGCGACGAGTTCATGGTGCTGACCGACGAGCGCCGCGCGCGCGAAATCGCGACCTACCGCGCAGGCAAGTTCCGCAATACCAAGCTGGCCCGCCAGCAGGCGTCCAAGCTGGAGAACATGTTCACCGACATGACCGCCGGCGAGGTGAAGATGGTTCCGATCATCATCAAGGCCGACGTGCAGGGCTCGCAGGAGGCGCTGGGGCAGTCGCTGCTCAAGCTCTCCACCGACGAGGTCAAGGTGCAACTGGTGTATTCCGCGGTGGGCGGCATCAGCGAGTCCGACATCAACCTGGCGATCGCCTCCAAGGCCGTGATCATCGGCTTCAACGTGCGGGCCGATGCCGGCGCGCGCAAGCTTGCCGAGAGCAACGGCGTGGACATTCGCTACTACAGCATCATCTACGACGCCGTGGACGAACTGAAGGTTGCGATGTCGGGCATGCTGGCGCCGGAAAAGCGCGAGGAAGTCATCGGTACCGCGGAAGTCCGCACCGTGTTCGTCGCGTCCAAGATCGGCACCGTCGCGGGTTGCATGGTCACCTCGGGCGCGGTCAACCGCTCGGCGCACTTCCGCCTGCTGCGCGACAACGTCGTGGTCTACACGGGCGAGGTCGATTCGATCAAGCGGATGAAGGACGACGTGCGCGAGGTCAAGGAAGGCTTCGAGTGCGGTATCAAGCTGAAGAACTACAACGACATCAAGGAAGGCGATCAGCTGGAGTTCTTCGAGATCAAGGAAATCGCCCGTACGTTATGACGGGTCAACGGACCGCCTGCGGCGGTCCGACCTTCTGCAAATATGGTCCGTAAAGCTGCCACCACGCCCAACCGCGCCTTCAAGGTCGCCGATCAGATCCAGCGCGATCTGACGGAGTTGATCGCGCGCGAGCTGAAGGACCCTCGCGTGGGCATGGTGACGATCCAGGCGGTGGAAGTCACGCCCGACTACGCGCACGCGAAGGTCTTCTTCAGCGTGCTCGTGGGCGACCCCGCGGAATGCGAGCTGGCGTTGAACCAGGCCGCGGGATTCCTGCGCAACGGCCTGTTCAAGCGTTTGCACATCCACACCGTGCCGACGCTGCACTTCCAGTTCGACCGCACGACCGAACGCGCGGCGGACATGAACGCCTTGATCGCCAAGGCGGTTTCCTCCCGCGCCAAAGAGGACTAGCCATGAACGCGCCACGCACCAGGGTGCAGCGGCGCCCTGTGCATGGGGTGTTGTTGCTCGACAAACCGCTGGGTCTATCCAGCAACAATGCCTTGCAGAAGTGCAAATGGCTGCTGCGCGCCGAGAAGGCCGGCCACACGGGCACGCTCGATCCGCTGGCCACCGGCGTGCTGCCGCTTTGCTTCGGCGCCGCGACCAAATTCAGCCAGCTGCAGCTCGAAGCGGACAAGACCTACGAAGCCACCATCCGGTTGGGCGTGAAGACATCCACCGGGGATGCCGAGGGCGACGTCATCGAACAGCGGGAAGTTCCCGCCATCGACGCCGCGGCGCTGGCACAGCTCGTGCAGCGTTTCAGCGGTGCGCAACGACAAATCCCACCGATGCACAGCGCATTGAAGAAAGATGGCAAGGCACTGTACGAGTACGCACGGGCGGGCGAGGAAGTGGAGCGCGAAGCGCGCAACGTGGTGATCCACGACTTGTCGCTGGCTCCCTCCGGCCCGAGCGAGCTGCGCATGGTCGCACGCGTCAGCAAGGGCACGTACATCCGCACGCTGGGCGAGGACATCGGCGCAGCGCTCGGCTGCGGCGGACACCTCACCTCGCTGCGGCGGACTGCGACAGGGCAATTCGAGATCGCCCGGTGCGTCACGCTCGACGCGTTCGAGGCGATGGACGAGGGCGCGCGCGTCTCGGCCCTGTTGCCCGTGGATTCGCTGCTCGAAGGACATACCCATGTCACCCTCGATCCGGACAATGCCGGACGATTCCTGAGCGGGCTGCGCCGGCGCGGCGATTGGCTGGATGCCGAGCAGGTGGCCGTCTACGGCGACAGTCCCCGCGCGCTTCTTGGCACCGCCCACGCGAAGGGCGGCGAACTCATTCCGGGCAGGCTCCTGAGCCCGCCCGAAGTCGAACAGATTCTGGAAAGCAACACATGACCAACAAGCAAATCCGCAACATCGCGATCATCGCGCACGTCGACCACGGCAAGACCACCATGGTCGACCAGCTCCTTCGCCAGTCCGGCACCTTCGCCGAACACGAAAAGGTGGTCGACACCGTGATGGACAACAACGCCATCGAGCGCGAACGCGGCATCACCATCCTGGCAAAAAACTGCGCGGTGAGCTGGAAGGGGACGCACATCAACATCGTCGACACCCCCGGCCACGCGGACTTCGGCGGCGAAGTGGAGCGTGCGCTGTCGATGGTGGACGGCGTCGTGCTGCTGATCGACGCGCAGGAAGGCCCGATGCCGCAGACGCGCTTCGTGACCAAGAAGGCGCTGGCCCTGGGCCTGCGTCCCATCCTCGTCGTAAACAAGGTGGACAAGCCGGGCGCGCGTCCGCAATACGTCGTCGACGCGGCTTTCGACCTGTTCGACAAGCTGGGCGCGACCGACGAGCAGCTCGATTTCCCCGTGGTCTATGCCTCGGGCATCAACGGCTGGAGCTCCATGGACGAAGGCGCGCAGGGCGAGCAGTGGGGCCCCGACATGTCGGCGCTCTTCGACACCATCCTCGCGCACGTGCCGCCGCACGAGGGCGATCCGCAGGCGCCTCTGCAGCTGCAGATCTCCGCGCTGGATTTCTCCACCTTCGTCGGCCGCATCGGCGTCGGCCGCATCCACTCGGGCACGGTCAAGCCCGGGATGGACGTGCTCGTGTTGGAAGGCCCGGAAGGTTCGGCCATCAAGGGTCGCGTCAACCAGGTGCTGACCTTCCAGGGTCTGGAGCGCGTGCAGGTGACCGAAGCCGGACCCGGCGAAATCGTGCTGATCAACGGCATCGCGGACATCGGCATCGGCGTGACCGTCACGGACCCCGTGAACCCCGCGCCGCTGCCCATGCTGAAGGTGGACGAGCCCACGCTGACCATGAACTTCTGCGTCAACACCAGCCCCCTGGCCGGAAGAGAGGGCAAGTACGTGACCAGCCGCCAGATCTGGGACCGCCTGCAGAAGGAACTGCAGCACAACGTGGCGCTGAAAGTCGCGGAAACCGACGAGGAAGGCATCTTCGAGGTGATGGGCCGTGGCGAACTGCACCTGACCATCCTGCTGGAAAACATGCGGCGCGAGGGCTACGAGCTCGCCGTCTCCAAGCCCCGCGTCGTCTTCAAAACGGTCAACGGCGAGAAGCACGAGCCGATCGAGCTCGTGACCGTGGACATCGAAGAGCAGCACCAGGGCGGCGTGATGCAGGCCCTGGGCGAGCGCAAGGGCGACCTCGTGAACATGGACCCGGACGGCCGGGGCCGCGTGCGCCTCGAATACCGCATCCCGGCGCGGGGCCTGATCGGCTTCACGAACGAGTTCCTGAACCTGACGCGCGGCTCGGGCCTGATTTCCAACATCTTCGACAGCTACGAAGCGCACAAGGGCGAGATCGGCGGCCGCAAGAACGGCGTGCTGATCTCCATGGACGACGGCGAGATCTTCAACTATGCCCTGGGCAAGCTGGACGATCGCGGCCGCATGTTCGTGCGCGCGAACGACCCGGTATACGAAGGCATGATCGTCGGCATCCACAGCCGCGACAACGACCTCGTCGTCAACGCGACCCGCACCAAGCAGCTCACCAACTTCCGCGTGAGCGGCAAGGAAGACGCGATCAAGATCACGCCGCCCATCATGGTCACGCTGGAATACGGCGTCGAGTTCATCGAGGACGACGAACTGGTCGAGATCACACCCAAGTCGATCCGCCTGCGCAAGCGCCACCTGAAAGAGCACGAGCGCAAGCGCGCATCGCGCGAAGTCGCGGCCTGAGAACGGCCCGGCAGCGGTGAGGTGAGGAAGCTTTCCCACGGACAGGCCGTGCTCGGCATGGTCGCGGTGACCCTGATGTGGTCGATCGCGGGCGTGACCACGCGCCACCTGGAGCAGGCGCGCGGCTTCGAGATCACCTTCTGGCGAAGCTTCTTCACGGTGCTGTCGCTGCTGGTGATCCTGCCCTTCTTCCAGGGGCGGGAGGTCTTTTCGCGCATCCGGCACGGCAGGGGCGCCTTCTGGCTTTCCGGACTGTGCTGGAGCGTCATGTTCACCGCGTTCATGATGGCGCTCACGATGACATCGGTGGCGAATGTGCTGGTGACGATGTCGCTCGGGCCCTTCCTCACGGCGCTGATCGCGCGCATCTTCATCGGGCACCGCATTCCCGTGCGCACCTGGGTGGCCATCGCCGTCGCGGGCGGCGGGATCGCCTGGATGTATGTCGCGGACGTTTCCGCGGGCTCTCTCGCCGGTACGCTCGTGGCGCTGTGCGTTCCACTCGCGGCCGCCATCAACTGGACCGTCACCCAGCGCTCGCACGCTCGTGGCGAAAACGTCGATCTCGTGCCCTCCGTTCTGGTCGGCGCCGTGATTTCATCGCTGGTGACCTTGCCGCTTGCGATCCCCTTCCAGGCTTCCGTGCACGACCTCGGTCTTCTGGGGTTGCTGGGGCTGGTGCAACTCGCCATTCCCTGCGCACTTTCCGTCGTGTGCGCGCGCGTGCTCGAGGCTCCGGAAGTTTCCTTGCTGGCGCTGCTCGAAGTGATCTTCGGGATCCTGCTGGCCTGGGCGGGCGCGGGCGAGGTGCCGGGCACGAACGTGCTGACGGGCGGCCTGCTGGTGATGGGTGCGCTGGTCGCGAACGAGGTCGTGGGCTGGCGACGCCGCGCCTGAATCTCAGCGCGTGCGCGATTTCATCGCGCGTTCGACTTCGCGCTTGCCTTCGCGGTCCTTGATGGTGGAGCGCTTGTCATGTTCGGCCTTGCCCTTGGCCAGCGCGATCTCGCATTTGACCTTGCCGTCCTTCCAGTGCAGGTTCAGCGGCACGAGGGTGTAGCCCTTCTGCTCGACCTTGCCGACGAGGCGCTTGATCTCTTCCTTGTGCAACAGCAGCTTCTTGGTTCGGACGGCATCGGGACTCACGTGGGTGGACGCGCTGCGCAACGGGTTGATCTGGCAGCCGATCACGTACAGCTCGCCATCCTTCACGACGACATACCCGTCGGTCAGCTGGACCTTGCCTTCGCGCAGCGCCTTCACTTCCCAGCCTTGCAGCACCATGCCGGCCTCGTATTTCTCCTCGAAGAAATAATTGAAGGCAGCTTTCTTGTTGTCGGCGATGCGACTCGCGGTGTCGGGTTTTTTGGCCATTCACTGACAGATTGTTAACCCCCACGGCTCGATAATCGAGCCTGCCCCGAAGGGGGCTTTGCACAGCTTGGGGCGGCCCGGCGCAGTGCAAGGGTGACAGCGTGTCGTCACTACAATGCCCGCGCGGCCCCGCATTCTCTATGAAAACCGTCCACAAATCCGTCCTCATCTGGTACAGCGCCGAGGAAATGTTCGCGCTGGTGACGGACGTCGCCCGCTATCCCGAGTTCCTGCCGTGGTGCGACCAGTCGAAGGTGCTGGAGCAGGATGCACAGGGCATGCGGGCCGAAATCGGCATTTCCTTCGGCGGCATCCACCAGAAGTTCACGACCCGAAACGATCATGAAGCCGGCCGCAAGGTGCGCATGAAGCTGGTCGATGGCCCGTTTTCGCAGCTGGATGGGGAATGGCGCTTTGTCCCGCTGGGTGAGGGCCAGCGGGCCTGCAAGGTCGAGCTGGACATGCGCTACGGTTTCGACAACGCAGCCTTGGGCGCGCTCGTCGGACCGGTCTTCGACAAGATCGCGGGGAGCCTGGTCGATGCTTTCGTCAAGCGCGCGGAGCAGGTCTATGGCTGAGTCGTCCTTCTTCGCGGTGACCCTCGTGTATTCGGCGGGGCCGCGGCAAGTGCGGGAATGGTCGCTGCACTTGGCCCAGGGCGCGACCGTGGGCCAGGCCATCGAAGCCAGTGGCCTGCGCGAAGAGTTTCCTGAGCTGCCGCAGGAATTGTCCCTGGGGATTTGGGGCCGCAAGGTGCCGCCGCAGCAAGCCTTGCGGGACGCGGACCGCGTGGAGATCTACCGGCCTCTTGGCGTCGATCCGAAGCTCGCGAGGCGCGAGCGGTTCCGCAAGCAGGGAGCCCGCGCGGCGGGGCTGTTTGCCCGCAAGCGCGCGGGCGCGAAGGCCGGCTACTGAACGAAGGTCAGGAGGCGGCCTTGCAGTCGCTGGCGATCACGCCGTCGAGTCGCTTGGCTTCCGCGGCGCGCTGGGCGTCATCGAGATATTCCTGCTCGCCTTTGGCGTTCATGCGCGAGATGCGAACGCCCGAATCGAAAGCCTGCTTGGAACGCTTGGCCCGCGCGCAGTTATCGGCGCGCATGCGCGCGAGTTCTTCCTCCTGCGCCTTCTTCTTGTCCGCCTCCGCGGATTCGGCGGCCTTCTTTTTCGCCTCGAGCTCCTTGTCCTTGCCACTCAGCTGCGGAGCGGGCGGCTTGGGGGGGGTGGCCGCCGAAGCCGCGGATGCTGGCTCCGTGGGCACCATCGAAATCGATTTGCCTTTCACGCCCGACGGTGCGCGCAGGATGTTCTTGGCAGGCAGGTCGGGTGGTGGCGCCTGGTCGCTGAAGACCTTGCGGCCGTCCTTGTCGATCCATTGCCACTGCGCCATGCCCGCGACGGGCACGAGGCAGGCGAGGGTGAGGAGGCAGGCGCGAATCGGTTTCATGGCGCGAGTGTAGCGCCCGGGCCCACGTGTGCGCTACAGGGGCGCGCGCGCCTGTGCGCACTTGGTCACGAAGGGATTCGCCGCCCGCACAGGGTTAGTACCGAGGGGACACGAGTACAATCCGTTTTTTGGAGCTTTGACATGCGCCTCTTAGGAAAAGCGCTCACCTTCGACGATGTGTTGCTGGTGCCCGCGTTCTCCCAGGTCCTGCCCAAGGACACCTCCCTCGCGACCCGTCTCTCCCGCAACATCACCCTGAACCTGCCGCTGGTGTCCGCCGCCATGGACACGGTCACGGAAGCGCGCCTCGCGATCGCCATTGCGCAGGAAGGCGGCATCGGCATCGTCCACAAGAACCTCACCCCGAAGCAGCAAGCCGCCGAAGTGGCGCGCGTGAAGCGCTACGAGTCCGGGGTTCTCCGCGACCCGGTGGTGATCACCCCCGAACATACGGTGCGCCAGGTCTCGGCGATGTCCGAGCAGCTGGGAATCTCGGGCTTCCCGGTGATCGACGGCGGCAAGGTTGTTGGCATCGTGACCGGGCGGGACCTGCGCTTCGAGACGCGCTACGACGTCCCCGTGAGCCAAATCATGACGCCCCGCGAGAAGCTCATCACGGTGCGCGAGGGGACGAGCGCCTCCGAGGCGAAGGCGCTGCTGAACAAGCACAAGCTGGAGCGCCTGCTCGTGATCAACGATGCGTTCGAGCTCAAAGGCCTGATCACCGTCAAGGACATCTTCAAGCAGACCAGCTTTCCCAACGCCGCGCGCGACAGCGCGGGGCGCTTGCGAGTGGGCGCGGCCGTGGGCGTCGGTGAGGGCACCGAGGAACGCGTCGAAGCCTTGGTCAAGGCCGGCGTGGACGCGATCGTGGTCGACACCGCGCACGGCCACAGCAAGGGCGTGATCGAGCGCGTGCGCTGGGTCAAGCAGAACTATCCGCAAGTGGATGTGATCGGCGGCAACATCGCCACGGGCGCCGCGGCGCTGGCACTGGCGGAAGTGGGAGCGGATGCGGTCAAGGTCGGCATCGGCCCGGGCTCCATTTGCACGACGCGCATCGTCGCCGGCGTCGGCGTGCCGCAGATCATGGCCATCGACAATGTCGCCACCGCGCTCAAGGGCAGCGGCGTCCCGCTGATCGCCGACGGCGGTATCCGCTATTCGGGCGACATCTCCAAGGCCATCGCGGCCGGCGCCAGCACGGTGATGATGGGCGGCATGTTCGCCGGCACCGAGGAAGCACCGGGCGAAATCGTCCTGTTCCAGGGCCGCAGCTACAAGAGCTATCGCGGGATGGGCTCCATCGGCGCCATGCAGCAAGGCAGCGCGGACCGCTATTTCCAGGAATCCTCCACGGGCAACCCGAATGCGGACAAGCTGGTGCCGGAAGGCATCGAGGGACGCGTGCCGTACAAGGGCTCGCTGGTCTCCATCGTGTTCCAGATGGCCGGCGGCGTCCGAGCCAGCATGGGCTATTGCGGTTGCGCCACGATCGAGGAAATGCGCAACAAGGCGGAATTCGTGGAAATCACGGCCGCCGGCATCCGCGAGAGCCACGTCCACGACGTGCAGATCACCAAGGAAGCCCCGAACTACCGAGCGGACTGAGGACGATTCTGGCCAGACTTGAAAATCTGGCACGAATATCCTAGAATTTGGCCAGAATCAAACTTCTGGCCAAATCATGCAGCGCACTGGCATCTTCGAAGCCAAGAACAACTTCTCCGCCTTGATCGAGACGGTCGAGCGGGGCGAGGAAGTCCGCATCACCCGCCACGGCAAGGAGGTGGTCCGCATGCTGCCCATGCGCCGCAAGCCGGTCATCACGGACGAGCAGATCACCCGCGAGCTCGACCAGATCGCCAGCCTCCACAAGACGATCAAGCCCGGCCCTTCCTGGCGCGAACTGCGCGAAGAGGGACGTCAGTCATGACCGCGTTCGTCCTGGACGCATCCGTGACCGCGGCGTGGCTCCTGCCCGACGAGGCCAGCGACCACACGCGGCGCCTCTACGCACGCATCCGCCGCGATGAAGTCGAACCCCAGGCCCCGGACCTTTGGCAATGGGAGTGCGCCAACATCGTCGCCAACGGCGTGCGGCACGGCCGCATACCCGCCGCGGCCGTGGAGGGCTTGTGGAGCGTGCTCGAGGCGATACGCCACCGCGTCGATCTGCACGAACTCGCGCCCGCGCAGCACAAGGCCGTGCTGGGGATGGCCATGGACGCGGGCCTGTCCGCTTGCGACGCCGGCTACATGTGGCTCGCGCGTTCCCTCAACCTGCCCCTCCTGACCTTCGACCGCAAGATGGCGTCTGCCGCGCCCGGCTGCGGCGTCAAGCTCCTCGACATCGCCACGATCTGAATCCCATGTCTCACCAGAAAATCCTCATCCTCGACTTCGGCTCCCAGGTCACCCAATTGATCGCGCGCCGCATCCGCGAGGCCCACGTCCTGAGCGAAGTGCATCCCTGCGACGTCTCCGACGACTGGATCCGCCAGTACGCCGCCGACGGCAACCTCAAGGGCGTGATCCTCTCCGGCAGCCACGCCAGCGTCTACGAAGACACGACGGACAAAGCCCCGCAGGCCGTGTTCGAACTCGACGTGCCCGTGCTCGGTATCTGCTACGGCATGCAGACCATGGCGCACCAGTTGGGCGGGAAGGTGGAAGGCGGCCACAAACGCGAGTTCGGCTCCGCCAGCGTCCGCGCAAGGGGCCATACGAAGCTGCTGGACGGCATCGCCGACTTCACCACGTCGGAGGGCCACGGCATGCTCGACGTGTGGATGAGCCATGGCGACAAGGTCACCGAACTGCCGCCGGGCTTCAAGCTCATGGCCAGCACGGACAGCTGCCCGATCGCCGGCATGGCGGACGAGGCGCGCCGCTTCTACGCCGTGCAGTTCCACCCGGAAGTCACGCACACGAAGCAGGGCAGGGCGATCCTGGAGCGCTTCGTCACCGGCATCTGCGGTGCGCGGCCCGACTGGGTCATGCGCGACCACGTGGCCGAAGCCGTGGAAGCCATCCGCAAGCAGGTCGGCGACGAGGAGGTGATCCTCGGCTTGTCCGGCGGGGTCGACTCCTCGGTGGCGGCGGCCCTTATCCACCGCGCCATCGGCGACCAGCTCACGTGCGTCTTCGTCGACCACGGCCTGCTGCGCCTGAACGAGGGGGACATGGTCATGGACATGTTCGCGGGCAAGCTCCACGCGAAGGTCATCCGCGTCGACGCGAGCGAAGCCTTCCTGGGCAAGCTCGCCGGCGTGAGCGAGCCGGAGGCCAAGCGCAAGATCATCGGGCGCGAGTTCGTCGAGGTGTTCAAGGCGGAGGCCGCGCGCCTGAAGGCCGGCCTGGACGGCACGCACAAGGGCGCGAAGTGGCTTGCGCAGGGGACCATCTACCCGGACGTGATCGAATCCGGCGGCGCCAAAAGCAAGAAGGCCGTGACGATCAAGAGCCACCACAACGTCGGCGGCCTGCCCGAACAGCTCGGCCTCAAGCTGCTGGAGCCGCTGCGCGACCTGTTCAAGGATGAAGTGCGCGAGCTGGGCGTCGCGCTGGGCCTGCCGCCGGAGATGGTGTACCGCCACCCCTTCCCCGGGCCGGGCCTGGGCGTGCGGATTCTCGGCGAAGTGAAGAAGGAGTACGCCGACCTGCTGCGCCGCGCGGATGCGATCTTCATCGAGGAACTGCGCAACCACATCGACGCGGAAACCGGCAAGTCCTGGTACGAGCTTACGAGCCAGGCGTTCACCGTGTTCCTGCCGGTCAAGAGCGTGGGCGTGATGGGCGACGGCCGCACCTACGACTACGTCGTGGCGCTGCGCGCGGTGCAGACCAGCGACTTCATGACCGCCGACTGGGCCGAGCTGCCCTACGCCCTACTGAAAAAGGTGTCCGGCCGCATCATCAACGAGGTGCGCGGGATCAACCGGGTCACTTATGATGTGAGCAGCAAACCACCAGCAACCATCGAATGGGAATGAGCCCGTGACGCGCGAAACGAACCCCAGCACCACGGTCGTTTTCGCGGATCTCACCGGCAGCACCGGCGTCTTCGAGGCGCTCGGCAATTCACTGGCCACCCAGGCCATCACCACGCTCACGCACTGGATCGGCAGCGTCTGCATCGCGCACGGCGGGCGCGTGGTCAAGACACTGGGCGATGGCGTGCTGGCCGTCTTTCCTGACGGCAGCTCCGCGATCCATGCCGTGGTGGAACTCCAGCGCATCCACAACCAGCGCCTGCAGGAATGGCCCAACAACCTGCGCATGCGCCTGCAGGTCGGCGTGGCCAGCGGGGAGGTGATCGAGGTCGACGGCGATTGCTACGGCGATGCGGTCAATGTGGCCTCGCGCCTGTCTGACCTGTCAGGCGCCGACCAGATCTGGGCCACCGATACCGTCATCTCCCAGGTGGACGACCCGGGGCCCGGCGTTCGCTTCCTGAGCCTGGGCGCGATCCAGATTCGCGGCAAGACCGAGCCGCGCGTGGTGTACCGCGCCGACTGGCAGGAAGATTCGGAAACCGTCAATCTCACCGCGCCCGCGGCGCTGGAGCACCTCCAGCCCGCGAAGAAGAAAGAGGCCGCGATCGAATTCTGCTGGCTCGACCAGCGTGCGACCTTTGCGAGCACGCAGATGCCGGTGCACCTGGGCCGGGTGGAAGAAGCGGAGTTCGTCGTGAACGACCAGCGCGTGTCCCGCCTGCACGTGCGCGTGGACTGGAAGAACGGCGGTTTCGTGCTCACCGACCTGAGCAGCTACGGCACCTGGGTGCGCTTCCAGGGCAGCCTGAGCGAGGTGGCGCTGCGCCGCGGCGAATGCCTGCTCCATGCCGACGGGGAACTCGCGCTCGGGGCCCCGTTCCATGACTTCACGGTGCCGACCGTGGCCTTCAAGCTCTCGAGCGCCCCCGCCTGAGCGGCTGCACAATTCGCGGATGTACCAGCCTCCCCACTTCAAATCGAAGGACCCGGCCCATGCGGTGCGGCTGATGCGCGAGCATCCCTTCGCGAGCCTGATCTCCATGGACGACACCGGCTTGCCCTTCGTCACGCACCTGCCCTTGCACCTTGAGGAGCGCAACGGCGACTTCGTGCTCCTGGGCCACTGCGCCAAGCCGAATCCCCACTGGCGTTACCTGCAGGCGCGGCCGCGCGCGGTGGTGACTTTCCTCGGGCCGCATGCCTACCAGTCGCCGAAGATCTATCCGGACCTTGCGCGGGTGCCGAGCTGGACGTACCTGGCGATCCATTGCACCGTCGATGCCACGCTGGTCGAGGATCCGCTCGCGAAGGATCGCCTGCTCAAGAAGCTGATCGGGGACCACGAGCCCCCTTACGCCGAACAGTGGCGAGGCCTGGGCGAGGAGTTCGCGCACAAGATGCTGGCCGGCATCGTGGGCTTCGAGTTGAAGGTCACCGAGTTGCAATGCAAGCTGAAGCTCAACCAGCACCGTCCCGAGTCGCATGCGGCGATGAAGGCGATCTATGAACGCGGCAACGAGAACGAGCGCGAACTCGCGTCCTGGATGGACACGCTCGGCATGACGGCCGCCGCACCCGCAGCAGGAGAAAGCACATGAGGATCGTCTTCGGAGTCTTGAGCCTGCTGGTCGTTGTCGCGATCGTGGGCGTGCTCGCCAAGAAACAACTCGGCGCCGTGGCGCCTGCGGCCCCGCCGGCCGCGGCGGCGGCGCCTGGCTCCATGCCGGCCCTCAGCGGAACGCCGCAGCAGCAGGTGCAGCAATTCCAGCAGGCGGTGCAGGGCGCCGTGCAACAGGCGCGTCCGCCGGCCGACGACACCAAGTGAGCGACGCGCGCTTCATGGCGCTGGCGCTGGAGCAGGCGCGCCTGGCCGGCGACAGCGGCGAGGTGCCCGTCGGCGCCGTGGTCGTGAAGGATGGCGTGGTGATCGGCACCGGTCGCAATGCGCCGATCGCCACGCACGACCCGACCGCGCACGCGGAAATCGCCGCATTGCGCGCGGCGGCCGCCGCCGTCGGCAACTACCGGCTGGACGGTTGCGAGCTGTACGTGACGCTCGAGCCTTGTGCAATGTGCGCGGGCGCGATGCTCCACGCGCGGCTGGCCCGGGTCGTGTACGGTGCGGCCGATCCCAAAACCGGCGCGGCAGGTTCGGTGACGGACCTGTTCGCGCAGCCGCGGATCAATCACCAGACACGCGTCGAAGGCGGTGTGCTGGCCTCGGAATGTTCGAAGGTGCTGGCAGGGTTTTTCGCGCAGCGCCGGGAGGACGCGCGCACGGCCGCCTCACCGCTGCGCGAAGACGCCTTGCGAACACCCGATGCACGATTCGACAAGCTGCCCGGCTACCCCTGGGAGCCGCACTACATCAGCGACTTGCCCGCCTTGGCTGGGCTGCGCATGCACTACCTCGACGAGGGTCCGCAGGATGCGCCCGTGACCTGGCTGTGCCTGCACGGCAACCCCGCGTGGAGTTACCTGTACCGGCGCATGATCCCGATCTTCCTCGCTGCCGGGCACCGCGTGATCGCCCCGGACCTGATCGGCTTCGGCAAGAGCGACAAGCCCAAGCGCGTGGAGGCGCACACCTTCAGTTGGCACCGCCAGGTGCTGCTGGAGTTCGTGGAGCGCCTGCAACTGCAGGACGTCGTGCTCGCAGTCCAGGATTGGGGCGGGCTGCTCGGACTGACGCTGCCGATGGAAGCGCCACATCGATACCGCGGCTTGCTGGTCATGAACACGGCCCTCGCGACCGGCGATGCCCCCCTCAGCCCCGGATTCCTCGCGTGGCGAGACATGTGCGCGAAAAATCCCGACTTCGACATCGCGCGCCTTTTCTCCAGGGGCAACCCGCACATGAGCGCCGAGGAGTGCGCCGCCTACAACGCACCGTTCCCGGACAAGGGCCATCGGGCCGCCACGCGGGCGTTCCCGCCCATGGTCCCCGAACACCCGGACTCCGATGGCGCGCCGGTGTCGCGCAGGGCCCGCGACTTCTGGGCGAACGAGTGGTCCGGCCGCACGATGATGGCCGTCGGCGCGCAGGACCCGGTGCTCGGCCTGCCTGTGATGCAGGCGCTCCGGGCCCACCTTCGCGGATGCGGCGAACCGATGGTGATCGGGGAGGGCGGGCACTTCGTGCAGGAACGCGGCGAGGCGATCGCGCAGGCGGCAGTGGGATACTTCCGGCCGTGAAGAAACATATCTACATCTACTCGCCCTCGAGCGCCGTGCGCGACAAGGCCGTCATCCGCCGCGGCGCCGCGCGGCTCAAGGCCCTGGGTTACGAGGTCGAACTCGATGAAGCCGCGCTCGCCACCCACATGCGGTTCGCGGGCGACGACGACACCCGGCTGGCCGCGATCGACCGCGCGGCGGCCAGCGGCGCGGACATCGCCCTCATCACTCGCGGCGGCTATGGACTCACGCGCCTGCTGCCGCGCATCAACTACAAACAGGTCGCCAAAGCCATCAAGGGCGGCACGCAGTTCGTGGGGCTCAGCGACTTCACGGCCTTCCAGAGCGCCGTGCTCGCGAAGACGGGCGCCGTGACCTGGTCGGGCCCGGCGCTCGGGGAAGACTTCGGCGTGGAGGGCGAACCGGACGACATCATGCAGTCGTGCTTCGAAGACCTGGTGAGCGGGCAGGGCGAAGGCACCGGTTGGCAGTTGCCGAAGTCGGAAGCGCAGGCCAAGGTACTCCAGCTGAAGGGCACCCTGTGGGGCGGCAACCTGTCCATCATCGCGTCGCTGGCCGGGACGCCCTGGATGCCCAAGGTCAAGGGTGGCATCCTGTTCCTGGAGGATGTGCACGAGCATCCGTATCGCGTGGAGCGCATGCTGACGCAACTCCTGTACGCGGGCGTGCTGAAGCAGCAGAAGGCCATTGTCCTGGGCCACTTCACCAACTACAAGCCGGCGCCGCACGACAAAGGTTTCCGGCTGCAGACGGTGGTGGACTGGCTGCGCAGCCAGGTCAAGGCGCCAGTGTTCACGCAATTGCCTTTCGGCCACGTCCCGACCAAGGTCGCCCTTCCCGTGGGCGCAACGGTGCACCTCGCGGTCGAGGGCAGGGATGCGTTCGTGTTGTGGGGGCACCGCCACTAGGCGGCCACAAAGTCAGCCCACGAGGGGGCTGGGGCGGGAATCCAGGCTGCCGGGCAGCAGCCCGCGGAACATCTCGGTGATGGATCCCACCTTCTGCCGGGCCGCGACTTCTCCGTGCATGGCTGCCAGGGCACCCATCAGGTCGCCGCGCAAGTACCACAGCGCCTGGATGTCGTTGGCGTAGCGGATGCGCCGCGTGATCTGCGGAAAGTGCCTCATCCCCGTCTCGCCGAGCACCTGGAGCATCGACTCGCGGATGTCCTCGGTGCCCCCGTCCATGACCGATTCGGACGGCGGAAGGGGGTTACCCAACAGGCCGTAGATACTGCTTCTAAGATTCGGTTTCAACCAACGCATTTGGACTTCTGGGTTCCCCTTCGGGATGACCAATCGTGATTGGGAATAACAAGTTAGTCCGACTCTAGCTCGGGCGCAAGGCGTTCCTGTGACGGATTGCACGGAAAACCTGCAGAGAAATCAACGAGTTAGTAACGAAAGGTGGAGCCGTTTCTGAATGTCACCGGGGCGGCCGGGTTTCCATGTACGCCTTCCCGCTCATCCCTCGATGGCAAAGCCGCTGATGGTGTACCTCAGCTCATCGTCGGCGGCACCTTTGATGTAGTCGATGTAGACCTCCCGGAACTCTCCGTGAGGGCTGCCGGCCACGAACCGGACCTGGAGCCCGCGAGCGTACGCGGCGTCTACCGTGGCATAGATGTCGGACATAGAGGGAATCCGCGCGAGATCGGCGGCGTCGACCGGGGTCCCGTCGGAGTAGACGGCCGAGACGACTTGTCCGTCGCGCACCATGACGACTCTGGCACCGCCCCTGGACGGGCACAGGCAGGCTTGGTCCAGTGTGAATCGATAGTCGGAAATGTGGGATGCCTGCCAAGAAGCTTTTGCCGCAATGTAGTCGCCGGGGAGCGGGTCATCTGCGGTGCCGCCTCCGCAACCGGCCACTGAAAGCAGAATCACAAAGGCCAGGATGTAATTTAACATAATATACATCGTATAAAATCACTGGTACGTCACGGTGAACGATGCGACAGCCGACACCGTGCCTGCAGTCACCGACCCGCCGCTTGGCTTGACGTACCCTGCGTAGTACTGGAACACGTTGGTGCCGTCGGTCAAGACAAAGACGTCGTCTTTCGTGGAGTCGATCGCGGTGAAGTCGCCCTTGAGAATCTGTACCCAGACGTTAGACGTCCCGGAGCTGCAGATGACCGTGGTGCTGCCGCCGCTGCAGGCGCTCGAGAATGCCCAAGTCAAATGCGCGGTGTAACCGGCGTTCCCCGCCTCCCCATTGTTTGCCGTGCTGATGCACGACGCGAGCGAGATTTGGAAGCGCGTCTTGCCGACCGCAGAGGAACTGCCCTCGACGCTAGAAGTGCTGACCTTGGGAAGCTGGACGGTTTGCGTACCGCTGAGGACACCGGCGCAGGCGGGAACGAAGATGGGGATGTTAAAAGTGCCCGATGTGGTGAAGACCCCGACGGTTGGGCACCCGCTGCCGCTGATGCACCCGATTCCTCCATAGTTGGCATTGGTGATGCTTTGAGTCCCACGGATCCTGCGCGTGCCCAAAACAAACCTGCCAGAGGACGTTGCGATCAACGTGCAATTCGCGAACTTGGCGCCTTGGGCAGCCACTTCGATATGCGCAGGAAAGATCGTTGTCGTCACCGGAGGGCAATCTCCCTGGGTGGTAAACGTGGGGCTACCGACCATTTGAATATTGATGCCCCTTGCCGTGGTTTGAAATTCGACCGAGGTATTTCCCCAGTTGAAAGTTGCCATCACGCCGCTGTTGATTACATTGTGGGAGTCACAATTCCTGATGGTGATGGTCATGGTGAATGGCCCACTCCCCAGCGGCGTGCCCGCGGGTGTTCCAGGCGGAACGGCGAGAGTGGTGGGGAGCCCCGTCATGGCGGTATCGACGCTTGCGCAATCTGTAGCCAGCACGGGCTGAGCGACCAGGGCCAGCAATGCCAGCGCAAACCTCACCAAGAGCCACCTCGCAGGTAGGGCCCGCTTTACCATCGAGTTCATGTGCGTAGGCGCCAGCGCGTCCATCGTGTGTCGAACTCGACGTTATCGAGGATCGGTCGCCCGGCCGATATGGGCCAGATGGCCGAAAGGTGACCTAGGGCCCAGCTGTTAAGCAACCATCAATGCTTGCAGAACAGGCAAGCGCTTCTGCGCAAACTCCCTCGCCTGCGCGGTCAACTCCGCCAGGTTCTCCGCTGGCGTGGCCAAGGGCTTGCCGTCCTTCACGACCTGCTGGGACTGCGACGAGATCACTGCCCAGGCGTCGCGAGCCCATTCCTCGGGTTGCTTCTTTCCGGCGAAAAGCGAGTTCAGGAACAGCTGGTGGAACCTCGGCGCGGAGATCCCGCCGCCGGTCACCGGGCTGGCCAAGCTGCCGACGTCGTTGCCCAGGGCCGCGCCGTCCACCAGATGCCGGTTCAGCTTGTCGCTCGTGGGCTTCATCCGCCCGGCGGCGTCGGACTCCACCGCGGCGTGGACGCTGCCTTTGCCCGACAACACCATGAGGGCCTGCACCAGCTGCGCGAGGCCTACGCCCCGCTGCGCCACGGCGGCCTCCAGCTGGCGGATCGACTTCGGCTGGTTGTCCGCCAGGGCATCGAGGATGGGCGGATAGATGTCCTCGCTCAGTACCAGCTCGCCTTGCGGGCTCGTCGCCTTCAAGGTCACTTCGGCGCGCGGCTGGAGCAAAACGACCAGTTGCTGGCGCACCCGTTCGACCTGCTCGGTCCCGGTGAGGCGCCGGGGCCCCTTGACCCAGTAGTCCTTGCGGAATCCCTGGTTGATGCAGAAATCCCGTACCGTCTGCTTGAAAGCGGGATCAGGGATCTCAGCCACGAGGGCCTGCTGCTCCGGCGACAAATTGATGGAGTCGACCTGTTCCAGGCAATTCGCCGAGCCGACAAAGGACAGCTTGGCCGGCTCCAGCCAGCGGGACATCCGCTGGAAGGACATCGGCTCCCAATCACGGTTGAAGTACTCGTGGGCCACGTAGTTGCGGTTGTGTGCCCCGATCTTCTTGAGCCGGTCGGCGACGCCCGGGTTGGCCCGCCCGAACGCCGTGTTGGCCGCCATCAGCTTGTCCGCGAAGGCCAGCGCTGCATCGATCCTGGGGATGCGGCCCTGGCCCGGGGCGCCCATCACTTCCGAATGCTGGACCAGCAATTCGCGCACCGGCAGCATCGCGGCCCAGCCGGGCTGCGTGTTGTAGCTGACATAGAGCACGCCGCCGACCTTCAATTTGCGCCGGACGAAATCGGTGATGACCGCGCGGTTCTCGTCGCTGATCCAGCTCCAGATGCCGTGCAGGGCGATGAAGTCCATGGCCGGCAGGTCGGGGCGGGCGCAGAACTCGGCGAAGGATTCGTCGAACAGTTGCGCCCTGGCGCCCGAGGCCTGCGCGAGCGACTGGGCGTAGTGCGCCTGGGACGGATTGAAGTCTGTTCCCCACCAGCGCCCGCCTCCCGCGGCTGCGTGCGCATTGATGCTGACGCCCTGGCCGAACCCCAGTTCGCACGCGGTTTCGACGGCGGGCGGCGCGAAGCCCGAAAACAGGAATGGAAGCCGGATGTTCAGGGGATTGAGCTCGGCGTAATAGCCGTAGGTGTAGCCGATATCGGCCACGTACCCGGAGGTCCAGTCGTCCGTCGTCACCATTTCCCTTTCGGTTGTGCGGCCCGGGCGGACGCCGAGAGGAGTTCCGCGGCGTCGCGGCGGTTGCCGCGTTGCGCGAAGTCCATCGCCGTGAGCCCGAGCTGGTTCTTCAACCCCGGATCGGCACCCGAGTCCAGGAGCAATTTCACCGCCTGGGGCGAGCCGTACTGGGCCGCCATCATGAGCGGTGTCGTTCCATTGGGCGACTCCGCGTCGATGTACGCATGGTTTTCCAGCAGCAGCTCGATGATGGCCAGGTGCCCGCCAGTCGCCGCATAGTGCAATGGCGTCCAGCCCGTCTTGTTCACGTCGGCATTGCGTTCGATGAGGAGTTTCGCGATGTCCAGGTGCCCTTTCAGTGCCGCCATCATCAATGGGCTTTCGTCCTGCGCTGTTCGCGATTCGACCTTCGTCGACGGCCACCGCGCCAGCACCGGGGTGACCTTCATGGAACCTTCGCGCAAGGCCGAAAACAGGCCGGTGAGGCCGTCCGGTCCGGGCGTGTTCGGGTCGAACCCGCGCTGCAGCAGGGCGGTCATCGCGCCCGGATCGTCGCGCTTGATGGCGATGAAAAAATCGTCGTACGAGCCTGCAATGGCCGCCGAAAATCCAATGAAAACAAGGCAATACGCAAGAAACTTCACGTGAGCTTTCATGCGCAAACCCCCTTGAAGAGGCGTTCGAAATTCGCGCTGGTGGCGGCGGCGATGTCCTCGACGGGGACCTGCCGAACCTGCGCGATCTGCATCGCCACGTGCGGTACGTAGGAAGGGTTGTTGGTTTTCCCGCGAAAGGGCACGGGCGCGAGGTAGGGGCTGTCGGTTTCGATCAGCAGGCGGTCCATGGGGACGAAGGCTGCCACGTCACGCAGGTCCTGTGCGCTCTTGAAGGTGAGGATGCCGGAAAACGAAATGTAGAAGCCGGCGTCGAGGGCCGCCCTGGCGACTTCGGCCGTTTCCGTGAAGCAGTGGAACACCCCGCCGGCGCTGCCGGCCGACCCGTCCTCGCCCTCTTCCTTCAGGATCGCGACAGTATCGGCGGACGCCGAGCGGGTGTGGATCACGAGCGGCTTGCCGGTCTGCCGTGCCGCATGGATGTGCGTGCGGAAGCGGGCCCGCTGCCAGTCCAGGTCGGACACGGCGCGGCCGCCCTTGCGCGCTTCCATCTCGTAGTAATCGAGACCCGTCTCCCCGATGGCAACGACCCGCGGGCGCCCTGCCCGCTCCACCAGGTCGGCAACCGTGGGTTCGGTCACGCCTTCGTTGTCCGGGTGGACCCCGACGGTCGACCAGAAGTTGTCGTAGCGCATGGCCAGCGCGTGCACATCCTCGAACTCCTCCAGTGTGGTGCAGATGCAAAGGGCGCGGTCCACGCCGGCCCGGGTCATGGCTTCGCGGATCTGCGGCAGTTGGTCGGCGAGTTCCGGGACGGTGAGGTGGCAGTGGGAGTCGACGTACATGGACAGCGAAGGGGTGGGCGCCGCGGCGGCTTGCGCAGCGCCGGCGCGCTCAGATGGTCTGCGTGGGGCGCTCGGACGCGAGGTGGCCGCCCAGGAGCTCTTCGATCTTGATCTTCAGCAGCCTGGACTTTTCGTCGGCGGGAAAACGAACGCCGACGCCCTGCGTCCGGTTGGCCGCGGCCCGGGCAGGGGTAACCCACGCGACCTTGCCCGCCACGGGGTAGCGCTGGGGATCGTCCGGCAGCGACAGGAGCACGTAGACGTCGTCGCCGAGCTTGTACTCGCGCGTCGTCGGGATGAAGACGCCGCCGTCCGCGAACAGCGGGATGTACGCGGCGTACAGCGCGGCCTTTTCCTTGATGGCCAGCTGGATGACGCTGGGACGCGGCGTGGAGTGCGGTGCGGTGCTCATGGCTTGCGGTTCAGTGCCTTGAGTTTAGGGCCGAGCGGGCCCCGCTCACAAGGGATTCGAGCATGAGTCCCGCATTGAAGGGATGCTCCACGGTGCGCGCGGTGCGCATGAGTTCGCGCGACCAGGCCGCCATGGCGCCGGCCGGGCCAGGCGCTGGAAGGTCCGCCGTTTCGAAAAAGCGAGGCGCCGCGCCGCAGGCCGTCGCGAGTAGGTCGTGGCAAAGCTTCTGCAGCGCATCGAGCGCCTGGGCCGGCGCCCAGCCCGACACCACGGAGACATCGCCGCGCGCAACCGCCTTGGGCAGGCGCGCCCACGCCGCGGGGTCGAGCCCAGCGCGGGCATAGGCCAGGGCATCTTCCGGCCGGCCCCCTGCCGCGCGCAGCAGCTTTTTCGCCACAGCGGGATCGACGTCCTGCCTTTGCAGCCAGGAAAGCGAGTCCTCTTCACCCGGCCAGACCATGGTGTGCGCCAGGCAGCGGCTGCGTATCGTGGGCAGCAGCTGGTGCGCGGCTTCGCTCGCCAGCACGAAGCGCAGGTCCCCGGCCGGCTCTTCCAGCGTCTTCAGGAGGGTATTCGCCGTGACGTGGTTCATGCGCTCCGCCGGGTACACGAGCACCACCTTGCCGCGCCCTCTTCCGCTGGTGCGCTGCGCGAATTCCACGGCGTCGCGCATTGCATCGACCCGGATTTCCTTGCTGGGCTTGCGGTCCTTCCCGTCGATCTCCTTTTGCGCCTTCTCGCCCAGCGGCCACTCGAGCTCCAGCATCAGGGTTTCGGGCATCAGCACGCACAGGTCCGTGTGCGCGCGCACGTCGAACGCGTGGCAGCTGGCGCAATGCCCACAGGCGCCTTGCGGTGTCGGTTCGTCGCACAGCCAAGCTCTGGCGAGCCGGATGGCGAGGCCGTATTGGCCGAGTCCCGAGGGGCCCTGCAGCAGCCACGCATGGCCGCGCTGGGCCAGGAGGCGCTCCGCCTGCGCGGCGATCCACGGCGGACCCGCGTTCACTTCAGCCATCCGCGCGCCTCCAGGCAGGCTTGCACGCTCTGCCACACCGCCTCGCGCGGCCGGTCGGCGGCGATGCGCTCGAACCGGCCGGGGTCGGCTTGCATGCGCGCCTCGTATCCGCTCGCGACCCGCCGGAAGAATTCGACGGGCTGCGACTCGAACTTGTCCGGGACGCGCGCGCCTGCGAGCCGCTGCGCCGCCGTCTCCGGCGCAAGATCGAACCAGAGCGTTACATCGGGTTGGCGCAGGCTGCCGGCGGGCAGGGCCTCGACCGCCTGCACCCAGCGCTCAAGCCCGTGCAGCACGTCGAGATCGAATCCCCGGCCCGCGCCCTGGTAGGCGAAGGTCGCGTCGGTGAAGCGGTCGCACAGCACCACGTCGCCGCGGGCGAGCGCCGGCTCGATCACCTGCAGCAGGTGGTCGCGCCGTGCCGCGAACATGACGAGCGCCTCGGTCAGCGGATCCATCGCTTCGTTCAGCGCCAGGGCGCGCAGCTTCTCGGCCAGCGGGGTGCCGCCGGGCTCGCGCGTCACGGTCACCTGCCGGCCCTGCGTGCGGAACGCCTGCGCGAGGCTCCCGACGTGGCTGGACTTGCCCGCCCCGTCGATGCCTTCGAAGCTGATGAAGACGCCCCTGGTCATGGGCGATTGCGCTGGTACTTGTTCACCGCGCGATTGTGCTCGTCGAGGGAGCCGCTGAACTGGCTCGTGCCGTCCCCCCGCGCGACGAAATACAGGGCCTTGCTTTCCGGCGGCTGCACCGCGGCCAGGAGCGATGGCTTGCCCGGCATCGCGATCGGCGTGGGCGGCAGGCCCGAACGCGTGTACGTGTTCCATGGCGTGTCGGTCTGCAGGTCCTTCTTGTGCAGGTTGCCGTCGAACGACGCGCCCAGGCCGTAGATGACCGTGGGATCCGTCTGCAGCGGCATGCCCGCGCGCAGCCGGTTGGTGAAGACCGACGCGACCATGCCGCGATCGGCCGCCTTGCCCGTCTCCTTCTCGACGATGCTCGCGAGGATCAGCGCCTCGTCAGGCGTCTTCACCGCGGCGCCGGGCGTGCGCTGCGCCCACGCGGCGGCCAGGCGCTTGTCCATGGCGCGCATCGCGCGGCGCAGCACGGCGATGTCGCTGGAGCCCTTGGCGAACGTGTACGTGTCCGGAAAGAAGCGCCCCTCCGGATGCACGCCCGGCCGGCCGAGCATGCTCATCAACGCGTCGTCGTTCAAGGCGCGCGAATCCTGCCTGAGCGCATCTTCCTTCGCAAGCGCCGCCCGCACCTGGCGGATGTTCCAGCCCTCGACGAACGTCACCGCCCGCAGCGACTCCTCGCCGCGTGCGAGCTTGGACAGCAACGTGACCGGGGTGATGCCCGATTCCAGCTCGTAACTGCCCGCCTTGATCTGCCGCCCCTGGCCCGACACGCGAAACCACGCGTACAGCAGGTCGGGATTCACGTCGACGCCCGCGTCCTTCACGGACTGCGCGACGCCGCGCGGCAAGGTGCCGGGCTCGATCGAGAGATCGACGGAAGGCGTGGCGAGGCGCAGCGGTTGATGCACCCACCACCAGCCCGCGACACCGGCTGCGATGGCGGCCAGCGCCGCGAGCAGGAAAACCGTCCCCAGGAATCTGCGCACCGGTTGCTGCCCCTATGCCATCTGTTGAATTGGAGCGACGATGATAATTCAGGCATGACTGATGCCCTGAATGGTGTAACACCGCTGAGCCACCTCGGCGTGATCGTGGTCGAGGGCGACGACGCCGCGACCTTCCTGCAAGGCCAGATGACGCAGGACTTCGCGCTCCTGGACATGGCCCATGCGCGGCTGTCCGCGTATTGCACGGCCAAGGGGCGGATGCAGGCGAGTTTCATCGGCATCCGGACCGCCCCCACGGCATTCCTGCTCGTGATGAGCCGCGACATCCTGGCGCCCACGCTGAAGCGCCTGTCCATGTTCGTGCTGCGCGCCAAAGCCAGATTGCGCGACGCAACGCCCGACCATGCGCTGTACGGTGTCGCCGGCGACGCAGTGACGCGGAACCTGCCGGCCGCCGGCGAGCCGTGGGACCGCATGGACATCGGCCCTGCAAGCTTCGTGCGCCTGTACCCGGCCGACGGCCAGGCGCGTGCCCTGGCGATCGCACCGGCTGGCAGTGCGCCGCCCGAGGGCGCCACGATGGACGAATCGCGCTGGCAATGGGGCGATGTGCGCGCGGGTGTCGCCACCATCACCGCGCCCATCGTCGAGGCACTCGTGCCGCAGATGCTGAACTACGAATCGGTCGGCGGCGTGAACTTCAAGAAGGGGTGCTACCCCGGGCAGGAAGTCGTGGCGCGCAGCCAGTTCCGCGGCACGCTGAAGCGCCGTGCTTGGCTTGCGCACGGCGACGCGCCTATGTCTGTGGGCCAGGAGCTGTTCCATGATTCGGATGCGGAGCAACCCTGCGGCGTGATCGCGCAGGCCGCTGCCGCGCCGGCGGGAGGCTGGGACGCCATCGTGTCCCTGCAATTGGCCGCCACGGCCGGCGGCGCCGTGACACTGGGCGCGCCCGACGGCCCGCGCCTGCTGTTGCAGCCGCCTCCTTACCCGCTGCTCGCCGACGTCTGAGGGCGCGGCGCGGCGGGCACCGCGCCCGGCACGCGCATCTTCGCTGCGTAGTCCGCCGGCATCTGCTGCAGCACGCCCTCGCGCCGCGCCGGCGGGATCAAGGCGAGGCCTTCCCGGTACGCGGCCACCGCCTTGTCCGGCGCCTTGGCGCGCAGCGCATACATGTCCCCGAGTTGAAGCCAGCCTTGCACCGCGCTCTGCGGCCAGCCTTCGATCTTCAGGCGCATCGCCCTATCGGCGAACGCGTAGTCCCCCGCACGATCCGCCAGCACGAAAGCGGCGCTCGCGAGGTCGAAGTCCACGATGCCCTGGCCGATCGACTCGCGTGCGCGCTGCAGGGCCTGCGCCTCTCGGCCCGTGCGGCTGAGCAGCACGACCTCGAGCGAGCGCACCGCCGGTGCATTGGGCTGGATGCGCTGTGCGCGCTCGAAGTAGCGCTGGGCGACGTCGGGCTGGCCGATGCTCAGGTACCCCCGCGCCACGTTCGCAAGGATCGCGACGACATTGGGCCGCGAGGACAGCACACTCTCCCAGATCCAGATGGCGTTCTTCCAGTCGCCCCAGCGCGCGAGCTCGTCGGCCACCATCGGCGTGATCTTGCGGTAGTGCGGATTGAGCGCGACGCCGTCCCGGATGAGCGCGAGCATCTCCTCCTTTTTCGGGTTCCAGCGCGGATCGTTCGGGTTCGCGGAGCCCGAGATCGTCAGGGCAATCTTGGTCGCCGAGACGATCTTGCGTTCGCTCTCGGCCGCGTGCAGCGTGATGTAGGCCGCGAGGGCCAGACAGCCGATGGCCGAGCCGATCAATGGATTCGCCATGGCCGGGTTCCAGCGCATGCGCATGGCGGACCAGCGACCCGCGATCCCGAGCCGCGCGTCCGACGCGGCGATGCCCGCGAGGCACAGCGAGAACAGGGCGCCGGTCGCGGCCATGCGCCACGGAAAACCCACGTTGCTCACGATCATCAGCGCGAGCAGGCTGCACAGGAACATCGCGCGCCACGGCGCATCGGCGCGTTCTTCGGGGGTGGCGGCCCTCCAGGTGCGCCACGCCGACACCGCCAGCCAGGCCGCCAGGCCGATGAGGAACAGCCATCCCGCGACGCCGTATTCCGCCAGCAACTGCAGGAATTCGTTGTGCACGTAGTAGTCCGTTTCGAGCTGCGTACCGGCGGCCTGGTACAACGGGATCTCGCTTTCCCAGGCGCCCGCCCCCACGCCCTGCAGCGGCCGGCGCTCGATAACGTTCATCGTCGCCTTCCACATCACCATGCGGATGCCCAGCGATGGGTCGCTGGCGGAGATCGACCCGGTGCGCTTGAAGCCGCGCTCCAGCGCCGTGAGTCCCCTGCCCTCCTCCGCGATGCGCGGATCGCCGGTCGGGATGGAGCCCAGCCCGGCCACGGTGCCGACAAGCAGGCCCGCAGCGAGCACGCGCAGTCCGCGGTTCCACTGGAACATGGCCAGCTGTCCGCGGGAGCGCCAGGCGATCGCAGGCAGCACGATGCCCAACTGCAGCCACAGCGCGATCAATGCGCTGCGCGTGCCCGTCATCAGGATGGCGGTGATCACGAATGCCGTGCTGGCGGCCAGCAGCGCGATCACCGAGCTCTTGCGCGCCCGCGCGAGGAGCATCGCCGAGAACGGCAGCGTGCACACTGCGAACTCGGCGAAAAAATTGCGGTTGACGAAGGTGGAGGCCGGGTGCGGGCCCTGGGGGAAGAAGCTGAACTCCGTCCAGAACTGCAGCGCCGCCCAGAGCGAGGTGAGGACGGCGCCGGCGTGGATGCCCCAGGCCAGCGTGGGCAGCCGGTCGCGGGCCAGCGTGTTGAGCCCGAGCCACGCGAGCAGGCTGAAGATGAACCAGCGGATCGACTCGACGCCGCCCAGGAAGGTATGTGACCAGGCCATGCTGCCCAGCGCGTAAGCCATGAGCAGCAGCGGCAGCCACAGCACGGCGTGCCAGCGCAGAGGGCGGCCGCTGCGGCGCAGGTCCCAGAAGAACATGAGCGCCGCGCCCAGCACCGCGATGGAGACGACGATGGACTTCAGCGTGTCCTGCAGCATCTCCTCGTTGGGCACGCCGATGGCCGGCGCCACGAACATCATCAGCGCGAACACGGCGACGATGCCCGCGCCGGCTTCGGGAGGGAGGTTCTGCGAGGGCGCGGCAGCGGGCGGCGCTGCAACGGCGGGGGCTGGACCTTCCGCCCGGGGCTTCCTCTTTCGCGCCATCGGTCAGCCCACCACGAGCGGGCGTGCCATCTCGATATGGGCGATGCCGGCTTCCTCGAAGGGTTCGCCGCGCGGCTTGAACCCCAGGCCCAGGTAGAAGTCTTCCGCGCTGCGCTGCGCGTGCAGCATGACTTCCCAGTCGCCGCGCGCGGACGCTGCTGTCATGAGCGCCTGCAGGACCTGCCGTCCGACCCCGGCGCCGCGCAAGGCACGGTGCACCGCCATGCGGCCGACGCGCGCGATGCCCGGTTCGTGCTGCAGCAGCCGCCCGGTGGCCACGGGCTGGCCGAGCCGGTTGTAGGCGACGGCGTGGAGGGCGACCGCGTCGCCATCGTCCCATTCCATCTCCGCCGGAATCTTCTGCTCCTGCACGAAAACCTCCGTGCGCAGGCGCCCCGCGTGTTCGCCGAGGTCTTTCCAGCGCCCGGTATCGACTCGGACCATGGCCTCGCCCGCCTCGTAGCCGAGCAGCGTTTCGCGCAGCGCCTGCGGGATCGGGCGCGAGGTCTGCGTCGCGGGATCGGCGAAGACGTAGATGAGCTCGCACGTGATGAGCAGCTGGTCGCCGCAGAAGATCGCACCGGTGAACGTCATCGACGAGTTGCCGAGCTTCGCGCACTTGAGCGCGACGTCCAGCCTGTCGTCCATGCGCGCCGAGGCGTGGAATTCGACCGTGGCCTTCTTCACGTAGAGATCGCCGCCCAGCTGGTGCATTGCCTCCTCGTACGGCAGGGCCAGCGCGCGCCAGTAGTCGGCGACGGCCGTGTCGAAGTACATGAGGTAGTGCGCGTTGAACACGATCTTCTGCATGTCCACTTCGGCCCAGCGGACCCGCAGGCGGTGGAAGAACCGGAAGTCTTGTCTTTTCATGGTGTCAGGGCGGACGCGAGGGCCCGCGCGGCGTCGGAATGGGCTTGTCTGGCTTCTGGAAGTGCACGGCCCATCTTGATGAATTCGTGGGTGACACCGCGGTAGATCTCCAGATCCACGGCGACGCCGGCAGCCCGGAGTTTATCCGCGTACGCGATGCCGTCGTCCACTAGCGGGTCGCACTCGGCCAGGCCGAACCAGGCCGGCGCCACGCCTTCCACGTCGGGCGCCTCGAGCGGCGCGAAACGCCAGTCGGCGCGGTTGCCTCGCGCGATGAACTGGTCGAAGAACCAGTCGATGTGTTCCTGCTCAAGCACGAGGCCCTGCGCGTATCGCGTGTGCGACGGCGCGTCGGTGGTGGCGGCGCAGCCGGGATAGAAGAGCAGTTGCAGCGCGACAGGCAACCCCGCATCGCGCGCGAGGATCGCGCAGGTGGCCGCGAGCGTGCCCCCCGCGCTGTCGCCGCCCACGGCCATCCTGTCCGTGCGCAGTCCGCGCTCGCCGCCGTGCGCACCGAGCCACTGGAGCGCATCCCATGCGTCGCCGAACGCGGTCGGGAACCTGAATTCGGGCGCGAGGCGGTAACCCACCGACACGACCGCGCATCCGCTCAACCGGCTCAGCTCGCGGCACAGGATGTCGTGCGAATCGATGCTGCCGATGGTGAAGCCGCCCCCATGGAAGTACATCAGCGCCGGTAGTTTTTCTTCGCTGGGGGCATAAAGCCTGGCGGGAATTGCGTAGCCATCGGACGCCGCGATGCGGAAGTCCTCGACACGGGCGAGCGGCGCCTTGGGCACTTCGAGCACGCCGGAGCCCTTTTCATAGGACGCCTTGGCGTCGGCCGCGGTCTGCGTATGGATGGGCGCGTAGCCCGCGCGCGCCATGCGTTCGAGCACGGAGCGCATGGCGCGCGTGAGTTGCGGGTATTCGGGAAGGAAAGTCACGAAGGCGTAAGGTGAAGCGGGCTTTGCATCC
The DNA here is from genome assembly GCF_015831345.1 of Caenimonas aquaedulcis. Lineage (NCBI taxonomy): Bacteria > Pseudomonadati > Pseudomonadota > Betaproteobacteria > Burkholderiales > Comamonadaceae > Caenimonas > Caenimonas aquaedulcis. The sequence continues at coordinate 604,377 of NZ_JADWYS010000001.1, read as the reverse complement.
TAACCATTCATCATGAAGAAGTCACAAACAAGGACTGAGTGACGAATCGATGCGGAGATGATCGGAGCCCCTCAACAACAAATGCAAAACCGAGATGCTTGTTTCCGCGTTTCCCCGCAAGTCGCAAATAGCCGCAGCCGTCGCCGCACTGGCGCTGGCCGCGGCGGTGAGTACCGCCCATGCCACCTTCCCCGGCGAGAACGGCGTCATCGTGTTCGACAATCCCGTCAACTCGATGATCGGCAGAGTCGCCCCCACGGGCGGAGCTCCCACCTATGTGCTGACCACGGTGCTGTCGTCCTCCGGCCCGACCGCCACCATCAGCCGCCAGGTGCGTTATGCCAGCAGCTGGGGACCAGGCTTCGTCAACGTCACGGTGCCCAGCGCCCTGCCTTCCACCACTGACATTGCCCTGACGCTCACGCCCTCGGGCAACGCGCAGCTGATGTACACCGATCAGCACGGCGCGTGGTTGCAAGAGCGCAGCAACCCGATCCAGGCAGCCTCCTGGACATCGGCGGTGCCCAACACCTCGATCGCCACCGGGGCAACCACCGCCTCCATCTCCGCGCCAGCGAGCGGCACCGGTCCCAGCGCCGCTGTGTTCGTTCGCGCCTCGGCTCAGTAGGCCGCCGGCAAACTGCGGGTATTAGAGGAGGCACGGGCGAGCGCCGTGGCGGTACAGTGGGGCTTTCCACCGTACCGCGCGGACACGCCATGGCCTTCATCTACTACCTGACCCAGATCCAGTTCGACTTCGGCGCCGTCAAGCTGCTGAAGCAAGAATGCGAACGCGTGGGCATCACGCGCCCGCTCATCGTCACCGACGCCGGCGTCAAAGCCGCCGGCGTGCTGCAAAAGGCGCTGGACGCTCTGCCCGGTATGCCGGTCGCGGTGTTCGACCAGACGCCGTCCAACCCGACCGAAGCCGCCGTACGCGCGGCAGTGGAGATGTACAAGTCCAACCGGTGCGACGGCCTGATCGCCGTGGGAGGCGGCTCGGCGATCGACTGCGCCAAGGGCGTCGCGATTTCAGCCACGCACGAAGGACCGCTCACGCAATACGCCACCATCGAAGGCGGCTCTGCGCGCATCACCGACAAGGCGGCGCCGCTCATCGCCGTGCCCACCACCAGCGGCACCGGCAGCGAAGTCGCCCGCGGCGCGATCATCATCGTGGACGATCACCGCAAGCTCGGCTTCCATTCCTGGCACATCCTGCCCAAGGCGGCGATCTGCGACCCGGAACTCACGCTCGGCCTGCCGCCCAAACTCACGGCCGCCACCGGCATGGACGCCATCGCGCACTGCATGGAAACCTTCATGGCGCCGGCGATCAATCCACCCGCCGACGGCATCGGCCTCGACGGGTTGGAGCGCGGCTGGGCGAATATCGAGCGTGCGACGCGCAATGGCACCGATCGCGAGGCGCGCTTCAACCTGATGAGCGCGTCGATGCAGGGCGCGATGGCATTCCAGAAAGGCCTCGGCTGCGTGCATTCCCTGAGCCACAGCCTCGGCGGCGTCGACCCGCGCCTGCACCATGGCACGCTGAACGCGATGTTCCTGCCAGCCGTGATCCGCTTCAATGCGCAGGCCGAATCGGTGCGAAAGGAAAAGCGGTTGGAGCGCATGGCACACGCGATGGGCCTCGGCTCGGCGGGCGACATCCCCGAAGCGATCAAGGACATGAACGCGCGCCTGGGCCTGCCCACGGGACTCGCCGCCATGGGCGTGGAGCGCGGCATGTTCGAGCAGATCATCAAGGGTGCGCTGGCCGATCACTGCCACAAGACGAATCCGCGCATCGCGACCGCGCAGGACTACGAAGAGATGCTCGCCGCATCCTTGTAGGGCGCGGCGGGCCGCCCCTGCATCACACGCTTGCCCCAGCGCCGCAGCGGAGATTCGAACCATCGCTCGCTCGCGGCCGCCGTGAGGCAGCTCAAGGCGAGAACCCCCGCGAGAATGGCCAGCCGGGCGGGCCATGCAAGCGACGCGGGCTCGGTGGCGGTGATGCGCGGCAACACGAACCACGCGAACCCGAAGAAAAAGATCGGATGCAGCAGGTAGCATCCATAGGTAATGTCGCCCAGCCATGAGGCGACCGGTGCCAGCCGGCCCTTCACATTCACCTGGCCGCTGAGGAACACGACGAGGAAGCACGCGCAGAACAGCACCGTCCCGCGCCAACCGAGCAACTCGTCGCCTTGCAGCGGCGCATTCAGCGACACGAGCAACAACCCCATCGCCAGCCAGAGCCCGAACCCATGGGCCATCGACAACGGCGCAGCGCCCGAACGCCGCCAATGCCCGATCACGCAGCCGCCAAAGAAGTAAGCCGCGAAGGCCGGCACCTGGTGATAGGCAACCGCACTGGCCGCATAGCCCGCCGGTGATCCGGCTGTGTGCAGGACCCACCCTGCCTGCAACAGCACCAGCAAGGTGCCTGTGGCCACACACCATACGGGCTTTCGCAGCGCGGCCAGAAGCAGGGGGAACACAAGGTAGTAGACGAACTCGATGCCGAGGGACCAGCCGCCCACGAGCAGCGCCCACACGGCGGGATCGTCGAAGCCGAAAGCGAAACTCGCGTTGAGCGCGAACCGGCGCGGCAACTGGTCCACCCACTGCCCGTTGCGCAGCGACAGCATCGCAACGAACACCACACACAGCAGGATGTAGAGCGGCGCGAGCCGCAACCACCGTACGAGGATGAACGAGGCGGCCTCGCGTGGCGTGGACAACTTTCCCTCGTAGTTGTAGGCGAGGCTCGCGCCCGAGAGGATGAAGAACATGTAGACGCCGTAGCTGCCCAGTGTGTTCACCGCAGCGATGTCCTGCCAGTACATCAGGTGATAGGACGCAACGCCCAGCGCGCACAACCCGCGCAGCAGGTCCCAGCCGAGGATGCGTCCGGAGCCGGGAGAGCTCACAGCGGCTCCACTCGCGACATGTCGGGCCGCGCAAGCCATTGCGCGAACTCATCGGCCAGTTGCCGGCTCGCCTGCGCGGCCGCCGTCCAGGCCTTCACCCGCGATGCGAGATCTGTCCCGAAACGCGTGAAATCCGTGCGATCCGGAAGCTTGCCACCCGGCAGTGTCTTCACCCAGTGCGGGTCCGGCGCGAGCACGATGGTGTTGTCCAGGAAATGCGTCGCGCCGTGCCGCCACTTGAGGCCCTTGTCCAGCCAACCCGGGACGACCGACTTCTGGAAGTGCGGATACAGCACCAGCCCTCTGCCTTTCGAGGCGTTGTAGTTCAGGTGCAGGTGGTAGTCGGTGATGCCGCCGTCCCAGTAGGCACCCGGCGGCGCGCCGGGAATGTCGTGGATGGCCTTCAGCACGAAAGGAATCGAGCAGCTGGCCTGCAACGCCGCGTTGAAGTTCGATTCGGTGAGCGCGACCTGCCGCGTGCGGTAGTCCGTCGTGCCAAAGGGGAGGAGCGCAGGTGATCCGTCGCCGGGCGTCGAGAACACCACGCGTTCCAGCCAGGCGCCCATCGACTTGCGGTGGATTGAATTCGTCAGGAACGCACCGAGATAGCCCAGCGGCGTACCCACACGGTGTTCCCGGCGGAGCACGTGGCGGCCACGCGATGTGACGATGTGCAGCCGGTAGCGCGGATGTGCCAGCACCTCCCCGACACGGCCGCCGTAGAACGATTGCAGGCTTTCCCCGAAGCGCTCGCTGACGTGCGCCGCGGTCGGTGTCCTGCGGCCGGGCTCCAGCGCGTAGTCCTGCGAGATGTAGTCACGCTCCAGCCGCTCGAAGGCGGCCACCGGATCGTCCAGGCAAGCGGTGGCCATGCGCCATGCGCCGATCGAGGCGCCGACGAGGTGTACCGGTTGCGTGGAGGTCGCCAGCCACTCGCCAAAGATGAACCGGTCGAGCGGGCCGAGGATGAGCCCCTTGGGACCGCCCGCCGCCCCGGGGACGACAGCGACATCCGCCGCCTGCAGGCCATGGCGCTCGAGATGCGCCCGCGCCTGCGGCCCGGCATAGATGCGAAGTGCGGTCATGTGCCGATTCTCTCAGGCCCGCAACTTCACTTCTCGCGCCCCTTCCATCATGAAAAGGTCACGCAACGATCAGCCATTCAAAAAGGCACCGCCGTAATGATGCGATTGCCCCCACCACCCCAAGGACCATCCAATGCCTGCTTCTGCACTTGTCTCCAGAGCGCGGATATCCGCCGCCGTTGCCGCACTGGCCCTGGCGGGCGCGGCCGGCAGTGCCCCCGCCACTTTCCCCGGGACCTGCTACCTGGGCTCATCGGCAGGCCATGACGTCCCCTTGCCGGCAGGCGGTGGAGGTGGCGAATTCCTTGTGAGCCGCTGCGCGGTCACCTACATGCCCGATGCCGGCAAGGCTGGCGGGGTGCGCATGCAGGCCATTGCCATCGGCTCGGACGGCCGGGTCTATCACAGCGCGCAGGCCGACTCGAGCGCGCGCTGGTCGGCATGGAAGATCGTGCCCGGCCGGGATGGCGCGGGCGCGGGACTCTTCGCCAGGAAGATCGCGATTGCGGGCAGCAAGGACGGCAGCTCGGAGATCGTCGTGGTCGCCCAGGACGGTGGCGTGTACCACACGGTGCGCGACGCACATGGCGCCTGGTCCGGTTTCCAGCCGCTCGAAGGGCCGGACGGCCCCGCTTTTGCTGCGCGCGACGTCGCCATCGCCATCGGCGGGAGTAGTGCCGTCATGCCCGGCACCGCACAGGTCGTCGCCAGCGGCCTGGCTGGCGGCGTCTTTCACCTCGCCGGCACGCGTACCGGCGCCCGCTTCCAGCCCGTGCCGGGTGCTGCGGAGATGGACGCCGACCAGCTGGCGATCGCGGCCGCGGAAGACGGCACGGCCCATTTACTGGCGACGGTCAACACCGGGTCCGGCAGCAGCGTCCAGCGCCAGTTCCGCGACGCCTCCGGAAGGTGGGATCCGTCCTTCGTGAAAGTGTCCCTGCCGCTTTCGTCCGTGCCGTACAACATTGCGCTGACGCTCTCGCGGGCGGGTCACGCGCAACTTCTGTACACCGACCAGAGCGGAGCCTGGCTGCAGGAACGCAGCGATCCGTCGTCCGCCAGCTCGTGGAGGACGGCGTTTGCCAGCAGCTTCGTCGCCCCGGCCGCCGTCACCGCATCCATCTCGGCCCCTCCCGGCGGCAGCGGGGGCAGCGCAGTGCTCTACGTTCGCAGGCCGGCGCCGTAGAGATCCGCGCCGCCGCGCCGGCTATTTCCGCAGGCCTTGGAGCTTCGCGAAAGCGCCAGCCATCGCGGTGTTGACCGGTGCGTTCTGCGGGGCACGCTGGCCGCGCCCCGCACCTTCGTATTTGTTCTCGCGCGGTCCGTCACGGCGCGCGGGCGCATCGCCGAGTTTCATGGACAGGCCGATGCGCTTGCGCGCGACGTCCACTTCCATCACCTTCACCTTGACGATGTCGCCGGTCTTCACGACTTCCCGCGCGTCGTTCACGAACTTGTGGGAGAGCTGGCTCACGTGCACCAGGCCGTCCTGGTGCACGCCCAGGTCGACGAACGCGCCGAATGCGGCAACGTTGCTCACGGTGCCTTCGAGCACCATCCCCTCGCGCAAGTCGGCGATGTCTTCCACGCCCTCGTTGAAGCGTGCGACCTTGAAGTCGGGGCGCGGATCGCGACCGGGCTTTTCCAGCTCACCGAGGATGTCCTTCACCGTGATGACGCCGAACTTCTCGTTGGCGAACAGTTCCGGCTTGAGAGTCTTGAGCATCTCCGCGCGGCCCATGACTTCGGCCACCGGCTTGCCGGTCGCAGCCAGCATCTTCTCCACCACGGGATAGGTCTCCGGGTGCACGCCTGTCATGTCCAACGGGTTCTCGCCACCGCGGATGCGCAGGAACCCGGCGCTCTGCTCGAAGGTCTTCGCGCCCAGCCCACTCACTTCCAGCAGCTGTTGCCGGCTGCGGAAGGCGCCGTTCGCCTCGCGCCAGCGCACCACGGCCTTGGCGACGCTGCCGGACAAGCCCGACACGCGCGACAACAGCGGCACGCTCGCGGTGTTGAGGTCCACGCCGACGGAGTTGACGCAGTCTTCCACCACCGCTTCCAGCGTGCGCGCGAGCTCGCTCTGGTTCACGTCGTGCTGGTACTGCCCGACACCGATGGATTTCGGGTCGATCTTCACCAGTTCCGCCAGCGGATCCTGCAGGCGCCGCGCGATGCTCGCGGCGCCGCGCAGGCTCACGTCGACGTCCGGCATTTCCTGCGACGCGAACTCGCTCGCCGAATACACGGACGCACCCGCCTCGCTCACCACCACGCGTTGCAGCCCGGGCAGCTCGTCGCCGGCGCGCTTCATCAGGTCGGCCGCGAGCTTGTCGGTTTCGCGGCTGGCCGTGCCGTTGCCGATCGCGATCAGCGACACGCCATGTTTGCGGCACAGCAGCGCCAGGGTGTGCAACGACCCTTCCCAATCGCGCCGGGGCTCGTGAGGAAAGATCGTCGCGGTGTCCACCAGCTTTCCCGTCGCATCCACGACGGCGACTTTCACGCCGGTGCGGATGCCCGGGTCCAGCCCCATCACCACGCGAGGCCCGGCAGGCGCGGCCAGCAGCAGGTCGCGCAGGTTGTCGGCGAATACCTTGATCGCGACCCTCTCCGCGTCCTCGCGCAAGCGGGCAAACAGGTCACGCTCGCTGGACAGCGACAGCTTGACGCGCCACGTCCATGCGACGCACTTGCGCAGCAGGTCGTCGGCGGGGCGGCCCTGGTGGCTCCAGCCGATGTGCAGGGCGATCTTGCCTTCGGCGATGGACGGCTTGCCCGGCTCCGGCTCGACCGGCAGCGACAGCTTCGCATCCAGCACCTCGAGCTGCCGGCCGCGAAACACGGCGAGCGCGCGATGCGACGGCACCCGGCCGACCGGCTCGTCGTAGTCGAAATAGTCCCGGAACTTCGCGACGTCCGGATTGTTCTCGTCTTTGCCTGTCGCCAGCTTAGACTTGAAGAGCCCCTCGCTCCACAGCCACTCGCGCATACGCTGGACGAGCGCCGGGTCTTCCGCCCAGCGCTCGGACAGGATGTCGCGCGCGCCATCGAGCACGGCGGGCACGGTCGTGAAGTCTTCCCCGCCCTCGCCTTTCTCCGCCTTCACGAAGGCTTGCGCCTGCACGGCGGGATCGAGCGTGGGGTCGGCGAACAGCATGTCGGCGAGCGGCTCGATGCCGGCTTCGCGCGCGATCTGCCCTTTGGTGCGGCGGCGCGGCTTGAAGGGCAGGTACAGGTCTTCCAGTTCCTGCTTCGTCGGCGCGGCCTCGATCGCGGCGAGCAGTTCGGGCGTGAGCTTGCCCTGCTCCTCGATGCTTTTTCGCACCGCCTCGCGCCGGTCTTCCAGCTCCCGAAGGTAGCCCAGCCGTTGCTCGAGTTCCCGCAGGTGGATGTCGTCGAGGCCACCCGTGGCCTCCTTGCGGTAGCGGGCGACGAAGGGGACGGTCGCGCCCCCGTCCAGCAGGTCCACGGCGGCCTGCACCTGGTGCTCGCCGACGCGGAGTTCCCCGGCGATCTGGCGGATGATTTTTTTCATTGGCTAGGACAGCAATTTCGAAGGACGCGGGAGTTTGCCACACCCTCGGACAGCGGGACGGCATGCCCGCTGACACGCAGCTCGGCAGGTCTTCCCAAGAATGAACCATCGAATCAAACAGGGAGATAGAACATGCGTGCGCGCCTCATTTTCATCGTCGTGGTCGCCTTTCTCGCCGCCGCCTTCGCCGGTCTCAACTGGTCCGAGTTCAACCGCGCGGCGCCCTTGAGCTTCGGGGCGTTCGTCACCGATGCGTCGCTGGGCATGGTGATGCTGTTCCTGCTGGGCCTGACATTGCTGGTGTTCCTGCTGAGCAGCGCGGTCCACGAGTCCCGGTTCGTCCTTCATTCCCACCGCCACACCAAGGCCCTGGACGCCCAGCGCGCCCTCGCCGAGAAGGCCGAAGCATCGCGCTTCACCGACCTGCGTGCGCAGCTGGAGACGCACCTGCGCGAGACGCGCCAGCGCGAGTCGATCGTCTCGGCCGAGTTCGAGAAGACGCTGCAGCAGAATCACCGGGAGCTGCGCGCGCAGATGGAGCAGATGCACCGCGCGCTAGCCACGCGCCTGGGCGAGCTGGAGTCCCGGCTCGACGGCCGGCAGGCCCTGGCGCCCGAGGTGGTCGATGTCGCGCCGCGCAATCCGGTGAAGCTGTAAGAAGCGCCATCCTGGCGCGACCCACGGGGAACGACCCGAAGGACGCGCCATGCACCCCCTCCTCCACACACTCGCCGGGACAGCGATGTCCTGCCTCGCCGCAGGAGCGCTTGCGGCCACCGCTTGCCGCGTCGAGTCTCCCGCCAACCTCGTGCCCGTCATCGAGCTCTACACCTCCGAAGGTTGCAGTTCGTGCCCGCCGGCGGACCGCTGGCTCTCCAGCCTCAAGCCTGCCGCAGCGTCCGGCCGCGCCGTGGTCCAGGCGTTCCACGTGGGCTACTGGGACTACATCGGATGGGCGGACCGCTTTGCCAGCCCGGCGCACACCCAGCGCCAGCGCGAAGTTTCCGCGCGCAACGGCCTGACCGGCATCTACACCCCGCAACTCGTACGAAACGGGCGGGACTTCAAGGACTACGCACAGGCTGTCGCCGGCGGGGAGGCCGCGCGCGCCCGCATCGAGTTGCAGCGCCTGGCCGACGATGCTTTCGAGGCCACGGTGTCACCGGCGCCGGACGTCTCCACGTGGTCGGCCTACTGGACCGTCACCGAGAACGGCCATAGCAGCAAGGTGAAGGCGGGAGAGAACCAGGGTGAATTCCTGCAGCACGATTTCGTGGTGCGCCAATATGTACAGGCAGGGGACTATCGCGGCGGCGCCAAGCTCACGCTTCGCAGCGTCCCCGCCTCGGCAGGGCACCCGCGGCAGGTGAACCTGGTGGTGTTCGATCCGCGGTCAGGCCGCCCGCTGCAGGCGCTTTCGCTGGGATGCTGATGCCGGTGGGCGGACCTGTGCTCGCGCCTGCACGCGTGCCTGCTCGCCTTCCTCGTACAGCCAGTGGACGAAATCGCGCGCGTCGCTGTTGCCCTGGGCATGGGGCGCGAGCGCCACGTAGTAGCCGCGCCGCGTGGCGGCCTTGCCGCGAAACGGTGCGACCAGCTGTCCCGAACGCAGCAGCTCCGCGAGCAAGGGCAGCCGCCCGATCACGACCCCCTGCCCCGCCACGGCGGCTGCGACGGCGTCGGCGTATTGCGTGAAGCGAAGCGTGTTGGCCATCTTCAGGCCCTGCACACCCATCACCTGGAACCACGGCTCCCAGTCCACCGTCAAGGCCTCGCCTTGAGGCATGTCGACCGCGAGCAGCGTGTGCAGCGACAGGTCCGTGGGCTTCTTCAGGGGGCGGCGCGCGTCCTGCAACAGGCCCGGCGCGCACAGGGGCTGGACTTCCTCCTCGAAGAGCGCCGGCCCCTCGCCCATGCTGCTCGGCACGAAGCGCACCGCGACGTCCACGCCCGCCCGGGAAAGATCGAGGATTTCCAGCGTCGCGGACATGCGCACGTCCACCTGCGGGTGCGCCGCCGTGAAGCGCGACAGGCGCGGGATCAACCAGAGCGATGCGAAGCCCGGCGTGCAGGTGATCGCGACCTGGCGTGGCGCCGTCCTCGCATGGAGCAGCGCCGCGGCGTCGCGCAGGCGCTCCATGCTGTCGTCGACGGCGCGCTGCATGACGCGACCGGCTTCCGTCAGCGCCAGGGAGCGATGCAGGCGCTCGAACAGCGGCGTGCCCAGGCTGGCTTCGAGTTGCTGGATCTGCCGGCTGACCGCGGACTGGGTGAGGAACAGCTCGTCGGCGGCCCGCGTGAAGCTCAACGTGCGAGCCGCGGCCTCGAAGGCCGGGAACAGGTCCCAGCGCAGTTTCACATTCTCCGTACGCATGCGAGGCATTCCGAATCACCGTTTGAGCAGGGTGGATCGCCCCAGTATATTCATTTGCATACGGAATGCGAAAGGATCCCCCCATGAACGCCACCCCTGCCACCCGCCATGTCCCGGTCGCGCGCCGCGGCCTGCTGAACATCGCCGATGCCGCCGGCGTCCAGGTGCGCTGCGAGCAAGGCTCCGTATGGCTCACCCTGGACAACGACCCGCGCGACATCGTCCTCGAGGCGGGCGATGCGTTCCACACCGACGAGCACGGGCTGATGCTCGTGTACGGGCTGGAAAATTCGACCGTGAGCGTCCGCGAGCCACGGCGTGGCCTCGGCCAGGCGTTGCGCGCGATGACGCGGTTGTCGCTCCAGCCGGCCTGAGCAGGCCGGTCCGGCCTCGGGCAGGCCGGTCCGGCCTCGGGCAGGCCCTAAACTGCCCGCATGGAGAAAATCCGCGCGTTCCTGCGCCATACACTGACCGCCCTGCTGGCGCTGGTGCTGATTTTCGAGGAGTGGGGCTGGGAGCAGCTGGCCGCCCTGCTCGCGCACCTCGCGAAGCTGCCCTTGTGGGGGCGGGTGGAACGGTGGATCCAGTCCCTGCCGCCATGGGGCGCCCTCGCGACCTTCTTCGTGCCTGCCGCGGCCCTGCTGCCGATCAAGTTGCTGGCGCTCTTTTTCATCGGCCGCGGCCATGCGTTCATGGGGCTCGTCGTGCTGCTCGCCGCCAAGGTGCTCGGCACGGCGATCCTCGCGCGGCTCTTCACCCTCACCCAGCCCACGCTCATGCGGCTGCCCTGGTTCGCCCGCTGGTACCCGCGCTGGAAGGCGTGGAAGGACGGCGTGATGGACCAGGTTCGCAGGTCGCCGATGTGGCTCACGGTCGGGCGGTGGAAGGCGCTCGCGAAAGCGCGCTGGGCCGAACTGCGCCGCGGCATGAAGCCTTGATCGCGCGCCGGGCCTAGTCGAACAAGCCCGGCTGCGGCCCGAGCTGCGCCTTCTCGGTCTGCAGCATGCGCAGCTTGGTCGCCACTCCACCCTCCGCGGAAAAGCCGCCGCCGGCATTGCCCGCCGCGAGCACGCGATGGCACGGGACGATGGGCGCGAAGGGGTTGTGGCCGAGCGCCTGGCCCACGGCACGCGCCGCGCCGGGCTCGCCGAGCCGATGGGCGATCTCGCCATAGGTCAGCGTGCGGCCGGGTGGAATCGCGCGGGTGATCTCGTACACGCGCTGCTGGAACGCGGGAACGTCCGCCATGTCCAGTTCCACGTCGAGGAGCGGATCGGGCGCGCCCGCGAGCATCGCCCGCACGCGTCCCACGATGGCGTCCATGTGGGGCGGCACCGGCGCTTCGACCGCCTTCGGAAACCGCTGCAGCATGCGGCGCCGCGTGCCCTCCGCATCGCCTTCGGGCAACTGCGCGCCGGCGATGCCTTGCGGACCCCAGGCCAGGCCGCAGGCGCCGATGGCGGTCTCGAAGATGCAGAAGCAGGTCGCGCCGCCCACCGAGCCCTCCTCAGGCCGCTTCGGCCTTTCGCAGCACGTAGCCGACGCGCGGGAAGTGCACGTGGACGACGCCCGTTCGCGCGTCTTCGCGCTGCAGCGTGTAGTGCGTGCGCGTCGCCGCGATCAGCACCCCTGCCGTGGGTTCGGGGCCGAAAGTCTCGGCCGTCACCGTCACCGCGCTGCCCAGGGGAATGCCGTGGTCGTCCTGGAATGCGCTGTCGACCAGCAGGTTCTGCCCGGGGGGCATCGGCTCCGCGTTCTTCGCCACCGTGACGGCGTCCGCGCTGTTGAGCTTGTCGTGGATGCCGTGGCCGATGGCGGCGATGCGGTCCATCCATTCGCCCACGGCAGGCGTCGCATTGAGGATGTCGGCCATGACGGGCACCTGCACCCGTGTGTACCAGAGCGCGTGGTAGGCCGCGAAATCGGCGACGCAGGGATCGGTGCCGAAGAGGAAGTCGTGCTCCTCCGCCATGTGGGCGATACGGCGCAGGTAGGAGCGATACGACGAGGTCGCGTCGCCCGGCCGCAGGCGGATCATGTTGGCGCTCATCGCCTTGCGGTCCTCGCTGAAAGCCTTCGCCGCCTCGGGCGGCGCCTTCGCGAACACCTGCGCCGCGCCCTTGGGCTGAAGGTTGTAGCCCATCGCGGCCCAGAAGAGGCTGGTGTCGGCCCACTGCGCGAAGATGCGCGACACGCCCTTCAGGTGCGGCGGGTACAGCGTGGGTTCCGCGTGCACATGTTCCAGCACGTCGCAGATCAGGGCGCTGTCGCAGTAAATGTCCGCGCCGACCTGCAGGATGGGCGTCTTGCGGTAGCCGCCCGTGAGCGCGAGCACGTCGGGCTTGGGCATGATCGCCGGGATGGTGACCGACTTCCATGCGAGCTTCTTGTAGCCGAGCACGGCGCGGATCTTCTCGGAGAAGGGCGAGCTCGGGTAGTGGTGCAGGATCAGGTCGGTCATGGAAGTCCTTGGGGGGAACGCATATCAGCAGGGCATGGCGCGGTCGATGATCGCGTCGAACGCGGTCGCGGCGCCCAGGGTGCCGAAGGCCTGCCCCCAGTTGCCCGCGATGCGCGAGTCGCAAAAGGCGGCGAAGACTTCGGCGGGCGCCGCCTGGCAGAGCAGGCTCGCCTGCACCGCGAGCGCGACGTCCTGGGCCAGGCGGCGGGCTTCGACTTCCGTGGCCATCTCCTCGACACGCACGGGCAGTGCCGCCACCAGCCGGTCGAGCGCGGGATGCGCGCCGCGCGCCGGGGAGAGCTCATGCGCGAGCGCGGCGCCCGCATCCGCCTTGCGCAGCGCGCGCAGGAGATCGAGCGCCATGATGTTGCCCGCGCCCTCCCAGATCGAATTGAGCGGCATTTCCCGGTAGATGCGGGCCATGACGCCTTCGCCGCCCTCCTCCACGTACCCGTTGCCGCCCAGGCATTCCATTGCTTCCTGCGCGAAGTGGCTGCCGCGCTTGCAGATCCAGAACTTCGCGATCGGCGTGAGCAGGCGGGCCATCGCATCCTCGTCTGCGTCGCCCCGGCGATCGAAGGCGCGCGCCAGGCGGATGGCGAGCATCGTCGCGGCCTCGGATTCAAGCGCCAGGTCCGCCAGCACGTTGCGCATCAAGGGCTGGTCGATGAGCCGTTTGCCGAAAGCCTGCCGCTGGGAAGTATGGTTCAGCGCGATGGACAAGGCCTGCCGCATGAGGCCGCTCGTGCCCAGCGCGCAATCCAGCCGCGTCATGGTGCCCATCTCCAGGATCTGGGGAATGCCGCGGCCCTCGTCGCCTACCAGCCAGGCGCTCGCGCCATGGAACTCGACCTCGGAGCTTGCGTTGGCTTTGTTGCCGAGCTTGTCCTTCAGGCGCTGGATGCGGATCGCGTTGCGCGAGCCCTCATGGAGCACGCGCGGCAGGAAGAAGCAGCTGAGGCCCGCGGGCGCCTGTGCGAGCACGAGGAACGCGTCGCACATCGGCGCCGAGAAGAACCACTTGTGGCCCGTGATGTGGTAGCGCTTGCCCCAACCGTCCTCGCCGTCGGCGATGGCCTGCGTCGTGTTGGCGCGCACGTCCGAGCCGCCCTGCTTTTCCGTCATGCCCATGCCCATGGTCACGCCGGCCTTGTCGCGCCAGGGCTTCAGCGCGGGATCGTATTCGCGGCTGGTGAGTTTCGGGCCCCAGTCCGCGTAGATCGCGGCATTGCTTCGCAAAGCAGGCGTCACCGCATAGGTCATGGAGACCGGGCACAGGATCGAGGGCTCCAGCTCCGTGAACATCATGAAACCCGCGGCGCGCAGGACATGGGGCGATTCACCCCGGCCCGTCCAGGCCGTCCCGTGCAGCCCGGCGGAAGTCGCCGCCTTCATCAGCACGTGATAGCTCGGATGGAACTCCACCTCGTCCACACGCCGCCCGAACCGGTCATGGCTGTGCAGCTGCGGGCCATGCACGTTCGCGAGCCGCGCGTGCATCTGCATCTCCGCACTGCCGGCCAGCCCCCCAAGCCGCGAGAGCTCCGTCGTCTCCAGCCCGGGCGCGTTGAACTTCAGCGCGTCGCGCAGCGCGCGGTTGCCGTCGAACAGGTCGTAGTCCGCCAGCGGCTCCGGCTGGTTGAAGACCTCGTGCGTCGCGTGCATCGCAGGGCCCCCGGCTCAGACCAGCTTGACCAGCTGCTTGCCGAAGTTGCGGCCCTTCAGCAGCCCGAGGAAGGCTTCCGGCGCGGACTCGATGCCTTGCGCGATGGTCTCGCGGGGACGCAGCTTGCCCGTGGCGACCAGCGTGCCGAGTTCCTTCAGCGCCTCCGGCCAGATGTCCATGTGCTCGCTCACGATGAAGCCTTCCAGCTTGACGCGGTTGGTCAGCAGCAATTGCGGATAGGACATCGGCATCGGCTTGCCGTCGTAGCCCGCGATCATCCCGCACAGCGCGATGCGCGCGAACGCGTTCAGCCGCATCATGACCGCGTCCAGCACCATGCCGCCCACGTTCTCGAAGTAGCCGTCGATGCCGCCGGGGCACGCTTCCTTGATGGCCTTCGACAGCGAGGCGGCGTCCGCGTGCTGCCGGTAGTCGATGCACGCGTCGAAGCCGAGTTCCTCGACCGCGTATTTGCACTTCTCCGCACCGCCCGCGATTCCGACGGCGCGGCAATTGCGCGCCTTGGCGAGCGCGCCGAATGCGCTGCCCACCGCGCCGGTTGCCGCGCTCACGACCACCGTCTGTCCCGCCTTGGGCTCGATGATCTTGACGAGCCCGTACCAGGCCGTGACGCCGGGCATGCCGACGGCGCCGAGATAATGCGAAAGCGGCACGTGCGTGGTGTCGACTTTGCGCAGCGCGCCCGGCTGGTCCGCGCTGGCGACGCTGTACTCCTGCCATCCGCCCATGCCGACGACCTTGTCGCCGACCTGGTACTTGGGCGATTTGCTCTCGGCGACTTCGCCCACGGTGCCGCCCCCCATCACCTGCCCCAGCGGCTGCGGCTGCGCATAGCTCTTCGCGTCGTTCATGCGGCCGCGCATGTACGGGTCGAGGCTGAGGAAGTGGTGGCGCACCAGCACCTGCCCTTCCTGCAGCGCCGGCGTCTCGGAGGTCACGAGCTTGAAGTTGCCGGCGGTGGCTTCGCCCTGCGGGCGGTTGTCGAGGTGGATCTGCTTGTTGGTCGGCATGGTGTCTCCTGGGGTGCGCTCAATCTGTCGAAATGACGTTCAGCGGGTTCGTGCTCTTCGGCCCCGTGGGCAGGCGCCTCACGTATTTGAACGTGCCGGTGGCGTGCGCGCAGGGCTTGCCTTCGGCGTCGTAGAGGGTGGCTTCGGTGAATGCCATGCTGGCGGTGCGGTGCATGAGGTGGCCCTTGCCCACGAGCTTGCCGCGCGCGGCCTGCATGAAGCTGGTCTTCATCTCGATGGTCACCACGCCCATCTCCTTGTCGACGCTGCGGGCGGCGACGGCCATGGTGACGTCCAGCAGGGTCATGCTCGCCCCGCCGTGGACGACGCTGAACGAATTGAGATGCTCGGGCTTCGGGTCGTAGTGGATCTCCGATCGCCCACCCTCGAAGAGCTCCAGTTCGAAGCCCAGGTGATGGACGAAGGGAATGTCGACCCCGAATTTCATGCGCTAGCCTCCCGTGATCACGCTGACCCCGCCGTCCACCGCGAGCCATTGCCCCGTGATGTGCTTGCCGGCATCCGAAGCGTACAGCAGCGTGATGCCCTTGAGGTCCTCGTCGTCGCCCAGGCGCCGCAGCGGCGCGTGCGCCGCGAGCTTGTCCGTTCCCAGGTGTTCGAGCACGCCCTTGGTCATGCGGCTCGGGAAGAAGCCGGGGCAGATCGCGTTCACCGTGATGTTGTACTTGCCCCATTCGCAGCCCAGCGCGCGCGTGAAGTTGATGACGGCGCCCTTGGACGTGTTGTAGGCGAGCGTCTGCATCTCCGGCGGGTTGCCGCCCAGCCCCGCGATGGAGGCGATGTTGATGATGCGGCCGTACTTCGCCGGGATCATGCTGTGCTTGGCGATGTGCTGCGACAGGATGAAGTAGCCGCGCACGTTGAGGTTCATGAGCTTGTCCCACGCCTCGACCGGGTGGTCTTCGGCGGGCGCGCCCCAGGCGGCGCCCGCATTGTTCACGAGGATGTGGACGTCGCCCATGCGCTCCATCGTCTCGCTCGCGAGGCGGTGGATTTCTTCTTCCTTCGCGCAGTCGGCCGCGATCCAGCGCGCGTCGATGCCCGCCGCCTGCAGTTCGGCGGCGGCCTCCTCCAGGTCGCCGGCCTTGCGCGAGCTGAGCATGATCTTCGCCCCCGCCTCGCCGAGGGCGTGCGCCATCTGCAGGCCGAGGCCGCGGGAGCCGCCGGTGACGAGGGCCGTCTTGCCCTCGAGGTTGAAGAGTTGCTGGACCGTGCGTGTCATGAGGATGTCCTTGTGGTGGGTTCAGGGGCCGGCGCGCATCCGGGAGCGCACCCAGACGAGCAGCGCGCCGATGGCGGCGATGAGGACGCCGATGACGATGAGCCACCAGCCGGTTGCCGGGTCGCTTCCTTTCGTCGCGAGGCCGATGATGGCTGCGAAGAGCCCGCCGTAGATCAGCATCCACACCAGCCGTTCGACCCACAGGATGGCGCGTGGCGATGACATCAGAAGGCCTCCTCGGGCATGTCCGCGCACGTCGGGTCGCGGCTGGCCGCGACTTGCAGCCAGGCGCCGATCTTGGGCAGCTCGTAGTGGAAGAAATAACGCGCCGCGCGCAGCCGCCCCTCGTGCGCGGGATCGTTCGAATTCGCGGGCACCGAGAGCGCCACGTCCAGCCAGATCCATGCGATGACAGTGTGGCCGAAGGCCTGCATGTAGGGGACCGCGTTCGCGAGCGCCTCCGCCGGGTCGCCGGTGGACCAGGCGGCTTTCGTGGCGTCCGCGACCTGCGTGAGCGCCTCGCCGAGCGCGGTCGCGTAGGCCGCGAGGTCGGCGCGGCTTCCTGCGCGCGCCATCGTCGCGCGCATGCGTCCGGCCAGCAGTTCCAGCCCCTGCCCGCCTTCCATGCGCACCTTGCGGCCCAGCAGGTCCGCAGCCTGGATGCCGTGCGTGCCCTCGTGGATCATGTTCAGGCGGTTGTCGCGCCAGTACTGCTCCACCGGGAAGTCCCGGGTGTAGCCGTAGCCGCCGTGGATCTGGATCGCGAGCGAATTGGCTTCCAGGCACCACTCGCTCGGCCAGCTCTTGGCGATGGGCGTCAGAACCTCGAGCAGCAAACGCGCTTCGTTGGCCACATCGGGTTCGCCCGTATGTTGTTCGTCGACGAGCCGCGCGCAGTAGAGCGCGAGGGCTAGCGCGCCTTCGCAGTACGACTTCTGCGCCAGCAGCATGCGCTTGATGTCGGCGTGTTCGATGATGCGCACCTGCGGCCGCGAAGGGTCCTTGCCGGCGGGCCCCACGGGCCGGCCCTGCGGCCGGTTCTTCGCGTACTCAAGCGACGCGGCATAGCCTGCCATTCCCAGCATGACGGCCGCCATGCCGACGCCGATGCGTGCCTCGTTCATCATGTGGAACATGCAGCGCAGGCCTTCGTGCGGCCGGCCGACGAGATAGCCGACGGCGCCCGCCCTGCCATCCACCTTGAACTTGCCTTCGCCGAAGTTGAGCAGCGTGTTCGTGGTGCCGCGCCAGCCGAGCTTGTGGTTCAGGCCGGCGAGCGCGACGTCGTTGCGCGCGCCGGTGAGTCGCCCATCTGCGTCCACCAGCTTCTTGGGCACGATGAAGAGCGAGATGCCTTTGGTGCCGGGGATGATCTTGCCGTCCGGCCCCGGGATCTTCGCGAGCACGAGGTGGATGATGTTCTCGGTGAGCTCATGCTCGCCCGCCGAGATCCACATCTTGTTGCCCGTGAGGCGGTAACGCGGGCCGAGCGGGTCATTTTCGAATCCCTCACCGTCCGGCACCGCGCGCGTCACGATGTCCGACAGCGACGAGCCCGCCTGCGGCTCCGACAGGCACATCGTCCCCGACCAGCGCCCGGAAAATTCATTGAGCGCGAAGACCTGCTTCTGCAGTTCGGTGCCGTGCACCATCAGCAGGTTGGCGTTGCCCACCGTGAGCATGCCGGAACCCATGCTGACCGAAGCCATCGCGAAGAAGGTGTGCGCCGCCGACTCCACGGTATAGGGCAGCTGCATGCCGCCGATGGCGTAGTCCTGCGCGGCGCTGAGCATCCCGGAAGCGGCGAACGCATCGTAGGCCTCCTTGGAACAGGCCGGCAGGATGACCTTTTCGCCGTCGAAGCGCGGCTCCTCGATGTCGAGGGTGCGGTTGTGCGGTGCGTACTTTTCCCGCGCGATGCGCTCGCAGGTGTCGAGCACCGCGTCGAATGTTTCGCGCGAGTGATCGGCGAAGCGCGGACGTCCGGTCAACTGCTGGGCGTGCAGCCAGTCGTAGAGCAGGAAGTCGAGTGTTTGGCGCAGCGGCATCGTATTCCTGGAGCTTCAAGTCGGGCTTGACCGGACGCAGAAGTCGCAGAAGCCACGCAGAATTTCGCAGAAAAAATTTAAATGGACTTTTCTGGGCTTTCTTCTGCGTAACTTCTGCGAATTCTGCGTCCTTGCCCTGAATTCGGTATTTCAGAGCACTTCGAAGATCCCCGCAGCCCCCATCCCGCCGCCAATGCACATCGTGACCCCGACGCGCTTCGCCCCGCGGCGCTTGCCCTCGATCAGCGCATGGCCCGTCAGGCGCTGGCCCGAGACGCCGTAGGGGTGGCCCAGCGCGATCGCGCCGCCGTTCACGTTCAGCTTGTCGTTGGGGATGCCCAGCTTGTCGCGGCAATAGATCACCTGCACCGCGAATGCCTCGTTCAACTCCCACAGGTCGATGTCGCCCACCTTCAGGCCGAGCTTTTTCAGCACCTTCGGCACCGCGAACACCGGGCCGATGCCCATTTCGTCGGGCTCGCAGCCCGCCACCGCGAAGCCCAGGAAGCGGCCGAGCGGCTTCAGGTTGTGCCTGCTCGCGTACTCCTCGCTCACCACGACGCAGGCGCCCGCGCCGTCGGAGAACTGGCTCGCGTTGCCCGCGGTGATCACGCCGCCCGGCAGCGCGGAGCGGATGCCGCTGATGCCTTCCTTGGTCGTGCCCTCGCGCGTGCCCTCGTCCTTGCTCACCGTGACTTCCTTGGTGCGCAGGCCCATCACCGCATCGGCGACGCCGGCCTGCACGGTGATCGGCGCGATCTCCGCATCGAAGCGGCCTTCGGCCTGCGCCGCACAGGCCTTCTGCTGGCTCGCGGCGCCGTATTCGTCCATCGCGTCGCGGCTGATGTTGTAGCGCTTGGCGACCTGCTCGGCGGTCTGCAGCATCGACCAGTAGATCTCGGGCTTGACCTTGTCGAGCTCGGGGTCCTTCATCATGTGCGTGTTCATTTCCTGCTGCACGCAGGAGATGCTTTCGACGCCGCCCGCGACGTACACGTCGGCCTCGCCCGCAAGGATGCGCTGCGCGGCGAGCGCGATGGTCTGCAGGCCGGACGAGCAGAAGCGGTTGACGGTCACGCCCGACACGGTGACGGGCATGCCGGCGCGCAATGCGATCTGGCGCGCGATGTTGGCGCCGGTCGCGCCCTCGGGGTTGGCGCAACCCATGATCACGTCCTCCACTTCGGCGGCGTCGATGCCGGCTCGCTGCAGCGCGTGCTTGACGGCGTGGCCGCCCAGCGTCGCGCCGTGCGTCATGTTGAAGGCGCCCTTCCAGCTCTTGGCCAGGGGCGTGCGGGCGGTGGAGACGATAACGGCGGAAGTCATGACGGTGGCCTTTCTAGGACGAAGCGGAAACGGATGCCGGCGCAGCCGAGGCGTTGCGCAGGAGCTGGTGATAGAAGCGGACGAGCTCCGCCAGGTTGGACGTGGCGATGCGCTCGTTGGTGCCGTGGAAGCGCGGCAGGTCCTCGGGCTTCGCGCGCACGGGCGAGAAGCGGTAGACGTGGTCGCTGATGGCGGAGTAGTAGCGCGAATCGGTCGCGCCGATCATGAGGCCCGGCGCGACGATCGTGCCGGGGAACAGCGAGCGCACGGTGCGGTTGACGAGCCGGTAGGAATCCGACTGCGTGGGCGAGATCGGCGACGGTTCCGCGCCGCCGTCGAGCGCCTTGAGTTCGAACTTGTCGTTCGCGACCTTGGCCTTCACGTGCTGCATCACCGAGTCGCGCGTGTCGCCCGGCAGCAGGCGGAAGTTCACCGTGGCCTCGGCGTTGCCGGGAAGCACGTTGTCCTTGTTGCCGGCGTTGACGATGGTGAGCGCCGTGGTCGTGCGCAGCATCGCGTTGGTACTGGCGCCCTTTTCCAGCTGCGCCTGTACCAGCGGGCCGAACAGCCAGAGATTGGACAGCGCCACGCGGCCGAAGCCGCTCATCTCGGGCGCGACGGTCTGGAACATCTCGCGGGCGACGCCGCGGATGGCCGCGGGCAGCTGCTCGTCGTCGAGCCGCCGCAGCGCCGCGCTCATCATCCCGATCGCGCTCTGCCCCGCGGGAGGCGGCATCGAGGAATGCCCCGGCGTGGCCGGCACCTTGAGCACCACCGACATGTAGCCCTTCTCGGCAATGCCGATCAGCGCCGCGGGCTGGTTCAAGCCCGGCATGATGCCGTCGGTAATGAGCAGGCCCTCGTCGATCACGAAGTCGAGCCGCACGTTGCGCGACTGCAGCAGCTTGACGATCTGCGCCGCGCCGCGCAGGCCGCCCACTTCCTCGTCGGCGCCGGACGCCAGGTAGATCGTCTGGCGCGGCTTGAATCCCTCTCCCACCAGCATTTCGAGCGCCTCGAGTTGCGAGATCAGGTTGCCCTTGTCGTCCCAGGCGCCGCGGCCCCAGACGAAACCGCCTTTCGTCTCGCCGGCGAAGGGCGAAGCCTTCCAGTTGGGCTCGGTCCCGGGCGCGATCGGCACGACGTCCTGGTGCGCCATCAGCATGATGGGCAGCGCCTTCGGGTCGCTCCCGGGCCAGGTGTACAGCAGGCTCAGGCCGCCCACCACCTCGCGTCGGAGCGTGGCATGGACCTTGGGGAAGCGCTGTTCGAGGTACGCATGGAACTTGCGGAATTCTTCCGCGTTGAGCTGCGCATCCTCCAGGCTGGAGACGGTCTGGAAACGGATCGCACCCGCGAGCTTGTCCGCTACGGACCTTTCGTCCACCGCCACCGGCGGCGCGGCGGGCACGTCCAGCTGGCGCGAGCCCTGGCGCCACGTGTTCACGGCCACGGCGGCCGCGAGCAGCAGCAACAGTCCCAGCACCAGCCAGAGCGCGCGCTTGATCACGACGCGATCAGCCGTTGAAGGTCTTGCCTTCGGCCACGAGCTTCGCGAGCAGCGGCGCAGGCTCCCAGAAATTCGCGTCGTCGCGCGGGTTCTTCTGGAAGCGCTTCATCGCCTGTGCCACGTTGAAGAGGCCCACCTGGTCCGCGTAGAGCATCGGGCCGCCGCGCGAGAACGGGAAGCCGTAGCCCGTGATGTAGACCATGTCGATGTCGCCGGCCTTGGACGCGATGCCGTCCTCCAGGATGTGCGCGCCTTCGTTGACGAGCGCGAACACCAGGCGCTGCACGATCTCCTCGTCGGAAATCTTGCGCGGCGTGATGCCGAGTTCCTTGCGGTGGTCCTCGATCATCTTGTTGACCAGCTCCGAAGGAATCGCGTCGCGCTTGCCTTCCTTGTAGTCGTACCAGCCCGCGCCCGTCTTCTGGCCGAAGCGGCCGAGCTCGCACAGCTTGTCGGCGGTGCGGCTGTACTTCATGTCGGCGCGCTCGGTGGCGCGGCGCTTGCGGATCGCCCAGCCGATGTCGTTGCCCGCGAGGTCGCCCATGCGGAACGGGCCCATCGCGAAGCCGAACTTCTCGATCGCCTTGTCCACCTGCTGCGGCGTCGCGCCTTCATCGAGGAGGAAGCCCGCCTGGCGGCTGTACTGCTCGATCATGCGGTTGCCGATGAAGCCGTCGCACACGCCGGAGACGACGGCCGTCTTCCGGATCTTCTTGGCAACCGCCATCACGGTGGCCATGACGTCCTTGCCGGTCTTCGCGCCGCGCACGACTTCCAGCAGCTTCATGACGTTGGCCGGGCTGAAGAAGTGCAGGCCCACGACGTCCTGCGGACGCTTGGTGAAGGAGGCGATCTTGTTCACGTCGAGCGTGGAGGTGTTGGACGCGAGGATCGCGCCGGGCTTCATCACTTCGTCGAGCTTCTCGAACACCTTCTGCTTGACGCCCATCTCCTCGAACACGGCCTCGATCACGAGGTCGGCGTCCTTCAGGTCGTTGTAGTCGAGCGTGGTCGTGAGCAGGCTCATCGTCTTCTCGTACTTGTCCTGCTTGAGCTTGCCCTTCTTGACCTGGGCTTCGTAGTTCTTGCGGATGGTCGCGATGCCCTTGTCGAGCGCCTCCTGCTTCATCTCCAGCATCTTCACCGGGATGCCCGCGGAGAGGAAGTTCATCGTGATGCCGCCGCCCATGGTGCCGGCGCCGATCACGGCGACCTGCTTGATCTCGCGTTGCGGCGTGTCTTCCGGCACGTCGGCGATCTTGGAGGCGGCGCGCTCGGCCATGAAGAGGTGGCGAAGCGCACGGCTCTCGGGAGTGAACATGAGTGCGGTGAAGATCTCCCGCTCGTAAGCCATGCCATCGTCGAACTTCTTCAGCGTCGACGATTCGACGGCGTCGACGCACTTCTCCGGCGCCGGCAGGCCCTTGGCCATGCCCTTGACCATGTTGCGCGCGAACTGGAAGTACGCATCGCCCAGCGGGTGCTTGGACGGCAGGTTGCGCACCAGGGGGAGCGGGCGCACATCGGCGACGGAGCGCGCGAAGGCCAGCGCTTCCTCGGCGAGCGATTCGGGCGAGGACGCCATCTTGTCGAACAGCTTCTGGCCGGGCTGCTGCGCGAGCAGTTCGCTCTTCACGGGCTCGCCGCTCACGATCATGTTGAGCGCTGTCTCCACGCCCAGCACGCGCGGCAGGCGCTGCGTGCCGCCGGCGCCGGGGATGAGGCCGAGCTTCACTTCGGGCAGCGCGACGTTGGTGCCCGGCGCCGCGATGCGATAGTGGCAGCCGAGCGCGAGCTCGAGGCCGCCGCCCATGCACACGGAATGAATGGCCGCGACGACGGGCTTGGCGGAATTTTCGACCGCGATGATGACGGAAAGCAGGTTCGGCTCGGCGAGCGCCTTGGGCGTCCCGAACTCCTTGATGTCCGCGCCGCCGGAAAACGCCTTGCCGGCGCCGGTGATGACGATGGATTTCACGGAGGCATCGGCGTTGGCTTTCGCCAGCCCGTCGGTGAGGCCGAGGCGCGTGGCATGCCCGAGCCCATTGACGGGCGGGTTGTTCATCGTGATCACCGCCACGTCACCGTGGACTTTGTATTCAGCGCTCATGGGTCGCTCCTGGGGAATGGGAAACTGCACGAAAAGAACGGTCGTTCGTTTTTGATTTTAGAACGCTATGGTGCGCCGACCTAGGCGCTTTGTCACGGCGGGGACAAATGCGGGGCCGGACAGCCGGACGCAGAAGTCGCAGAAGTTACGCAGAAAGAAGCCCAAAAAAATCCTTTGGAATCTTTCTGCGAAATTCTGCGTGGTTTCTGCGACTTCTGCGTCCTTGAACCCGAATGCGAAGGCTAAACCTCCAGCCACTCCTTGCGGATATACGCATCCGCACGCAGCGAATCCGGCGTGCCCTGGAACACGATGCTTCCGTGCCCCATCACCAGCGCGCGGTCGGAGATCGCCATCGCGATGGTCAGCTTCTGCTCGATCAGCAGCACCGAGATCCCGCGCTCCTTCAGCTTCTGCAGGTACTGGCCCACCAGCTCCACGATCTTGGGGGCGAGGCCCTCGGTCGGCTCGTCGATGATGATCAGGTCCGGGTCGCCCATCAGCGTGCGGCACAGGGTGAGCATCTGCTGCTCGCCGCCGGACAGCACGCCCGCCTCCGTATGCTGCCGCTCCTTCAGGCGCGGAAACATCTCGTACATGTCGTCGAAGGTCCAGCGGCCCTTCTGCTTGGCGCTCTTCTGGCCGAGCATGAGGTTCTGGTGCACCGTGATCTTCGGGAAGATGTCGCGGTTCTCCGGGACGTAGCCGATGCCCAGGTGCGCGATCTCGTAGGGCTTGCAGCCCAGGGTCTGGCGGCCTTTCCAGTCCACCGTTCCGGTGCAGTCGACCATGCCCATGATGGCCTTCGCCGTGGTCGAGCGGCCGGAGCCGTTGCGCCCCAGCAGCGCGACGATCTCGCCCTCCCCCACGTCGAACTCCACGCCGTGCAGGACGTGGCTCTTGCCGTAGAAGGCATGGAGATTCTGTACTTTGAGCATGTCAGTGATTGGCTTGTGCGTCGGCGACGTGGGAGCCGAGATAGGCCTCCTGCACGCGCTGGTTGGCGCGCACGGCCTCGGGCTGGTCGTACGCGAGGATTTCGCCATAGACGACCACGGCGATCTTGTCGGCCAAGCCGAACACCACGCCCATGTCGTGCTCGACCGTGAGCAGGGTCTTGCCGATCGTCACTTCCTTGATGAGCTCGATGAAGCGCTTGGTCTCGCTCTTGCTCATGCCGGCCGTCGGTTCGTCCAGCAGGATGACCTGCGCGCCCCCGGCGATCGTGATGCCGATCTCCAGCGCCCGCTGCTCGGCATAGGTGAGGTTGATCGCCAGGATGTCCCGCTTGCGGTCGAGCTTGATCATGTGCATCAGCTGCTCCGCGCGCTCGTTCGCATCGTCGAGGTCCGCCAGGAATTTCAGGAAGGTGTAGCGGTAGCCCAGGCTCCACAGCACCCCGCAGCGCAGGTTCTCGAAGACGCTGAGCTTGGGGAAGATGTTGGTGATCTGGAAGCTGCGCGACAGGCCCAGGCGGTTGATCTCGAAGGGCTTCTTGCCGTCGATGCGCTGGCCGTTCAGCAGCACCTCGCCGCTCGTGGGCGCGAATCGCCCGCTGATGAGGTTGAACAGCGTGGACTTGCCCGCGCCGTTGGGGCCGATCACGGCGATGCGTTCGCCCGCCTTCACCGCCAGGCTGCAGCCGCGGATGATCTCCGTCTTGCCGAAGCTCTTGCGCAGGTCTTTGAGTTCGAGGGCGGGGACTGTCACAGGTTTTGCCTTCGCTTCATTTCCAGCTCGATATATTCCTGGATTTCGCCCCACTGGTGCAGGAAGTGGCGGCGCGTGACCTCGAACAGGCCGATGCCCGTCAGCATAACGAACACGCAGCCGAACCAGCTGTTGACGCCCTTCGCGTCCAGCGTCATGCCGAGGAAGTGCAGTTGCGGGCCGAGGGCGGCGTTGAGCTTCAGGTGGTAGACCATCTCGATCATCGACGCGGCGCCCAGCAGCGCGATGAACGCCGTGAACGCCAGTGCGAGGTAGCTCACCCAGAGTTCCTTCAGGCGGCCGAAGGCGGCGACACGCAGGTTCATCATGATCAGGCTGGCGATGCCGCCGGGCGCATACATCACCATGAAGAGGAAGACCAGGCCCAGGTACAGCAGCCACGCCTTGGTGAATTCGGACAGCAGCACGAAGGCCAACACCATGAGGATGCCGCCGATGATCGGGCCGAAGAAGAAGGTGGCGCCCCCGAGGAAGGTGAAGAGCAGGTAGGCGCCGGAGCGCTGCCCGCCGACGACCTCGGACGTGACGATCTCGAAGTTCAGCGCCGCGAGGCCGCCCGAGATGCCCGCGAAGAACGCCGCGATGATGAAGGCGATGTAGCGCACCTTCTGCGTGTCGTAGCCCACGAATTCCACGCGCTCCGGGTTGTCGCGCACCGCGTTGAGCATGCGGCCGAGCGGCGTGCGCGTGAAGGCGAACATGAGCGCGGTGCAGGCGAAGGTGTAGACCGCGATCAGGTAGTACAGCTGGATCTGCGGGCCGAAGGTGATGCCGAAGCGCGCCGGTCCCGCGACGCGGTTGCCGTTGATGCCGCCCTCGCCGCCGAAGAATTCGGGGAACATCAGCGAGCTCGCCCACACCAGCTCGCCGATGCCCAGCGTGATCATCGCGAAGGGCGTCGCGGCCTTCTTCGTGGTGACCCAGCCGAAGACGACGGCGAACAGCATGGACGCGACGCCGCCGGCGATGGGCACGAGGCTCACCGGCAGCGGAAAGCCGTTCTTGCTCACGAGGTTCAGCGTGTGCATCGCGAGGAACGCGCCCAGCCCCGAATACACGGCGTGCCCGAAACTGAGCATGCCGCCCTGCCCCAGCAGCATGTTGTAGGAGAGGCAGACGATGATGGCGATGCCCATCTGGCTCAGCAGCGTCTGCGACAGGCTGCTGGTGAACACCAGCGGCGCCACGAGCAGCACCAGCGCGAACAGGCTCCAGAGGATCCAGCGGCCGATGTTGTGCGGCTTGAATTCGTAGTAGGCGGCGCTCATCCTTCCCTCGTCCCCAGAAGGCCCTTGGGCCGGAAGATCAGGACCAGCACGAGGAACATGTACGGCAGGATCGGCGCGATCTGGCTGATCTTGAGTTTCCACAGCGCATAGCCGAAAGTCTGCGGCGTGATGTCCAGGCCGGCCGACGACGCCGCGCCCATGAGCGAGCTGTCGATGCCCACGGCGAAAGTCTGGATGACGCCGATCAGCAGCGAGGCGACGAACGCGCCCGACAGCGACCCCATGCCGCCGACCACCACCACCACGAAGATCACGGAGCCGACGGTTGCCGCCATCCCCGGTTCGGTGACGAAGGCGTTGCCGCCGATCACGCCCGCGAGCCCCGCGAGCGCGGCACCTCCGCCGAAGACCAGCATGAAGACGCGCGGCACGTTGTGCCCGAGCGCCTCCACCGTGTCGGGGTGCGTGAGCGCCGCCTGGATCACCAGGCCGATGCGCGTGCGCGTGAGCAGCAGCCAGATCGCGATCAGCATGAGGATCGCGACGAACATCATGAAGGCGCGGTAGGCGGGAAAGGCGGTGCCGTAGATCTTGAAGAGCGGCCCGTCCAGCAGCGCCGGCACGCGGTAGTCCACCGAGCTCGTGCCCCAGATCAGCTGCACCATCTCCAGGATGATGAACGAGAGCCCGAACGTGATGAGCAGCTCGGGCACGTGCCCGAACTTGTGCACGCGCCGCAGGCAGTACTTCTCGAAGGCGGCGCCGAGCACCGCGACCAGCAACGGCGCGACGAAGAGCGCCGGCCAGAAGCCCACGAGCTGCGTCGTGCTGTAGGCGAAATAGGCGCCCAGCATGTAGAAGCTCGCGTGCGCGAAGTTGAGCACGCCCATCATGCTGAAGATGAGCGTCAGCCCGGAGCTGAGCATGAACAGCAGCAGCCCGTAGCTGATGCCGTTCAACAGCGATATGGTGAAGAATTCCATGGATCCCCTGCGGACAGGAAAAGAGCCCGTTCACCCCGGGGGCGAACGGGCTCCGGCGATTGGCCCGGAGCGCGCGAGCCCCGCGCTCAGGAGGCGGACGGCCGCTTCATCTGGCAGCTGGTCGGCGTGCTCGAGACGTAGGGGTCCATCTGCTTGATCGGCACGAAGGTGTAGCCGGTCTTCTCCACGCTGTACTCGCCCTTCTTGGCCTTTTGCCACTTGGTGATGTACATGGTCTGCTGCAGCTGGTGGTCGGACGCGCGCATCGTCACGTCGCCGGCGAAGCTCTTGACCTGCAGGCCTTCCATGGCCTTGGCCACCTTCGAGGGCTCGGTGCTGCCGGCCTTGGCGATCGCCGCGCCGAGCAGCGAGATGCCGTTGTAGGTGGCGAAGGTGTAGTAGTCGTCGTCGAACTTCTTGAAGAACTCCGCGCCCATCGCGCCGAGCTCGCCCGTGTGGTTGGCGTGGCCGTACGCCACGACGTAGACCTCGCTGTCGCCGCCCGCGGCGAGCGCGGTGGGCGTGCCGGTCACGCCGGCGTAGTAGGTGTACATCGGGATCTTCAGGCCCGCGTCGTTCAGCGCCTTCACGAGCAGCGTCAGGTCCTGGCCCCAGTTGCCGGTCACGATGGTGTCGGCGCCGGACTGCTTGATCTTCGCGACGTAGGGCGCGAAATCCTTCACCTGGCCGATCGGGTGCAGGTCTTCGCCGGCGATCTTGATGTCGGGACGCTTGCGCGCGATGCCTTCCTTGAAGTACTTGGCGACCTGCTGGCCGTGCGAGTAGTTCTGGCCGATGATGTAGACGCTCTTGACCTTGGGCTGGTCCTTGATGAAGGCCGTGAGCGCCTCCATCTTCATGGACGTGTCCGCATCCAGGCGGAAGTGCCAGTAGTCGCACTTCTCGTTGGTCATCGCGGGATCGACGGCCGCGTAGTTCAGGTAGATCAGTTCCTTGCCCGGGTTGCGCTCGTTGTGCTTGGAGACCGCGTCCAGGATCGCGAGGCCGGCGCCCGAGCCGTTGCCCTGCGTGACGTAGCGGAAGCCCTGGTCGATCGCAGCCTTGAGCGTGTTCAGGCTTTCCTGCGGGGAGCCCTTGTTGTCGAAGCCGACGACTTCGAATTTCACGCCGGCCGGGTTCTTCGCGCCCGACATGCGCTCGGCCGCGAACTGCCAGCTCTTGAGCTGGTTCTGGCCGACGTTGGCGAACGGCCCGGACAGCGGGTCCATGAAGGCGATGCGCACCGTCTGGCCGGCGAGTGCACCGGCAGGCGCACCGGCTTTGGCGGGCGCCGGCTTGGCGGGGGTGGCCTGCAGGGCGAACAGCGGGCCTGCGAGGGCCAGCACGGATGCGGCGGCAACGAGTCTGAATGCGAACTTCATTGATGTCTCCTGGTAAATCCGACAGCGGGCAGGGTAGCTTTTTTTGTGCGGTGCAACGCTCAGGGATTGCCCCTAAGCGCGCCGGTTCCTATCGCGCAGGTGACACGGGCCTCAGGTGTTGGGCAGCTTGTAGTCCTTCAGCATTTCGCGCAGCCGCGTCTTGAGCATCTTGCCCGTGGCGCCGATGGGAATCGCATCGACGAAGACGACGTCGTCGGGGATCTGCCACTTCGCGGTCTTGCCCTCGTAGAACTTGATCAGCTCCTCGCGCGTCACCTCCGCGCCGGGCTTCCTGACGACCGCCACGATCGGCCGCTCGTCCCACTTGGGGTGCTTCATGCCGACGCAGGCGGCCATGGCCACGGCCGGGTGCGCCACGGCGATGTTCTCCACGTCGATGGAGCTGATCCATTCGCCGCCGGACTTGATCACGTCCTTGCTGCGGTCGGTGATCTGCATGTAGCCGTCGGCGTCGATCGTCGCGACGTCGCCGGTCGGGAACCAGCCATCGACCAGCGGCGAGCCGCCCTCGCCCTTGAAATATTCGCGCACCACCCAGGGGCCCCGCACGTAAAGGTCGCCGGAGGCCTTGCCGTCCCACGGCAGCTCCTTGCCGTCCTCGCCGACGATCTTCATGTCGACGCCGAAGATGGCGCGCCCCTGCTTCAGGCGGATGCGCATCTGCTCCTCGGGCGACTTTTCGAGGTCCTTGTTCTTCAGGGTGCACAGCGTGCCGAGGGGGCTCATCTCCGTCATGCCCCAGGCGTGGAGCACCTCGACGCCGTAGTCCTCGCGGAAGGCATTGATCATGGCCGGCGGGCAGGCCGAGCCGCCGATCACGGTGCGCTTCAGCGTGGAGAAACGCAGGCCGCCCGGCTTCATGTGGCCCAAAAGCATCTGCCAGACCGTCGGCACGCCCGCGGCGTAGGAGACCTTTTCCGACTCGATCAATTCATAGATCGACTTGCCGTCCATCGCGGGGCCGGGGAAGACCAGCTTGCAGCCGGTCAAGGCCGCCGAATACGGGATGCCCCAGGCGTTGACGTGGAACATCGGCACCACGGGCAGCACGGAGTCGCGCGCCGAAAGGCACATGACGTCCGGCAAGGCCGCCGCGTAGGCATGCAGGATCGTGGACCGGTGGCTGTAGAGCGCGGCCTTCGGGTTGCCCGTCGTGCCGCTCGTGTAGCACATGCTCGATGCGGAGTTCTCGTCGAACTGCGGCCACGCGTAGGTGCCGGGCTGCCCGCCGATCCAGTCCTCGTAGGCCACGAGGTTGGGCACGCCGCTGTCCTGGGGCAGCTTGCCGCTGTCGCAAAGTGCGACGAACTCGCGGATCCCCGGGCAGCGCGCGTGCACCGCCTGCACCAGCGGCAGGAAAGTGAGGTCGAAGCAGAGCACCTGGTCTTCGGCGTGGTTCGCGATCCAGGCGATCTGGTCCGGATGCAGGCGCGGGTTGATGGTGTGCAGCACGCGGCCGGAGCCGCTGACCCCGAAATAGAGCTCCAGGTGGCGGTAGCCGTTCCAGGCCAGCGTGGCGACGCGGTCCGAGAACTTCAGGCCCATGGCGTCCAGCGCGTTGGCCGCCTGGCGGGCGCGCTTCGCCACATCCCTCCAGTGGTAGCGGTGAAGGTCGCCCTCGACTCGGCGCGAGACGATCTCGCCCTCGCCGTGGTGCTTTTCGGCGAAATCGATCAACGACGAAATCAACAGCGGTTGGTCTTGCATCAAACCCAGCATCGAAACTCCTGGCGGCATGTAGTTGGCGGATGCTAGTGCTTCATGCCCGTGCTTTCCATCCGGCAACACCCGGGGGGGCGGCAACCCTGCGCCGGCACCGGCGCGTCGAACCGGGGACAATGCGGGCATGACAGAAATCGCGGAATCCGCCACGGCCGAGCTTGAATTGGGCGCGCCGTGGCGCAACAGTTTCCATACGCTGGGGCCGGCGTTTTTCACGGAACTGCGCTCGACTCCCCTGCCCGAGCCCTACGGCATCTCCGTCAATGCGCTGCTCGCACGGGAGCTGGGGCTGGATGCGGAGGCCCTCGCCTCGCCGGCCGGCGTTCTGGCGCTCACGGGCAACGCCCTGATCCCCGGGTCGCAGCCGCTCGCCAGCGTCTACAGCGGCCACCAGTTCGGGGTGTGGGCGGGCCAGCTCGGCGACGGCCGCGCCATCCTGCTGGGCGAGATCGACACGCCCGCCGGCCCGCGCGAACTTCAGCTCAAGGGCAGCGGAAAAACGCCCTACTCCCGAATGGGCGACGGGCGCGCCGTGCTGCGCTCGAGCATCCGCGAATACCTGGGCTCGGAAGCCTTGTGGGGCCTGGGCATTCCCACCACACGCGCGCTGGCTGTGACGGGCTCCGATGCCCCGATCCGCCGCGAGGAAGTCGAGACCGCCGCGGTGGTGACGCGGGTCGCGCCCAGCTTCATCCGCTTCGGGCACTTCGAGCATTTCGCGGCGCGCGACCAGCACGCCGAGCTCAGGCAGCTCGCCGACTACGTGATCGGCAGGTTCTACCCGGACTGCCTGGCAACCGGCAAGTTTTCCGGCAACCCCTACGCGGCATTCCTCGAACAGGTCAGCGAGCGCACGGCGGCGATGGTCGCGCAGTGGCAGGCGGTGGGCTTTTGCCATGGCGTGATGAACACCGACAACATGAGCATCCTGGGCCTCACGATCGACTACGGCCCCTTCCAGTTCCTCGATGCCTTCGTGCCCGGGCACATCTGCAACCACAGCGACGAGCAAGGCCGCTATGCCTACAACAAGCAACCGAACGTCGCCTACTGGAACCTTTTCTGCCTCGGCCAGGCGCTGCTGCCGCTGATCGGCGACCAGGAGATGGCGCTGGCAGCGCTGGAGTCGTACAAGGCGGTGTTCCCGCGCGAGCTGGAATCGCGCATGCGGGCCAAGCTCGGCCTGGCGGACGCCCGGGATGGGGACCGCGCGCTGATCGAGGACATCCTGAAGCTGCTGGCCCAGGACGGCGTGGACTACACGATCTTCTGGCGCCGCCTGTCCCACGCGGTGGCGGACGGTCCCGGGGAGGCCACACGGGACCTGTTCCTGGACCGCCCGGCGTTCGACGCCTGGCTCGCCCGCTACATCCCCCGGGTCGAGGAAAGCGGCCGGGGCGATGCCGGGCAGCGCATGCTGCGCATCAATCCCAAGTACGTCCTGCGCAACCACCTGGGCGAACTCGCCATCCGGCAGGCGAAACTCGGCGACTATTCGGGGGTCGAAGGCTTGCTCGCGCTGCTGCAGGCCCCATTTGACGAACACCCGGCCCATGAAGACAAGGCCGGGTTCCCGCCCGACTGGGCTTCCCACATCGAAATCAGCTGCTCCTCATGACCTACCCTGTCGAAAAAACCGAAGCCGAGTGGAAGGCCCTGCTCGCGCAAAAAGGCGCCGAGCCCGGCGCCTTCCAGGTCACCCGCCACGCCGCCACCGAGCGGCCCTTCACGGGCAAGTACGAGACCGTCTGGGCCGACGGCAGCTACCACTGCATCTGCTGCGGCGCCAAGCTGTTCGACTCCGGCACCAAGTTCGACGCCGGCTGCGGCTGGCCGAGCTTCTCGCAAGCCGTGCCGGGCGCGATCAAGGAAATCCGCGACACGAGCCACGGCATGGTGCGCGTCGAGACCGTCTGCGCGAATTGCGGCGCGCACCTGGGCCACGTGTTCCCCGACGGCCCGACGGACACCGGCCTGCGCTACTGCATGAATTCCGCCTCGCTGGACTTCACCCCCCAGGACGGCAAGTGATCGCGCCATGAAACTGCTGCTCGATTTCTTCCCCATCATCCTGTTCTTCGTGGCGTTCAAGCTCGGGGGCATCTACGTCGCGACCGGCGTCGCGATCGCCGCCACGATCGCGCAGATCGCCTACCTGCGGTGGCGCACCGGCAAGGTGGAGCCGATGCAGTGGGTGAGCCTGGGGGTGATCATCGTGTTCGGCGGCGCGACGATCGTGGCGCACAACGACACCTTCATCAAATGGAAGCCCACGGTCCTCTACTGGCTGATGGGCGGCGCGCTGCTGGCGGGCCAGGTGATCTTCAGGAAGAACCTGCTCAAGTCCGTCATGGGCTCGCAGCTCGAATTGCCGGACAACGCCTGGCGCACCATGAACTGGAGCTGGATCGCGTTCTTCGCGATCATGGGCGTCGTCAACCTGTGGGTCGCCTTCAATTTCGACACCGACACCTGGGTGAACTTCAAGCTGTTCGGCGGCATGGGGTTGATGGTCCTGTTCGTCATCGGCCAGGCGCTCTATCTCGGGCGCTACATGAAGGCCGACGAAGCGCCCGGGCCCTGACGATGGGGACCGGAATCACCGCCGATGCGCTGCACGCGCGGCTCGCGGAACTCCTCGCGCCGAGCTCGCTCGAAGTGATCGATGAGAGCGCTGCACATGCGGGCCACGCGGGCTCCGACGGAACCGGTTCCGGCACCCATTTCCGGGTGCGGATCGCCTCCCCCCGCTTCGATGGCCTAAGCCGTGTTGCACGCCATCGCCTTGTGTATGATGCGCTGCACGATTTCGTGGCCCGGGGCCTCCATGCCCTCGCCATCGAGACGTTTTCCCCTTCTTCCTGACTTCCAACGGACTCTCCCATGAAGCAAGCTTTCCGGCCCGCGCTCGCGGCTGCCATCCTGACTCTTGCCCTGCCCGCCTTCGCGCAGAACCTGGCCATCGTGAACGGCAAGGCCGTGCCCACGTCCCGCATGGAGCAACTCGCGGCGCAGATGGCCCGCCAGGGCCAGCCCATTTCCGTCGAGCAGCAGGGCCAGCTCAAGGAAGCGATCATCATGCGCGAAATCTTCGTGCAGGAAGCCCAGCGCCGCGGCCTGGATGCGACCGACGATTTCAAGGTGCAGATGGACCTCGCGCGCCAGACCATCCTGATGCGCGAGCTGCTGACCGACTACCAGAAGACGAACGCGGTGACGGACGCCGACATCAAGGCCGAATACGACCGCTTCGTCGCGGCCAGCGGCGGCAAGGAATATCGCGCACGCCACATCCTGGTGGAAAAGGAAGACGACGCCAAGGCGATCATCGCGCAGCTCAAGAAGGGCGCGAAATTCGAGGACCTCGCCAAGAAGCGTTCGAAGGATCCGGGTTCGGCGGTCAACGGTGGCGACCTCGACTGGGCGTCCGCCGCGAACTGGGTGCCGGAGTTTTCCACCGCGATGGTCAAGCTGAACAAGGGCCAGGTCACCGACACGCCCGTGAAGAGCGAGCATGGCTGGCACGTCATCCGCCTCGACGACATCCGCGAGGCGCAGCTGCCGAAGATGGAGGAACTGCGCCCGCAGATCGCCCAGCAGCTGCAGCAGCAAAAGCTCGCGAAGTTCCAGGAGGAATTGCGCGCCAAGGCGAAGATCGAGTGATCGAGTGACCGGCCGGGCTGGTCCCGGTGTCCCCCAAAAGCGGCCCCGCGGGGCCGCTTTTTCGTTCAAACCACCAGGAAGTCCGCGGCGGTCAGCGGCCCGGCGAGGCCCGTGAGGGTCAGCGTGGCGAACTGGATCGCCGCCGTGCCGCCGGCACCATCGGCGTCGTAAAGCAGCGCACCGTTGTTCGTGTTGAAAATGATCCGGACAGCCGCGGTGGATGCCGCTGAACTGCCCGCGGCCTGGAAGGCTGCCACCGACAGGGGCCCGTCGCCCAGTGCGGAAAAGACGCTGTTGTCCAGCGCGATCGTGTCGTCCGCGGCATTGAAGTCGGTGATCCTGTCCGCGACGTATTTGACGGGCACGGTGCTGAACCGGAACGTGTCGGCGCCCGCACCGCCGGTCAAGGTGTCCGCACCCTGGCCTCCGTCGAGAATGTCATCGCCGGTGCCGCCCAGGAGCCTGTCGTTGCCCTCGAGCCCCGAGAGGAAGTTGGCGAGGGCATTGCCCACGAGCAGGTTGTCGAGTTCGTTTCCGGCCCCGTCGATGTTGGCCAGGCCGGCCAGCGTGAGGTTCTCGAGGTGGGGGCCCAGGGTGAAGCTGACCCTGCTGATGGCGGTATCGGTCCCTTCGCCGGCCAGTTCGATCAGGGTGTCGCCTGCGTCATCGATCGAATAGCGGTCGTTGCCGGCGCCGCCCGCCATGGTGTCAGCGCCCCCGGCGCCGTTCAGGGAATCGTCGCCCATGCCGCCATCGAGGCGGTTGGCGACGCCGTTGCCCGTCAAGGTGTCGTTGAAGTCGCTGCCGACCGCGTTCTCGATGGACAGCAAGGTGTCGATACCCCCGCCACCCGTGACCTGGGCGGCGGTCGAAGCGAGGCTGACCACCACGCCGGCGGTTGCGCCGGCGTAGCTGGCCGTGTCGATGCCGAGGCCACCCTCGAGCCTGTTGATGCCGGTTCCACCGTCGAGCCTGTCGTCGCCTGCGGCGCCCTTGAGCGTGTCGTCGCCTGCGCCGCCGGACAAGGTGTCGTTGCCGGCAAGCCCGCTGATCGCCTCGGCCTCGGCGCCGCCCACGATCGAATCATTGCCACTCGTTCCGTTCCTGACCAGCGGCACGTTTCGCGGCCCGTCCTGGAAATTCAGCAACTCCACGTTCCTGAGCGTATCGGTCCCATCACGGCCGGGAGACTGGTCGGCGATGGAAAAGTCGCGCGTCGCCGCGTTGTACGTGATGACGTAATCCGCGAAGTTGCCCCGGTAATAGGCCGTGTCGGAAAGCCCCGCTCCGCCGTCGATGCTGTCGTCGCCTTCGTCGCCGATCAGCGTGTCGTTGCCGTCGCCGCCAAGAAGCGTGTCGTCCGCGCCCATGCCGCCGAGCACGTCGTTTCCTTCGGAGCCGATGATGCTGTCCAGGCCCGCGCCGCCAAAAAGCGTGTCGTTGGACGGTGTGCCGGAAAGGACCAGGCCATCGCCTGCGTGGGGAACCAGCTGGCCGAAGGTCTTGGGCCCGTCGAAGAAGTTGAAGGTCTCGACGCTCTTGACCACATCCGTGCCGTCGCGGCCCGGGGACTGGTCGACGATGGTGTATTCGTGCGTCGCCGCGTCGTACGTGATGACGTATTCCGCGAAGTTGCCCCGGTAAAAGGCCGTGTCGGAAGTTCCCGCCCCGCCATCGATGTTGTCGTCGCCTTCGTCGCCGATCAGCGTGTCGTTGCCGTCGCCGCCAAGAAGGGTGTCGTCCGCGCCCATGCCGCCGAGCACGTCGTTTCCTTCGGAGCCGGTGATGCTGTCCAGGCCCGCGCCGCCGAAAAGCGTGTCGTTGGATGGCGTGCCGGAAAGGACCAGGCCATCGCCCGCGTGGGGAACGAGCTGGCCGAAGGTCTTGGGCCCGTCGAAGAAGTTGAAGGTCTCGACGCCCTTGACCACATCCGTGCCGTCGCGGCCCGGGGACTGGTCGATGATGGTGTATTCGTGCGTTGCCGCGTCGTACGTGATGACGTAATCCGCGAAGTTGCCCCGGTAAAAGGCCGTGTCGGAAATTCCCGCCCCGCCATCGATGTTGTCGTCGCCTTCATCGCCGATCAGCGTGTCGTTGCCGTCGCCGCCAAGAAGGGTGTCGTCCGCGCCCATGCCGCCGAGCACGTCGTTTCCTTCGGAGCCGGTGATGCTGTCAAGGCCCGCGCCGCCGAAAAGCGTGTC